>NZ_LN997848.1:2599285-2938571 GCF_001511835.1 Magnetospirillum sp. XM-1
TGGCGTCGATGCCACAGACCCCCGCCGAGTGGCAGGATTGACACACCGGCCCGATGCCCATGCGGGGCGGGAAGGGGATGCCCAGAGACGACGAAGCCCGCCGACCCATTGCTGGGTGGCGGGCTGTTCTTCGATAGGCTGGGAGAGTGTTGTCAACTTTTACCCCGGAAGTCAAGGGGCCATCCAAGGGTTGCGGTCGAAGCCCGGTCCAGTGACCATATGGTCCTCCAGATCGTCCAGCTTGGCAGCGAGGGTGGCGAGGGCGTCCCACCACTCCTCGTACATGGCGCGGGCGAAGGCGATGCTCTCCGGGTCGGGCACCAGTTCGACGCAGCAATATGCCGGGCGCTTCTGCTCCCGATCCCAGTACTCCATCTTGGGCTTGCCGTTGCTGCGCAGGATGGGGCGGTAGGCTGGCTCCTCGCCCTCCATCCAGTCGGGCCGCAGGCCGGACTTGGCGTACTCGATCACCAGCCCGACCTGCAGGGCGGGCAGCGACCGCACCGCGTCGTGGACCGCCTCGGCATCGGGGTGGAGATCGTCGGGGCACAGGCCGGGACCGGAGCAGTCGATCCGCACGCCCAGCAACCCCTGCTGCACCACGGCGTTGAGCATGCTGCCATAGCCCGAGGGCCACAGGCCGCGCACCACGCGCTTGGTCACCGCATCCGCCGCCTGGGCTTGATATGTCCAGTGCAGCAGCCGTTCGATGTCGATCACGGTTTTCATGCCCGCGCTCCATAGCCATGGCTGGCCAGCACGTCGGCGGGCACGAGGCAACCATCCTCACCGGGGCGCGGACCCCAGCCGTCCACCCAGAAGCCCTTGGATCGGAAGGACTCCACCCGCTGCACCCATGGGGTCGCGTCCAGGATGCCGTTGCCGCCTGCCTCGGCCGTTGCCGAGCCTTCCTCCGCCAGCGAGCGCATCACCCGGTCGAGGTAGGCCCACGGCCGCCCGATGCTGGTGCCGGATTCCTTGGCGGCGGTGAACACCCGCTCCACCTCGGCCAACACCCGATCCTCGGACAGCCCCAGGTCGAACCACCCACGGACCTGCCTCACCCCCTCCACGTCGGTGGAAACCAGCTTGGTCCCGATCCAACCCTGATCCTTGCCGATCAGCGTCCAGACCAACTTCCGAACCCGATCCACAGCATCGCTTGGTGCCGCCGATGGGACTTGCCGGGGGGGAGATGGGGGGGATTCCCTTCCTTTCCCTTCCTTTCCCTTCCCTTCCGGGGTCGAACGGTCCCCGATTGATCGGTGATCGTTCGGAGAGCTATCGTCGAAAGATCGACGTGAACTCTCCGCATTAACCCGCTCTTTTCCCCCGTTATTCGGCGATATAGCGTCTGGATTCGGGTACTTATAGTTTGGGCGCTCCACCTTCTGGTGCTTACTCCAGCCGGTGACCCGCAGGTATTCCGTACCGTCCGAGTCGAAGAACGCGATCAGCCGGTGGCGCACCAAATCGTCGAGCATTCCCCGAATGCTGTCCGACGTGATGTCATCATCGGCCGGAAACACCCGCATCTTGATCACCTTGGGCGCGGCCGGGTGAATGCCCGCGTCATCGCAGATATTCCAGATGCCGATGAACAGCAGCCGCGCATCTCTGGAGCATTCAACGATCTGCTCACTCGTCCAGAATTCAGGCTTAATCGTTCTGATGCGCGCCATCACAAGATCTCCCATTCTTTTGCGACCAAGCGAATGGCTGCAATGGCAGCAGCCACGTCGACTTCGTCCGCGTCGATCACCACCGCGATTTCCTGGTAGTCGATCGGCTTGTCGCGCTTGTAGAAATCTTCGATGCACCACATCACGGCTAAAATCAGGGATCTAGAAACCCCAGCCTTCTCAGCGACATCGGCCGCAAATCGTAGCCGTTTATCATCCATTGCCATCCTCCCCTGTGTCATGGTCGAGGTTTGCGAAGCGGCAATACTGGCCATGGAAGGCCAGCCGGACGGTCCCCACGGGACCATTGCGCTGCTTGGCGACGATCACCTCGCCCGTGTTCCAGACCTCCTCGCAGCGGTGCTGCCAGCGGCTGAAACGGTCATTGAACTTGTCGTCGGATTCGTCGGCGCGTCGGTGCGGCTCGGCGCGCTCCAGGTAGTACTGCTCGCGGAACACGAACATCACCACGTCGGCATCCTGCTCGATGGCCCCCGATTCGCGCAGGTCGGCCAACTGCGGGCGCTTGTCCTCGCGCTGCTCGACGCTGCGGTTCAACTGGGCCAGCAGCAGGACCGGCACCTCCAACTCCTTTGCCAGACCCTTGAGTGCCTTCGAGATGGTGGCCAGTTCGACATTGCGGTTCTCGCCGCCGTTGCCGGACACGAGGTGTAGGTGGTCGACCACCACCAGCTTGAGGCCGTTCTTGCGCTTGACCCGCCGCGCGCGGGCGCGGATCGCCGCGACGGTGAGGCCGGGCGTGTCGTCGATGATCACGGGCAGCCGGCCGAGATCCTGGCCCGCCAGGCACAGGGCCTCCATCTGCTGGGCGGTGACGCGGCCGTTGCGGATGGCGTGGAATGGAATCTCGGTGGCGGCGGCCATGGCGCGCTGGCCGAGTTCCTCCTTGGTCATTTCCAGGGAGAAGATCATCACCATGCCGCCGCCGGCCTCGGTGGCGAGCGCCGAGGCGTTGCGGGCGATGTTCTCGCCCAGCACGCTCTTGCCCATGCTCGGGCGTCCTCCCAGCAGGTACAGGCAGCCGGGCTGCAGGCCCGAGATCAGCTTGTCCAGGCGGTCGAACCCGGAAGGCAGGCCGAGCAGCGACCGCTCGCCCTTGTAAACGGCCTCCACCGTGCTCACCACGCGCGGCAGGATGGTGGACACCGACTCGGGCTTGCCGCCGAGCGAGGCGTCGGCTGCCAGATCGGTGAGGCTGCCCTCCAACTGCTCGACGATGGCCTTGGCCGGAACTTCCCAGCGCGGGTCGTAGGCTTCTCCCATGGCGGACATGCACGCCTCGATGATGGCGCGGCGGTCGGCCATGTCGCGCACCAGCTTGGCGTAATCGTCGGCATTGATGGTGCTGATCACGCTATTGGCCAACTGGGCGAGGTAGACGGTGCCGCCGATGTCGGCCAACCCCGAATCACGCTCGAAGTAGGACTTGAGCGTGACCGGGTTCGGCTTCTGGCCCTGATCGGACAGGTCGCGGATGGCGGCATAGATGCGGCCGTGGGCGGGGTCGGCGAAGTGCTCGGGCGCGACGATCTCCGCCACCTTGTCCAGCACGGCCGAATTCAGCAGCAGCGCGCCGAGCAGGGCCTGCTCCGCCTCATAATTATGGGGCGGTGTCCGCAGTGCGGTGTCGGCCGGCGACCACGACGCCTGATGGGTCATTGCCGCCTCGCCTCATAGAAGTAGGCGAACCCGCCATCGGGCAGGCGCTGCTGGTACAGCACCCCGGCCCCGCTGCGGGCCAGCGACCAGGCGGTATCGGCCAACTCGCCGATGGACTCGGCCAGAGGGCCGTTGATCTCGCGGTCACGGGCGAGGTGGCCCATGTGATAGACCACCATCTCCCCCGGCCGCAGATGGCGGAGTTGCCGGGCCAAGGTGCGCTTGTCCCGCGCGGTGCGGATATCTGATTCGGGCGTCGTCGTCATAGCAGAGTCCCCTGTGTGGGCTTCTTCGGTTTGGGTGGAGGGGGCGGCGCGGACGTGGCCGCCGGGTCACCGGAAAGCGGCCGAGCCGCCGCCGGGTGTTGGTGTTTGCCGTAGGATTCGGGGAGGTGCGCGCGGCACCACCATTTCCCCTCGCGGCCCTGGCGCAGGCTCACGCCCTCGCCGAACGATCCCCAGTCCCGGCATCCGGGATGGCAGCAGAGGTGGACGAACGGGCCGCTCACAGGCCACCCCCGGAAGCGTTCAAACGCTTCGCGTCAAACGTGGCGGGAGGCGTATCGGCGGAGGTGCCCGTTACCACGGCACCATCCCCGCCATTTCGGGGGCCGTAGAGCCTGTTTCCCAGGTTGATCAGAAACTGCCGCTCGAAGGCATCCAGGCGGCCGTCGTCGACCGACACGGCCAGCACGCCGACCTCATGCCATCCGTCGCGCTTCACCTTATCGGGATCGCGGCGGGCGGTGAGGACACGGTCGAGGGAGGTGCGGACGTGGGTCATGCCGCCGCCCTCCCAAGATAGGCGAGGGCCGCCCGGCCGATGAATTCCCCATAAGCCGGCGGGATGGCCTCGGCCATCTCGGCGTTGGTCATCCAGTCGATACCCATGGCTGCCTGCCATGCAGCCTTATCGCCGTTCTGCCAACCGTCACGCATGGAGCGGCCCCCGCTGCTTCCTGCAACGGTCACCGAACCGGGCCGAGTCTTCGGACCAAACGCCTTTCCCGGCTTCGGGGCGAGCACCAGGAAGTTGGTCTCGAAGTGCCGCTTCCTGTACGTGTTGAGGCCGAACAGATCGCCGGTGAGGATCAGCGTGGGGCGCACGGGAGAACGAGGCACATTCTCTATGCAGTATGCCCCCCCCCAGGCGCGCAATTTGTCCCGCATGGGCGTCACAAGGTCGGGGTGGTCATCGCACGTCCCATGCTGCTGGGCATGGGGTGTCCACCGCTGGCACGGAGGAGAGGCCCAGGCAAAGTCGAACCCGGCAAGGTCCGCTTCTTGGGCGTCACCAAGGATGAAGGTGAAGGGGTAACGGGGCTGCGGCCGAATATCGACGCCCACCACATCGAACCCAGCCCGATGCAGCCCCATGCTGGCACCGCCCGCGCAGCAGCACAGGTCTATGGCGCGCGGGCGCGTCATTGATTCCCACCCAAAGAAGTGCCGGGCGCAGGGTGTTCGCCCCGGCCCGGCGAGGTGAGGGAGGAAACGCCCGTGGGCGCAGCACCGATATTGTCCCCAGCGGGGGCCGCCTCGGCGCAGGGCGGCATGGGCAGGGCGAGCACCGCCCCGGCAAGGTAGACGATGGCCCCCAGCAACTCGGCGCGGGCGCGGTGCGGCTGGCCCTCGGCCACCATGCGGGCGGCCTCCTGCGCCTTCTTGCAGGCTTGGCCCAGGGGGAACCCGATGCCCACCATGTTGGTGATCGCCATCATGGGCTGGGCCTCGAACGGCTCGCCGCTGGCGTGCCGCTCCTTGCCCTTGCCGTGGGCGGCCTGGGCATAGGCTTGGGCCAGTACCTCCTGCAGGGATTCGTAGCCGGGGGCGATCATCGGCCGCTCCCCATGGCATCGGCATCAATGGCCGCTTCCAGCTCGTCGATCTCACGGCGCAGGTCGCGCATGGCGGCGCGCACGTCGCGGTATTCGTTGGCGGTGATCGAACGGCCACCTTCCGAGTGGGCCGCCGTCACCCGCCGGATGGTGGCCACCAGGCGGCCGACCGCCTCGGGCACGTCGAGCGTTTCATCCAGCACATCGCCGAATTCCGTGGGGCCTTCGCCGCACAACCGTTTCAGGGCATGCAGGTAGGCGGCCAGGAACGGCGCGCGGCCCTTGAATCGGCGGGCGAACTCGGCATCCATCTGCACCGCTTGGTGCAGGGTGGGCCGCCCCTCCTTATCGGGATCGGTCCAGGCCCGCACCGCCCCCTCGGATCGGTCCATAAGGCGGGCGCACTCGGGCACACCCAATCCGACCGCCACTTCCATGGCGGCATCCTCGAAACTTTCCGGCGAGCGCGGCTTGGTCACGACGCTTTCCCCTTGTGATTGTAGTCGCTGTCCCGCGCAACCTCGGCCATCGTCGCGCGACAACTTTCGTAGGGACGCAACCCATGGCTAAGAGCGGGAAAACGATGGAGGAACTGGCGGAAGCCCTGCGGGCCACGCTCCGCCGCATGCCGGACGGTCCGAACGCGGCCATCATCCGGCGACAGCTTGAGCGGTACGACAGGGCGCTGGAGGAGGGCCGGCGGATCAAGGAGGAGCCGGCCGACCATCACGCCACCTCCGCGTCGGGGAGAAAGTCGCTGGGCGTAACCTGCCCTCCGGTCTCCCGGTGGATGCGGATCATGGTGGTCCAGTCTGGACGATCCAGCCCTCGGACAATGCGGCTTACGGACGCCTCACTCCGCCCGATCAGCGTGGCGAATTGGCGTTGCGACGTATGCGTCTCACGAAGGTATGTGGCGAGTTTCATGACGCCATATATTACGTGAGGCTCAAATTTGCGCAATAGGAAAGGCGCGGAATATTTACTCTGGTGCGATGGCGTGACCCCGCGCCCTGTGCAAGGATACCCGGCATGACCAAGCATTATGTGAAACAGTGGCGCAAGGCGCGGGGGATGACCCAGGAAGATCTGGCCGACGCCATCGACCGGGCCGTTGCCACCGTGTCCCGAATCGAGGGCGGGCATATCGGCCTCACCCAGGACACTACCGAGGCTATTTCGCGCGCCTTCGGAATCGATCCAGGTGCGCTTTACGCGCCGCCGCCGGAAGGCACCAGGCCGCTACGCCAGGACGAATTGGGGCAGGTCGGGCGGGTCTCCATCCGCAAGCCGAAGCCGGGGGTGCAGATCATCGACCCGGCCGCCGGATCGGGAGCGTTCCTGATGGACGCGTTACGCCGGACCCGCGCAGAGGGCTTGGTGACGGATGGTTTGGTCGGCGAGCAGCGCGACCTCCCGATCTATGCCGCCGCCCAGGGCGGATCGACCGGAATGACCATCGACTTCGAGCATCCTATGGAGTGGGTGAAGCGCCCCGAGCCGCTGTTCGGTGTGAAGGGGGGATTCGGCATGTACGTGATTGGAGAGTCCATGGAGCCGGCCTATCGCCAGGGCGACATGATCCTGGTTCATCCCAGCCGCCCGGCTAACCGAGGCGACGACGTGCTGGTGGTTAAGGCGGACGGCAATGGCAAGCACGACGCCCTGGTGAAGACCTTGATCACCGCCGACTCCGAGCGGGTGAAGCTCAAGCAGTACAATCCGGCCGAGGAATTCGACATTCCCCGCGCCGAAGTATTCGGTATCTATCTCATCGTCGGGAAATACAACCGACGATGATGCGGCGCGACATGACCCCCGAATAAACCAGACGGGCCACGCTTAGACATAAATTTGCGTTATCCGCAAAATTTGAGTGGAACGCAAATTTGCGCGACGGTATATGTTGGGCATCCACAGCGATGGAGGCCCCAATGCCCCGCACCACCACCCCCGGACCCTGGAAAATCACCGAGCCGGACAACGGCATTTACGACAACACCGACGACGAGATCGCCAACGTCACCGCAATTGGCCCTTACGGCACCATCACGTTGGCCGAGGAAATCGACATTGCCGACGCCCGCCTGATAGCCGCCGCACCTGATTTGCTGGCCGCTCTGGAGCGCGTTGCCAGGAAGATCGATAAGGCGAGCGGAAGCCCGAAATTTACCGCCGACGAACACGAAAAACTGGCCACCCTCATCGCAAAGGCTCGCGGGGAGGGTAACTGATATGGCCCGCCGCAAGCACCCCTTCCACTGGGACACCTACAGCAAGCTGTACGACGCCCTGCAGGCCATCGCCGAAAGCGATGACCCGCGCATGTACCGCGACGTGCAGCGCGCGGTGGACGCCGCCCGCGCCCAACTGGCCGAGGCGTGGAACCTCCAGTGCCAGCTTGAGCGGGCCGATGGGGAGCGCGGCTGATGGATACCCGCGCCATCCTCGACCACGCCGACTTTGCCCGCCAGCTTCCGCCCGCCGCGTCCATCATCGCGGCGCGGTGGACCGGGGTGCTCGCCAAGGAATCCGGCTGGACCACCGATGATCCGAACCCCTTCGACCGCAAGGACGAAGGCCACCTCGCCGCCGCCTTCGCTGAGGGCCGCGACGGAGGACGCAGCACTACCGTGCTGCCGCGCAACCGCCTGCAGGCGGTCCCCAACGCCCACGACCATGCTCCCCGCTGGCTGCCGCGCAACGGCACCACCCATGCGGATCGGAGCGCCCTCGCGGACGCTTAACCACAGGAGAGTGCAGTGCCCAACGACACCGATTACCAGCCGGATGCCGGGCCGGAAGAGCCCCGGAGTTTCAGCACCTTCATTGCCATGCTGGAGGACGGCAAGCTCAACGCCGATCTCTCCGAAGCACTCCGCGACCTCAATGCCGCGATGAATGACCACGTCATCGCCTTCGGCGGGAAGCCGAAGGGGAAGATGGTCATCAGCATCGATTTCACCTTGGAAAAGGGCGTTTTCGACATCGTGGCCGATTTCAAGGTCGCCGAACCGAAGGTCAAGCGCGACCGCTCCATCGCGTGGTCGACGCCGGGCAACAACTTCAGCCCCGAAAATCCCCGCCAGATGCAGTTGTTCGGCCGCGTCCGTGACGTGACCGGCGACCGCGAAGTGCGGTCTGTCTGACCCCAACCACAAGGAATCGCACATGAATCAGGATATCGCCGTGGTCACCACCGACCCCGCGTCCATCGCGCGGATCGTCCACGACCACATCAAGCCCGAGATCGTCACCATCAAGGGGCAGGACGGCCAGGTCGAAACCCAGGTTCTGGTGCTGCCGAAGGGCCTGCAGGCCCACAGCACCAAGCCGTTCCTCGACGAGTTCCGCACCTCCCCCGAGCGCCGCCAGGGAACCGCCACTCTGCGCGACCTGCAAAGCCTCATCGGCCACGTCAACCGCTTCAAGGATGCGGATTCGGTCCTGTATGCCATGAACGACATGGAGCGCCCCAGCCTGCAGGGCGTGCTGGACTATCACCGGCAGGGCGCGGAAGGGCAGCCCCGCTTCGGCAAGCACCGGGCGGTCTATAACTTCCCCCTCTCCAACGAATGGCGGGCCTGGAAGGACAAGAACTGCACGGCCATGAGCCAGCAGGAATTCGCCGAGTTCCTGGAGGACCGGATCACCGACGTCATCGCCCCGCCCGACATGGTCGGTGCGCCGCTGGACCGCGACGACCCCATGGTCCACCTCGCCTCCATGCTTGGCGGGTCGTTCGCCAGCCCGACGAAGCTGATGGAACTCTCGCGTGGACTCTCGGTGCGCGCCAACGAGCAGGTCCGCCAGGCCACCAATCTTTCCTCGGGCGAGGTCTCGCTGCAGTTCACCAGCGAGCACCAGGACGAGGCCGGACAGCCGTTGAAGGTTCCCAACCTCTTCCTGATCGCCATCCCCGTGTTCCTTTCGGGCGCGCTCTACCGGGTGGCCGTGCGGCTCCGCTACCGGCTCCGGGCCGGGGCGATTTCGTGGTTCTACGAACTGCACCGCACCGACCTCGTCTTCGACCACGCCTTCACCGAGGCGTGTAACAAGGCGCGGGAGGAGACGGACCTCCCCCTGTTCGTCGGCAGCCCCGAGCAGTGACGACATGCCGGGCCGCCACGCGGCGGCCCGGTACTTCCCAAGGAGGGCACGATGCGTCGCCGCAACCCGCTCCGCCTGCTGACCCCGTTCGGATGGACCGTGCTGGCCTGGGCCAGCGGAATGGCCATCACCGCCGCCACCCTGATAGCGAGCCTGCCATGACTTCACATCCCTGGATTCAGACCGCCCAGGGCCGCGCGTTCCCGCTGTTGGGGGCCACGGCCTCCGACGTGGACTGGCTCGACGTGGCCGAGTCCCTGGCCAAGATTTGCCGGTTCAACGGCCACACGACCCACTTCTACAGCGTGGCCCAGCATTGCGTGCTGGTGGCCGACATGCTGGAGCCGGACCTGCGCCTGCACGGCCTGCTCCATGATGCCCACGAGGCGTATATCGGCGACCACACCACGCCCTTGAAGAGCGCGCTCAAGACCCTGGGCGCGGGCGATGCCATGGACGCGCTGGAGATGGCGGTGGATACCGCCATCCACGCCGCCGCCGGCCTCGAATACCCGCAGCCCACCTACATCCGCGCCCAGGTCAAGCTGGCCGACCTCACCGCCCTGTCCACCGAGCGGCGCGACCTGCTGCGCACCGGCCCCGAGTGGGGCGGGCAGTTGCCCGCGCCCCTTCCGACCACCATCAAGCCATGGCCCTGGACCAAGGCGATGGAGGCATGGCTTGACCGCCTCGGCCGCTGGTGCCCGAACGCCAACCGGAGGAGCGCGTGTCCATGAAGAAGCGTAACCACGCAGAATTGGACCGCGATCTGCTGAACGGTCCCCTTACCGAACGCGAAGCCATGATTGCCGATGCCGCAACGCGCCTTGCGTTTGATCGCGCTGGCGACTGGCTTTCCGACAAGCAGGCGAAGGCCGAAGCATATCCGGGCGCGAATTTCGCGCACATGAAGGGCATGGCCGCCGCCTACCAGAATGCGGCCCAGGAAATCTATGGCTGGGCCATCCAGCATCAGCCCGAAGAGCGGAGCGCATAAGCCATGGCCGGAAGCGTGAACAAGGTGATCCTGGTCGGCAACCTCGGGCGCGACCCCGAGGTCCGCACCAGCCAGGACGGCAGCAAGATCGTGAACCTCTCGCTGGCGACCTCGGAGACCTGGAAGGACCGGGCCTCGGGCGAGCGCCGCGAAAAGACCGAATGGCACCGGGTGGTGATCTTCAATCCCCACCACGCCGAAGTGGCAGAGCGGTTCTTGCGCAAGGGCAGCAGCGTCTACGTCGAGGGCGCGCTGCAGACCCGCAAGTGGACCGACCAGCAGGGTGTCGAACGCTACTCGACCGAGGTGGTGCTGGGCCGCTTCAAGGGCGAGTTGACCCTGCTCGGATCGGCGGGCGGTGGCCAGCCGCCGAGCGAGGACGATTACGGCCGCACCAGCACCCGCACCGGCTACGGCAATGGTGGCGGCGGCGGCACCGGCAGCGGCTGGAATCCGCCGGACCTCGACGACGAGATCCCGTTCGCCACCGCCGACGATCACCTCGACCGGCTGATCAACGCCAAGGGGAGATAGGCCATGCTCGCCGCCGCGTCAGACACCCCGTCAAACGCTTCTCCCGCTCCCCGGAACCAGCCGCAACTGCAGCACTGCCGGGAATGCGGCCACCCGTTCTATGCCGCCCGCAAGGACCAGGAATTCTGCCGGCCGAAATGCCGCCAGGACTGGCACAAGCGCCGGTACGAGCGCGGGGCCGCCCTCTACGACTTCGCCATGGAATGGCGCGGCAAGCGCCTCAAGGGCGGCTTCACCAGGCTGTGCCAGATGATCGACGAATGGCTCCGCGACGAGCGCGAGCGCAAGGTCCGCAACAAGGCCATGCGGAACGGAGGGAAGCATGACTGACCCTCGGCTGATACCGCTCTCATCATGGGCGGAACGCGAGTACGGCGAGGCCCGCCCCCACGCCAACACCTTGTATTCCTGGGTGCGCGATGGAAAAATCTTTCCGCCGCCCGAGAAGCACGGCCGAACCTACTTCGTCAGGGCGGACGCGGTGTACAGCCCGTGTGGGCGACCCACGCCATCCCTGGTCGAGAGGATCAATGCCGCCCGGAAGGCGTCGTAGCATGGCCCGGCGCGATTGGCCCGCCAACGTGAAGTGTCGGCGGGGCGGTTATTATTCATGGGTGGACCCGACCACCGGCAAGGAATACGGCATCGGGCGGGACAAGCGCGCAGCCTTCGCCCAGGCCGTCCAGGCCAATCTCCACGTCCTCGGCCTGCGCGAGAAGCGCAGCTTGATCGACCGCATTACCGGGGCCGGCGACACCACCTTCACCAAGTTGGCCGATCTGGTGCGCGCCGATATCGACAAGCGGCTGGAGCGCAAGAAGATCGCCAAGTCCTCGGCCGATTCCTTCCGCCAGCGCCTCCGCACAATTGAGGGGCAATGGTCGGACAAGAAGGTCGAGCACATCACCACCAAGGATGTCGCCGATTTCATCCGCAGCTATGAGGATGCCGGCAAGGAACGGATGGCCCAGGCCATGCGCTCGTTCCTGCTGTCGGTGTTCAACGAAGCCATCGCCGCTGGCTGGATCAGCACCAACCCCGTCGCCGTGACCAAGGCGGTCACGGTCGAGGTGGAACGCTCGCGCCTGACCCTCGAAGACTTCCTCAAGATCCACGCCTATGCCCTGGAGCACATGCCGGCTCGGGTGGCGCGCTCGATGGAGTTGGCGCTGATCAGCGGCCAGCGGCGCGAGGACTTGCGTGGACTGGGGCCGCGCGATGTCCATGACGGCCGGCTGTGGGTCATCCAGGGCAAGGGCGGGAATCGGGTGTCCATACCGCTCGACATCCGCCTGCAGGCGGTGAATTGGTCTCTGTCCGATGTGATTGGCCGCTGCCGCGACAACGTGCTCTCGCGGTACTTCCTTCACCACAGCGCCATAGCAGGCAGGGCCAAGCCGGGCGACCCGATCCGGGTCCAGACGATCTCGGGGGAATTCGCCGAGGCCCGCGATAAGGCCGGGGTCACCGGCTCCGATGGCAAGACCCCGCCGACCTTCCATGAGATCCGATCACTGGCCGCCAGGCTGTGGACGGACGAGCGCGGTGAAGCTTTCGCTAAGGCGCTCCTCGGCCATAAGTCTGCCGAGATGGCCGCCCTTTACCGCGACAAACGTGGAGATGACTGGATCAGCGTTCCGACACAGCAATAAGAACGAAGGGCCTATGATCCGTTATTAAGTATTTCTTGAATTATAAGTCCGTAGTTTTGCTGGAAAAGCCTTGGAACATATTGTTGCGGAATACGGAGTTGCAGGGCAATTGAGTAGTCATCGATCTTCCCGCTTTTTCTTAATTCCATAAAATTAATGCGCTTGTCTTCTGGACACAGGCAGGCTAGTGCCATCCAAAATGCCTTTATTTCAGACCTCCACTGAGGAGATCGGGTTGGAGTTTCTGCTCCAGACATTTCACTGAGTAGCGTATCAAATTCGTGGCCGCCGAAAGTAGATTCGGCATGTGCGTCAAATAAATGCATTAGCTCTTTGATGTAAACGATTCTTTGCCAGCATCTATTCATGCCCCTAGCAAGAACTATCACATCGCAGCCGCATTGGCGGGCAATGTTGCTTTCGTTATTCCCAAAAGATATGAACATCCCTCGACAAAGAGATGGATCAGAGTCGGTGCATACAACTCTGATCTTCTCTTTTCCGGTGAGCCGAAGAACCTCGGATTTTATGAAGTTTCTAGGGATGTGGAGGCTTTGCTTTTGGCAAATTTCATAAAGGTCGCGATACGGCATGATCAGAGATTCAGTCCTCAATCACGTCATAATCGCCAGCATCAAGTTGGCCGATAATCTTGTTAACCTGCTCGGCAATCTGCTCCTGGGTAACATCGCGGTTGCTCCCAGGGAATAACTTGACATTGCTGACTTGCAGCCCGCCATCCCCGAACAAACGGTTCTTGGCGATCTCTAGATTGGTTCCCATAGGTCAATCCCCTTCTATTATTAAATTGGCTCCCGAGGTCAGGAGCATTCGGCAAAACACGGATCTCTGCGCGCCCGAACATAGAAACAGAAGCGCAGGAGCATGGAAGGGAGGGAATCTTTCTCTATGTAGGCAGATGTCAAGAGATTTGTAAACATGACTCTCGGCATCGCAGCATTCCAACCAAACAACCCTAACGATTCCGCCAACCCCATTCAATTAGTGACGCCAGAGGGACAAATTCGTGACGCATGGTGTTAATTCATTGAAATGTAAAGATAAATTTTCAATGCACCGTGCAGACCATGCAGGGATCGAAGGAACGGACCACGTGCTGGACGGCCACCGGGGTGGTTTCGCCGGGCAGGACCGGGGTGCCGGCCAGGGCTGTTTCCAGGGCGCCGGGGTTGCCCTGGGCGTCGCGGGGCGAGAAGTTCCAGGTGGTGGGGGCGACGATCTGGTAGCTGGCGATCTTGCCGCCTTGCAGGCCCAGCCAATGGCCCAGCGTTCCGCGGGCCGCCTCGACCATTCCCACCGAGAGGCCGTCCGCCGGTTGAGAGGGGGGCGCGCAAAACGGCTCGCCCGGGCGGATGGCGCGAATCCAGCTTTCCATGGCGGGGATCAGTCGGGCCAGTTCCAGCAATCTCGCTACTACCCGGTCGTGAACCGAGCCGCCGGGGCGGGCGGCGGTCAGGGCGCGGGCCAGGGGATGGCCGTCCACCACCTGGCGGGCCAGGGCGCCCACTTCGGCCACCTGGCCGTCCAGGCGCGGCGCCTTGCACCAGGTGTAGGCCGCCGGCTTGTCGGGGGCGGGAACGGTCAGGCCGGCGAAGGGAGAGAGGATTCCACCTTCCATCCAACTGTGGGCGTGATCCTCGCTCACCTGGGCGGGGTCGAACGGCGTCAGGGCCGCGCCGGTCCAGACGCCTGGCGCGAACAACCCGAAACTGCCGGACGAGACGAAGCGCCCCGGTCCATGGCCCAGCCCGGTGAAGTCCAGGTCGCAGGCGATGTGCAGGAACAGGCGGAAGTCGCCCTGCTCGGGCGGGGCGGCGTCGGCCCAGGCCTCCAGCGCGCCGATGCCGTCCAGGGCGGCGATAGCCTCCAAGGGGGCAGCGAACAGGTGGGTTTCCAGCGCTTCGCGGAACTCGGCGACGATGGACAGGAGGCGGATCTTCTCGCCCGGATCGATGGACTTGGTGACGCCGCCCGGCTGCAGGGCCAGGGAATGGGGCCACTTGCCGGCCAGCAGGCCCATCAGATGCAGGAAGCGGGCGCGGGCGGGAAGCAGGGCGCGGGCGCATTCGCCTTTTCCCGCCGTGAAGCGCCGCCGCGCAGCCGCGTACCATGGGCGCTCGCCATAGCATTCCCGCGCCAGATCGGGGGCGAAGAACAGCATGAAATGGGTCAGATGGTCGGCGGCGTTCTCGGCCGCCAGGATCAGGTTGGCGGCCAGCGTGCCGTTGGCCGGAACATCGGGGCGTTCCAGCCCGGCCAGGGCGCGGGCGGCGGCCACCGATTGCGACACCGAGCAGATGCCGCAGATGCGCGGCGCGATCACCAGGGAATCGGCGGCTGGGCGGCCTTGCAGGATCTGCTCGAAGCCACGGTAGAGGGGGGCGTTGACGCGGGCCTCGGCCACCACGCCGTCATGGACGTCCAGCGTGACTTCAAGGTCGCCTTCCACCCGGTTGAAGGGGCCGACGATAAGGCGGGTGGGAGCGTTGGTCATGGTGTCTTCGGAGACCGGCGGGCGGGGGGAACGATGACGTGGTCGGCGTGGGCGTTGGTGCGAACCCGCTGGGGCGTCGCTGATTTGGACAGCGCCGCCAGGGCCACGAACCACGCCTTGGGCATGTCCACCGGCAGGCCGACGGGAATGCCGGCCACCTTGGCGGTTTCCTGGAACGGACCCGAAGGCGTCTCGAAGGCCGGCGAGGTGCAGTTGATGCAGGCGTAGCCGCCGTCGGTACACGAGCCAAAGCCGTTCCAGCGGCGGATGTTGCAGTCGCCGGGCGCCTGGGTGGCGCGGCAGCCGAGATTCTCCATCAGGCAGCCGCGATCGGAGGGCCGCGCCGCGCTGGCTTTGAACTCGTAGAACTCGTTGCGGCCGCAGCCGTGATGGGCCAGATGGTCGGCATAGGCGCGCGGCCGCCCCAGGGCGTCCAGATGTTCGGGCGTCATGTCGCCCAGCGCCAGGGCCGCCAGGGTCTCGACGATCCATCCCGGATGGGGGGCACAGCCGGCGATGTTGACCACCGGCAGGTTTGAGGCCGAGCGAAAGCCCTTGCCCAGCGCGCCGCCGATGTCCCAGCCGGAATAATGCAGGCCGCGCGCGTCGGTGGGATTGTTGCCGGCGGCCGGCACGCCGCCGAACGCCGCGCAGCTGCCCACCGCCACCACGTGGTTGGCCTTGGCGGCCAGCCGGGAGATCCAGTCCTTCATGGGCTTGCCGCTGCCCGACAGCATCTGGAAGCGACCCGAGCCGCCGGGGCCCAGCAGCACCGAGCCCTCGACGCACAGACAGTCCAGCCGCACCCGCCCGGCGGCGCAATCCTCGAGGATGGCCAGCGCCTCGGCGCCGCATTCCTCGGAGAGCGAAGGGTGCCACAGCAGGCGGATGCCGAACCGCTCCAGGGCGCGCAGCATGCCGGAATCGTCGGCCGCCAGGGCCGACATGGTGCAGCCGCCGCAACTGGCGGCCTGCAGCCACAGGACGTTGAAGGTGTCGGGAGGAGGGGACGGCGCGACCATGTCGCCACATTAGTGGCTAGGGGGAGGCAGGTTCAAGCCTCTCCCGGCGGATCGTCGCGGCCGATCAGGGCGCGGGCCGCCGGGGTGTGCCAGCCGAAGCGCACCGAGGCCACCCGCACCAGCACGGTGACGGCGATTCCCGCCAGGGCGGCGGGCTGGGCGGCCATGCCCACGCCCAGGGCCAGGACGGCGAAGGTTGCTCCCCCGGCCAGGGCGGCGGCGGCGTAGAACTCTCCCGGGCGGAAGATCATCGGGTCCTCCCGGGTCAAGACGTCGCGCAGCACGCCGCCGCCCACCGCGTTGATCACGCCGATCAGCAAGGCCGGAATCCAGCCCAGTCCGGCGTTCAGCGCCTTCTGGGCGCCGAAGACGGCATAGAGCCCCAGGCCCAGGGCATCGACCAGCAAGATGACCAGGGCCAGGCGGTTGAGACTTTGCCCGAACACCAGGCCGATGACGGTGGCCACCACCACCGACAGCAGGTAATGGGAGCCCAGGACCGCCGGAACCTGCTGCAGGAAGAGGCCGTCGCGCAGCAGGCCGCCGCCGAGGCCGGTGACCAGGGCCAGGAAGAACACGCCGACGAAGTCGTAGCCCTTGCGCATGGCGGCCATGGCCCCGGTGACCGCGAACAGGAAGGTGGCGGCCAGATCGAAGGCGAGCGGCAGGGTGAACTGGCCGATCAGCATGACATGGGACCTCAGGATTCGACGCGATTGCGGCCGTTGATCTTGGCCTTGTAAAGCGCCGTGTCGGCGCGGGCCACGGTATCCTTGAAGGATTCTCCGGCCCGGTACTGGGCGACGCCGAACGACGACGTGGTGGGCCCGATGGCGGGGAACGGCTCGGCCGCGATGGAGCTCCGCAGCTTCTCCGCCAGGGCCTGGGCGCCGTCCAGGTCGGTGTCCGGGCAGATGACCAGGAATTCCTCGCCGCCCCAGCGCCCGACGATATCCACCGCGCGCACGCCGCTGCGCAGCAACTCGGCGATGGATTTGAGCACGTCGTCGCCGGTCTGGTGGCCGTGGGTGTCGTTGATGGCCTTGAAATGGTCCACGTCGCCGATGATCAGCGACACCGGCTTGGCGTAGCGCTGGGCGCGGTCCAGTTCGTGGGCATAGGCCTCGTCGAGGCGGCGGCGGTTGAACAGGCCGGTCAGGGTGTCGGTGATGGAGGCCTTCTCCAGCTCCACGCTTTTCAGGGCGAGAAGGGCATAGGCTTCCGACAGCTCGTTCTGGGCGTCCTTGAGGGCGCCGATGTCCACGGCGATGGAGTGCTTGACCCGTCGCCCGTCGAACCACTCCATCAGTGTCTCGTTCAACTGATACCAGCAATCGTCGCGGTCGTTGAAATGCTCGAATACCATGGCGGCTGGCCCATGGGCGGCGGCCTCGGACAACGGCCCGATCTTGCAGAAATGGCAAGGCGACGGCTGGTCGTAGATGGCCTTGTGGCAGGTCTGTCCCGCCTCGGCTCCGGTCTTTCGCCGCATGGCCTGATTGACGCTGACCAGTTCCAGGGTCAGGGCGTCGACCACGTAGATGGGAAACGGAATGACGTCGAACGCACCATCATTGCGGGTATTTTTTGTTGTATGTTCACGCCGTGACGCCGTGGCCATCCGGTTCCCCTGATCGGTCAGGTCTTGAACACCCGCGAGATCATCTCGCGCAGCTTGTCAGCCTTGATGGGCTTCAGGACGTAGCCCTTGGCTCCCGCCTTCACCGCCCTCATGACCATACCCTGCTGGCCATGGGAGGTCACCATGATGATGTTGGCATCGGGAAATTCCTTGAGAATGCCGCCGGTGGCCTCGATTCCATCCATGTCGGGCATGGTGATGTCCATGGTGACCAGATCGGGCTTGGCCTGGCGATAGGCTTCCAGGGCCAGGGCTCCGCTCCCCGCCGTCTGGACGACCAGATGTCCAAGCTCGCTCAGCATTCCGGTCAGTGTCCGGACGGTCAGCAGCGAGTCATCGACAATCAGGACCTTCAATGGGTGCATGTCCCCCCCTTGAGCTTTTTTCTCGTCGATTATATTCAACTCTTGATCGAAAAGTTCGGATGGTCCGACGAAGTTGATGTCGAGGGTACCATAGTTGGTTGCCATCTCGATCGAGGTGAAAGTCGCCTTTTTGGGGCGAAGAATGTTCTTTTCCTCGTCGAGGACCTTGGGCGGGGACAACTCCATGTCGTTGCCCTCCTCAGCCAGGTCGGCGGTGGCGTGGCCGAGAATGACGTTCACGATCTCTGCCGCCGTCTCGCGCAGGTAGAGCTCGAGCTCCTCTTCCGGCACGTCCATCGAAGCGGTGAGAACTCCCCGGATGTGTTCGAGCAGGGGGCGCTGGAAGCTGAAGGCGATGATCAGCTTGACCGGCCCTCCGGTGCAGACGACGGCCGTCATATCGCGTAATTGCAACGCATCGATATTGCCGATGCGCGGCTTAGCTCTGGAGACCTTGAGGCCGATCTCGTCTTGGAGGTAGTCCCGGCTGCGCGACAGCACCGCCGCCATCGTGGGCGGAAACTTCAGTTTGCAGAAGGTCATTGGGCACGCCCCTCCACCTGCGGCGGGAAGGGGATATGGAACTGGAACAAGGTGCCTTGGCCGGGCCGGGAATTGATGCTGACGCTGCCGCCCAATTCCTCGACGCTGGCCTTCACGGCGGTCATGCCGACGCCGCGTCCGGAAAGTTCGGTGGCTTCGGTCCGCACGCTGACGCCGTCGGCGAAGACCAGATCGGCCAGGCCCCAGCCGCTGACGTCGGCCGACGTCAGCTCGGCGGCGCGGCGGCGCAGGGTATCCACATCGATGCCGCTGCCATCGTCGGCGATGTCGATGCTGAGCGCGCCATCGGCCCGGTGGATGGCGCAGGTGATGGTGCCCACCTCGCTCTTGCCGGTGGACAGCCGGGAATCCGGGTCCTCGATGCCGTGGTCGACGGCATTGCGGAAGACGTGGCCGAGCGAGCGCAGGAAGGGACCGAACACCTCGGGATCGATGCGGACGTCGTCGCCTTCCACCACCAGCGGCGCCACCTCCTTTTCCAGGCGGGCCGAGATCTGATGGATCATCTTGTCGAAATCGGCGATGGCCTGACGCAGCGAGACGGTGCGGATGGCGGCGATTTCCTCGAGGACGTCGGGCACCTCGGCCTCGTCGAGCAGGCCGCGTGCGAAGCGCTCGAAGCGCTTGGCCTGTTCCGGCGTGACGGTGACCACGCCGCGCCGCGCCATGAAGTCGTCGCCCAGGGCGGAACGCACGGTCTCCAGATCGGTGGCCAGGATGGCCTGCCAATCGCGGGCGAACACCATGGCGGCGGCGGCGGCGCCGTCGGCCCAGGCGCCCAGGCGCTGCAGCGAGGATTCGACCTCATGCAGCGCGGCGGGCAGATGGTGGAAGCCCAGCTGGTTGAAGGTTCCCTTGAAGGTGTGGATCATCCGGTAAAGAACCGTCCGGTCGCGGCCGCGCCACATGCCCGGACCGTCCTGGACGAAGCTGGTGAACTCGGCCACGGCGTCGAAGAAGTCGTTGCCATAGGTGACGGCCGACACGATCATCTCGAGATGGGTGCGTTCGCGCGCCACCTGGGCCGCCAGCGCCTTTTCGCTGGTGATGTCGGTGAGCACCACCATGATCGCCTGATCCAGCGGCTTGAACTCGGCCTTGAGGATGCGGCTACCGATGGAGATCTCTTCGGGCAGCAGCGACAGGTAAAGCTCGGCGCGGGACGGGTCCTTCTCGGCCAGGGCTTCCTCGATGCAGGCCCGGAGCGTGTCCTTCGCATGGTCGTCGCCCGAGAACAGCAGGTCGTCGATGGGCTTGCCCGCCGGCGAGCCGCCGAAGAACGCCAGGCAGGGATGGCTGAATTCCGGCTTGACCAGCAGGTCGCCCTGGAACGACAGGAACCCCTGGCCGGAATTGTCCAGCAGCGCCGAGACCTGATCGCTCTTGTAACGGAAGGCCTCGGCCATTTCCTCGGCCATCTGCTTGGCGGCCTTGAGGGCGACTTCGGCGGCGTGGCGATCGGTGATGTCCTCGATCAGCCAGACGGTTCCCTTGGCGAGGTCGGCCGGATCGATGGCCGTGCCGACCAGCTTGCAGAACCCTTTCTGGCCGTTCCGCCGCGAGATGACGTGCTCGCCGCTGTAGGTCTGGCCGGCAGCGAGCATCTTGTAGGCGTCGCCCACATTCTTGAATTCGTCGTCGTTGCCCCAGACTTCGCGGGTGTCCATTCCCAGCAATTCGTCCGGGCTGTAGCCGAACAGGCGTTCGATGGCCCGGTTGGCGCGCCGGATCAGCCGGCGCCCGTCGGGGGCGGGCTGGACGACCACGATGCCGAGCGAGGCGTTCTCCAAGATGATGTCCTGCTCGGCCAGGATCTTGTCCAGCTGCTCCTTCTTCTCGAACAGCTCGGCGGTGCGCAGGGTGACGGTCCGCTCCAGGTCGTCCCTGTGCCGTTCGAGATCCTCGTACAGCAGCGAGTTTTCCAGCGAGATGGCCGCCTGCGAGGCCAGCAGTTCGAGAACCGCGACGCGGGCCGCGGTGAAAACGTGGGAAACCTGGCTGTTCTCCAGGTAGAGCAGGCCGATCAGCTTGGACTGCTTGACCATGGGCAGGCACATGACGGAACGGACGTTGTTCCGCTGGATGTATTCGTCGGCGCCGAAATCGCTGTCCAGGGGGGCGTCGTCCAGCAGCACGCCCTTCCACGCCCGCTGGACATAATTCAGGACCTTCATGGGAAGGACCTTGGGCGTCGGCTCGCTGCGCAGCGAAACCACCACCACCGCGCCGTCGTCGATGCGGGCGTCCGCCACCACGGTGGCGGTGCCGCCGAGATCGACCACCAGCACGCCCCGTCCCGCTCCGGCGTTTTCCACCGCGATCCGCAGCAGCGTCTCGACCAGACGGTTGAGGGCGATTTCCCCCGAAACCGCCTGGGACGCCTTGACGACGCTGATGGCGTCCAGGTTCTGGAACTGGCTGTGGGGCGTGCTGCCGGCGCTTGGCCGGGCGGACTTGTCCGCCAGCTGGGGATAGGCGGCCTCCAGCTGCCTCACCTTCCCCATGGCGCCCCACCGGGCATAACCGTCGCGGGCCTTGCGCAGATAGGTGTCGGCGATCAGCTGCCGGTCGCGCCCGCGATAGAACCGCGACGCCAGTTCATAGGCGATGGCCTCGATATGGAGAGTGTCGTTGTCCTGGGCCAGGCTGATGGCGTTCTCGTAGAGCCGCTCGGCCTCCAGCAGGTCGCCTTGCGTGCGGGCGATCTCGGCCAGGGCCAGGGCGTGGCGGCAACCGTAATTCTCGGGGCAATTGGCCGTGCGCCGGGCCAGCAGGTCGACATGGCCCGCCAGTTCGGCCCGTCGCTCCGCCGCCTCGGCCGGGTCCTGCGGCGCGTCGAGCGCGGTCAGGGTGAGAACCGCCAGCAGGTGGTAGCTGGTCTCGGCGACCCATCCGGTGATGCTCTTCAGATAGGGCTGGATGTGGCGGCTTTGCTCGAGGGCCAGCTGGTAGTCGCCATGGAGAAGGGCGGCCGTCTGGACCATCAGGTGGAAATAGGCGATGCCGGTTCCGAATTTGGCGGCGGTCAGCGCCGCCAGGGACGTGGCGCCGCGCTCCATGAAGGCGGGCAGCTCGGCTTCGCCCGTCAGGCAGGAAACGAACGCCTCCTGGGCGCGCAGGGTGTGGAGCAGGCCGTTGTTGCGACTTTGCTGCGCGAAGGCGGAATAGGTCATGGCCGCCGCCGCGATGTCTTGCAGGGGGGCGCCGCATTCGAAGGTCAGCCACGAGATTTCCAGGGCGCCGTAGACGGCATAGGAATAGTCGCCGGCCGCCTGGCACTCCACGAAGCCTTCCCGCAGGATGTCGATGCTGGACCGCATGGGGTTGCGGCGGCTGTTGATGAACACGCCGGCCCGGACCAGGATGCGGCCCCTGAGGTCGGGCCGCGACAGGGCCTCCTGCAGCTTCAGCGCGACATTGGCGTACTGGATGGATTCGTCGATGGCGTCGTACTTGCTGACCAGGACGATGGCGTAGCCCATGTAGACGGCGCAGGAATCGCCGTCATTGCCCAGCAGCAGGGTGACGTTGAGCGCGTTCAGGGACAGCCAGGCGTAAAGGTCGGGCCTGGCGATCCAGGCGCAGGGCATGGCGTCGGCCAGGATGCCCAGCATGCCCAGCGCATCGGGGTCGGTCATCACCGGGGCGTCGATCAGCTCGCTGATCTCCCGGCCCCTGAGATTGGCCGTGGAATCCTGGCGGGCGCGTTCCACCGCCGCTTCGATGTCGTCCGGGGTGGTGGGGCAGGTCAGCCCGAACATGCGCAGCGCCGTCAGGGCGACCTCGACCGCCTCGCCGTACTGGCCGGCAACCTGATTGCGCAAGATGAGCAGCCGATAGGCCCGCGCCCGGTCGGCGTTGCTGCGGGCATTGTCGAGGATCAGGGGGAAAAGCTGGTCCACCTGCTGGAAGTTGCCGAGCAGGAGTTCGCAGGTGGCCCGTTCCAGGCACAGCCGGAAGGTTCCCTGGTAATCGTCCTCCCAGGCCGAGGGCGGCAGCATCTCCATGGCTTCGACGAAGAAGGTGCGGGCCGTGGCGTAGGCGGCGGAAGCTTTCGCCTTCTCGCCGGCACGAACGTTCATCAGGCGGACCCGCCGCCGTTCCTCGGGATCGGTGACCAGTTCCGCGCCGATGTTGAAATGGTTCACCACGTCGAAAATCTGATCCTCGAGCGCGCCTTCATCGAGCCCGGCGAGCAGCATGCGGCCGATGCGCAGGTGCTCGGCCGGACGGGACTCGGGCGGAAGCAGGAAATACGCGGCTTCCTGGATACGGTCGTGGGTGAAGCGGATGCTGTCCTTGCGCCGCACCAGATACGAGGCGCGCAACGCCTCGTCCAGGGCGTCGTCGAGGGGCGAGGCCGAACCGCCGTACAGAATCTGCAGCGTCTTGTGCGACACCGTGTTGCCCAGGCAGGCCAGGGTCCGCATCACGCCCTGGGCCCCTTCGGGCAGGCGGAGCAGCTTGCCGACCATCAGGTCGACCACGTTGTCCGTGAAGGTCTTGCCGGCGATCTTCTCCATGTCCCATTGCCAGCCGGCCGGGCTGGGGGCGAGCAGGCCGTCCTCGAACAGCCCCTGCATGAACTGGATGGTGAAGAACGGATTGCCCGCCGTCTTGGCGCCGATGACTTCCGCCAGCGGCAGCGCCTTGCTCCGCGGGCAGAACAGCGTTTCGGCCACCATCTGGTTCAGGTGGTCGATGGACAGCGGCTGAAGCAGGATCTCGTCGAGGCTGATGCGCGACCGGATGGAGTCCAGCGCCAGGGCCAGCGGGTGGGCCGGCCCCACCTCGTTGTCGCGGTACGAGCAGATCAGCAGAAGGTGGCGGAGTTCGCTGTGGGTCGCCAGGTATTCGAACAGCTTCAGGCTGCCGGGATCGATCCATTGGAGATCGTCGAGGAACAGGACGAGCGGATGCTCGGCCGTCGCCCAGGTGCTGAGGAACCGGCGGAAGGTGGCGAAGAAGCGGACCTGCGCCTCGTTGGGGGGCAGGTCGGAAACCGGAGGCTGCTCGCCGATCAGCAGGGTGAGCTCGGGGATCAGGTCGGTGATCAGGCGGCCGTTCTGGCCAAGGGCGTCCTGGATGGCCTGGCGCCACTCTTCCAACTGCGCGTCGCCCTGGCCGAGAACCTGGCGGATGGTCCCCTGGAAGGCCTGGGCCCAGGTGGCGTAGGGGATATGGCGCCTGTACTGGTCGAACTTGCCCGAGGCGAACAGCGCCCGCGGCTGGATCAGGGCCTTGTGCAGTTCTCCCACCAGGGCCGACTTGCCGATGCCCGAATAGCCGGTGACCAGGACGATGTTCAGGCTGCCCTGGGCCGTCACCCGCTCGGCGGCCAATTGCAGCCGGCGCAATTCGGCGCCGCGGCCGTAGAGTTTTTCCGGGACGACGAGGCGGTCCGGCGTGTCGTTGGCGGCCAGGCGGAACGGCGCCACCGCCTTGTTCCGCCGCCATAAATCCAGGCAATGCCGGAGGTCGGCGACAAGGCCGCTGGCCGTCTGGTAGCGTTCCTCCGCCGGCTTGGCCAGCAGCTTCATGATGATTTCCGAGACCGGACCCGGAATGTCGTCGCGGATGCCCGACAGCGGCGGCGGACGGCGCGCCACGTGGAAATGCACCAGCTCGACGGGGTCTTCCGAGGCGAAGGGGGGCCTGCCGGCCAGCATCTCGAAGAAGACGATGCCGAGCGAGTACAGGTCGCTGCGGCAATCCACCGACCGGTTCATCCGGCCGGTCTGTTCCGGCGCCATGTAGACCAGATTGCCCTCGATGGTGTCGATGGGGTCCAGCGCGATGTGATGGCGTGGCAGCAGCGAGGCGATGCCGAAGCCGGTGAAGCGGACCGGCTGCCCTTCGGCCGGGACGAAGATGTTCGCCGGCCTCAGGTCCTTGTGAACGATGCTGCGGTTGTGCAGCTGGGCGAGCGAGTCGGCGATCCGCGGCGCCAGGGACAGGAACTCCCCGATGTCCAGCCGTTCGCCCGCCGCCGGGCCGCCCATGATGGCGTCCAGGGGCATTCCGCCCGGATCCTCGAGGAGCATTTCGACGGTGCCGCCGCGCTCGACCAGGATGGTGGGGCGCACCGCCCAATCGGCCTCGAGACGGTCCTTCAGGGCGTATTCATGGCGAAAGCGCGACAGGACCCGCGACGAAGGCTCGTCCTCGGCGGGAACCAGAACCAGGGCCGAACCCAATGATTCGCTGTGGGCGCGCCAAAGCACGCGGTCGCGGTCGCGGCTGAGCACCTCCGACCGTTCCATCGTGGCTAATAGTGGTTTCGCATTAGTTGTGCTCAACCCAAAAGACGCCTTGCTAGTGGTTCAGTCGCTCCGACAGTCAGGAAACCGCCCGCCTGCAATCTTACTGAGCTCGATTACGCTTTCAACCGCCTATTTCCATAATTTGTATCATGCCGAAAATCGGTGCACGCGAATCATGTTTGCCGGGTGGGGGCGGTTCCTCAAAATTACGGTGGGGCGTCATGGAAAATTGTTTGCCTAAGCTCGTAATAAGGCGTAATCGGTGCCATTAGCTTCTTAATCGAATGTAAGATGGCGGGTGGGAAATATGCGAGATGATGATCGGCACGACGATGCATGCCTTGGGCGTGATGACGGTGTAAATAAATCTCGTAAAAGTAAGGATCGCGGGGCGCGGCGGGAGCGGCGGAGCGGGGGCGGCGCGGGCCGCGAAATGCCGTTCCAGATGGGGTCGTTCATGCAGATGCTGCCCTTGCTGATGGCCATGGGCGGCGGCAATCCGGGTGGCCGGATGGTGGGCTTCCAGCTGAAGATCGTCATGATGATGATCGAGATCTGGATCGATTATCTGGCCTCCATGCAGGATTTCATGGAGCGCACCCTGGAGCGTCTGATGGAATTCAGCGACGGTGATTCCCACGGCGACGACGCCGATGACGGGGACGATTGGTAGCGCTCGGATAGCGGACAGGGGGGAGGAGCGGGACCGTGGCGCAACCGGGGGGGATCGCCATCATCGGAATTGCGTGCCGGCTGCCGGGCGCGTCCGACTGGCGGCAATTCTGGACGAATCTCTGCGACGGCAAGGAATCGCTGACCCGCTTTTCCGATGCCGAGCTGCTGGCCGAAGGCGTCCCGCCCGAACAGATCCGCGATCCCCAATACGTCAAGGCCGGCTATGTCCTGGACGGCCATGACGGCTTCGACGCCGGATTCTTCGGCTACGCGCCCGTCGAGGCCCGCCTGATCGACCCGCAGCAGCGCCATCTGCTGGAGGTGTCCTGGGAAGCCTTCGAGGATGCCGGCTATCCGCCGGGCCGGGGGCATGGCCCCGTCGCGGTCTACGCCACCACCGGCACGGTGGTGACCAACTACATGATGAACGTCCTGGCCGATTATCCCGACGCCCGTTACGGCGGGACGGCCAGCATGCTGCATTTCGGCAACGACAAGGATTACGCGTCCACCCGCATTTCCTTCAAGCTCGACCTGAGCGGGCCCAGCCTCAACGTGCAGGCCGCCTGCTCCACCTCGCTGGTGATGGTCGACCTCGCGGCCAAGGCCATCCGCGACGGCGACTGCACCATGGCCCTGGCGGCGGCGGCCACCATCCGGGCGCCCAACCGCGCCGGCTATCTGGCGGTCAAGGGCTCCATCTTCTCGCCCGACGGCCATATCCGCACCTTCGATGCCGAGGCCGGGGGGACGGCGTTCAGCTCCGGCGTGGTGGCGGTGCTGATGAAGGGTTTGGGCCGGGCCATCGAGGACGGCGACAACATCTACGCCGTCATCCGGGGCTCGGGCGTCAACAACGACGCCGCCCGCAAGACCAGCTACACCGTGACCAGCGTCGAGGCCCAGAGCGAGGTGATGGCCAAGGCCCTGGCCCAGGCGGGCTTCGCGCCGTCCTCGGTCGGCTATGTGGAATGCCACGGCACCGGCACCTCGGTGGGCGATCCCAAGGAAGTGTCGGCCTTGAAGCGCGCTTTCCCCGGCGCGGAAAAGGGAAGCTGCCCCATCGGCTCGGCCAAGCCCAATGTGGGGCACGCGGAAAACGCCTCGGGGCTGGTGTCGCTGGTCAAGACGGCGCTGATGCTTCGGGACGGCGTGGTGCCGCCCAACGTCAATTTCAAAACGCCCAATCCCCTGCTGAAGCTGGAAACCACGCCGTTTTTCGTCAATACGGAAAAGCTGTCGTGGCGGGCCGGGGACCAGCCGCGCCGGGCCCTGGTCAACGCGCTGGGCATGGGCGGCACCAACGCCGCCCTCGCCGTGGAGGAGGCCCCCGCCGTTCAGGAGCGGCCCGACCGCCGCCTGCGGTCCCAGCATCTCTTCTTGCTGTCGGCCCGTACCGCACCGGCGCTGGACGCCCTGATCGCCCGCCACCGAATGGTGCTGGACGGCGATACTCCGCCGGACCTGGGGGATTGGTGCCATACCCTGGCGGCGGGCCGGGTGCACCACGCCCACCGCCTCGCTCTGGCCGTGGACTCGGTGGCCGATCTGCGGGGAAGGCTGGCGGCCTGCAATTCCGAGACGGCCGAGCGGGTGCGGGAAACGCCCCGGCGGATCGCCTTCCTCTACAGCGGCCAGGGCTCGCAGTTCGCCGGCATGGGCCGGGCGCTGTACGAGACCGAGCCGGATTTCCGCCAGGCCCTCGACCGGGTGGCGGCGGCGCTGGCGCCCCATCTCGAGCGCTCGGTCCTCGACATCCTGTTCGCCGACGGCGAGGCCATCCACCGCACCGAGAACACCCAGCCGGCCCTGTTCGCCGTGCAGGTGGCCCTGGCCGATTGCCTGGGCGCCTGGGGCGTCCGGCCCATGGCGGTGGCCGGGCACTCCATCGGTGAGTTCGCCGCCGCCCATCTGGCCGGGGCGCTGTCGCTGGATCAGGCGGCGCGTCTGGTCGCCGAGCGCGGCCGCCTGATGGGGGCGCTGCCCGAGGGCGGAGCCATGGCGGCGGTGTTCGCCGACGAAGCCACGGTGCGCGCCGCCCTGGATGGCGCGGGCGTCGGCGTGGCGGCGGTCAACGGGCTGCGCAACACGGTGATCTCGGGCCCCGTGGACGGCGTGGAAAGCGTGCTGGCCGCTCTTGAGCGGGACGGCATCGCCGCCCGGCGGCTGACGGTGTCCCACGCCTTCCATTCCGCCCTGATGGCGCCGGCCCTGGACGGGCTGGCCCGGGCCGCCGAAGGGACGGGGGGACGGCCGGGAAGCGTGTCCTGGGTCTCGACCCTGACCGGGCTGGCCATGAGCGGGCCGCCCAGCGGCGAGTACTGGTGCCGGCAGGCCCGCGAGGCGGTGCGCTTCGCCGATGCCGTCCGCACCCTGGCCGCCATGGGTATTACCGAATACGTGGAGATCGGACCGGGCGGCGGCCTGCTCGCGCTCGCCCGCGATGGCGTGCCCGACGGCGACGAATCCTGGCTGCCCAGCCTGGGCAAGGGGGACGGCGAGGGCCGGGCGCTGCTGGGCTGCGTGGCGGGGCTTCACCGTCGCGGCGTAATGGTGAACTGGGCGCGGTTCAACGCGCCCTTCCAGCCGCGCCGGCTGTCCTTGCCCACCTATCCCTTCCAGCACGAGCGGTTCTGGCAGGCGGCGGCGGAGCGCCCCCCGACCCGCACCTCCGGCACGGGACTGGTGGGGCAGCGCCGGCCGTCGCCGCTGGCGGCGCAGCAATTCGACGCGGTCTATGGCCGCGCCCGGCTTGCCTGGCTGGCCGACCACCGGGTTCACGATGCCATCGTGCTGCCCGCCGCCGCCGGTCTGGCCGCCGCCTTGGGGGCGGCGCGCCAGAGCCTGGGGGACGACGATCTCGAGGTGGTGGATTTCGCCCAGCGCGATGCCCTGGTGCTGGCCGACGACGAGGAGCGCCCCACCTGCCTGCTGCTGGAGCCGGAAAACGGCGCGCAGGCCCGCTTCTCCCTGGCCAGCCAGGGCGAGGGGAACGGCGCGTGGCGCACCCATATGGAGGGCATCGTCCGCCGCGCCGCCCCCGATCAGCCCCGGCGCAACGGCTTCGACGCCAAGCGCATTCAGCGGCGCTGCGCCATCTCGCTCAAGGCCTCGGCCTATTACGCCGGCATGAAGAGCCTGGGCCTGGGCCATGGGGCGGCGTTCAGGGGCATCGAAAGCCTGTGGCGCGGCGAGGGCGAGGCCCTGGCCCGCGTGCGCCTGCCCGACGACGTGGCCTTGTCCGGGGGAGGGGACGGCCCGCCGCCCGCCCTGCTCGATTCCTGCCTGCATCTCTATCCGGCGGTGATCGACGCGCTGGGCGATTTCAGCCGCCCGCCGCCCGCCGACGCCGCCATGCCGCTCCCGGTCTCCATCGAGCGCTTCCGCATGGCCGCCTCGCCGCCGCGCGAGCTGTGGTGCCATGTGAAGCGGCGCCCCGCCAACGGCCATGCCGGGCTGACCATCGTCGACATCGAGGCCCGCGACCTGGACGGCAAGCTGGTGATGGGCTTCGACGGCGTCGCGGTGAAGCCGCTGCCGCCCGCCCAGTTCCGTCCCGCCGCCAAAAAGCAGGACGAACGCTGGCTTTACCAGTTGCGCTGGGAAAGCGCCGGAGTGTCGGCGGCGACTGAAAACGGTCCTTCCGTCTGGCTGCTGCTGGGCGGCCACGGGGACCGGACCCTGGCCGCCGCCCTGGAGGCCGAGGGGGCCACCGTCCGGCAGGAGGACATGCCCGAAACCCTGGACTCCATGGCCGTCTTGTTGCGCTCGGTCGCCGCCGGGGCGAAAGGGGGCATGGTCGGCGTTCTCCATCTCGGCGGGCTGGATGCCGCCGGGGCCGATCCCACCGACCAGGCGGCGCAGGCCCGGGTGCTCGGTTCCGCCCTGATGGTGGCCCAGGGACTGGCCGCCGAGCGCGAGCGCTTTGCCGGCGGCGCAAGGCTGTGGCTGGTCACCCGCAACGCGGCGGCCGTGACCGACGACGATCCGGCGGCGGATGTGCTGCAGGCCGGGCTGTGGGGATTCGGCCGCTCGCTCGCCGTGGAGATGCCGACCCTGTGGGGTGGGCTGATCGACCTGGAGGCGGCGGGCGAGCGTTCGGCCGAGGCCCGGCTGGTGGCCGCCCGGCTGCGGCGGCCCGACGGCGAGACCCAGTTCGCCTTCCGCCGGGCCGCGCGCATGGTGGCGCGGCTGGCCGAGGCCACTGCCGCCGCCCAACCCGCCGCGCCGCCCGACGGGGGCGTCTACGTCGTCACCGGCGGCCTGGGGGCCATCGGGCGCAAGGTGGCGGAATGGCTGGCGCGCCGCCGCAAGGCCGAGATGCTGGTGCTGGTGGGCCGCCAGGGCCGCAATACGCCCGATTGCGACGCCATCGTCCGCGCCATCGAGGCCATCGGCCCCAAGGTGCTGGTGGTCAAGGCCGACATGGGCGTCAAGGCCGACGTGCGGCGCCTGATGCGGCGCGTGGCCGAGCTGGATTTGCCGCTCAACGGCATCTATCACGGCGCGGGCGTGGTGGACGATTCCATGGTCGAGGCCATGGACTGGGCGCAATTCCGCCGCGTCCTGGCGCCCAAGCTGGACGGGGCTTGGTGGCTGCACGAATTCAGCCGGGACGCGGCGCCTCGCGATTTCGTGCTGTTCTCCTCGGTGCTCAGCCAGCTGGGTTCGGCCGGTCAGGCCAATTACACCGCCGCCAACGCCTGCCTCGACGCCCTGGCCGTCCATCGCCGTCGCCTGGGCCTTTCGGCCCTGGTGGTCAATTGGGGCCCCTGGGCCGAATCCGGCATGGCCAGCGGATTGGACGAACGGGTCCAGGCGGCGTGGCAGGCGCGCGGCATGCGCTTCATCGATTCGGACCTGGGCGGGCGGGCGTTCGACACGCTGTTCGACGGCGGGCTGGTCCAGGCGGCGGTGGCGCCCATCCACTGGCCGTCCTTCCTGGGCCACTTCGCCCGGCCGCCGGCTCTTTACGCCCATTTCCAGGGGAGCCTCGGGCCCGGCCCGGCGGCGGAGATCGTGGAATTGCGCGCCAGCCTGGCCTCGGACTCGCCGGGGCGCAGGCGGGGCGCGCTGACGGCGTTCCTGCGCCGTCTGGTAACCTCCACCCTGGGGCTCGCCGAGACCATCGAGGCCAGCCGGCCCCTGCGCGAGGTGGGGCTGGATTCGCTGATGGCGGTCACCCTGATCAACCGGGTTGAAGCGGCCGTCGGGCTGCGGATTCCCGCCTTCAACCTGATCCGCGGCCCCAGCATCGACCAGCTGATCGACGACGTCTGGCCCGACACCGCCGGTGCGCCTGTCCCGAACGCGGTGGAGGAGACGGTTGCCGCCGGGTCTTGGCTGGTGAGCATCGTTGCGCCGCCAAGGCCGTTAAGCCGCCTGTTCTGCTTCCCCTTTGCCGGTGGAGGCTCGGCCACCTTCCGTGGCTGGGGGGCGGCCATGGACTCAGGCGTGGAGGTGATCGCCGTCGAGCCGCCCGGGCGGCTGACCCGCATCGGCGAGGAGCCCGAGCACGATCTGGGGCGCTGGGTCGACCGGCTGATGGAGGAGATGGCGGGCAAGCTGGACCTGCCCTTCGCCTTCTTCGGCCATTGCCTGGGCAGCCTGACGCTGTACGAAACCACCTGCCGGCTGATGGACCGGGCGGGGATCAGGCCCACCCATCTGTTCTGTTCCGGCGCGCGGCCGCCGGACCGGCTCAAATCCATCGGCTCGTTCGAGACCAGCCTGATACGCCGTCTGGCGCGCATGCCCGGCTACCGCGCCGATTTGCCCCCCTATCGCCAGCCGGGGCCCATCTTCGCCGAGATCGTGCGCCACTTCGACATCGCCGCCAGCGAGCATCTGCTGGTGGACCCGGATCTGCGCCGCCTGATGCTGCCGGCGGTCCGCGCCGATTTCGAGATGGCCAGCACCTATCGTTTCCGGCGCAGACGTCCGCTGGACGTGCCCATCACCTGCTTCGTTGCCATCGGCGACATCTTCGTCTCGCGCGAGGATATCCTCGGCTGGGGACGATTTACCAACAGGCAGTTGCGGATTCTCATGCGTGAGGGTACTCACTATTCTATTATTGAGGATGAGGCGTTCATTCAGAGGGTTATTTCGCGGGAATTGTCCCGGCCGGCATCTTGACCGGAAGATGTGAACTCAGGGAGGAACCGATGGCGAAAATGGCGTTGGTCTTGGGCGGCGGTGCGCCCAACTGCACATTGATGACGGGGGCCATGCTGGCGTTCGAGGAAGCCGGCGTGAAGTTCGACGTGATTTCCGGGGCGGGCGGCGGCGGCTGCATGGCGCTGCTCTACGCCTCGCCGGCCAACGGCATGACGCGCCAGGAATCCTTGCGCAACTCCATCAACCTCAGCGTCTCGGATTCCATCTTCAAATACCTGCCCCTGAACTACAAAGTATTCGTCAAGGGCAGCCGCCTTGCCGAGGGCTACCGCAACCTGCTGACCAAGCTTCCCTATTACGAGAAGGTCGTGAACCAGTTGGGCATGACCAAGGGCAAGAAGCTGATCAGCGACCTGATCCAGCTAATCTGGGCCATCACCACGCCCAGCACCACCACCTTTTTCTCCAGCGGCTGCTGCTCGCACGCGCCGCTGCTGGAGCAGTTCATCGATTTCTCCAAGATCAAGGATTACGAGGAGGAGGTGTACATCAACGCCTACTCCGTCGCCGACGAGAAGGTGGTGACCTACGGCAAGAAGGAGATCAATTTCGAGACCTTCGCCGCCTCGCTGGGCTATCCCTTCATCTACGAGGCCACCACGGTGGACGGCATCTACTTCATGGAAGGCGGCGCGGTCGACACCTACAATTTCAGCGGCCTGCTGCGCACCGACGAGGACATCCGCACCCTGGTGGTGCTGGACGCCTTCGGCAACCAGCAATACATCCAGCGGCCCAAGAACCTGTTCCAGGCCTATTCCCAGTCCATGATCCTGCCGCTGGTCGAGGTCTGCCGGAAGGACCTGATGTTGTTCGAGCACTACTACCTGAAGGAATGGAACGCCGCCCATCCCAAGAAGGAAGTGGAACTGGTGAAGATCAAGTTCGACATTCCCCCCGACTGGCTGCCGGCCGCGCTGGACTGGTCGACCTCCAACATGGAGCGCATGTTCGAGCTGGGCTACGAGACCGCCAGGAAGCACATCGCCGAATACGGCGTCGATCTCGGCCGGACCATCACTTAAAGGGGAGCACGCCGCATGGATGGGTCCGAGGTGGCGTTCGAGCCACGGCTGGCGCTCGAGGCCATGGTGCTCAGTCGCGAATGCGACCGGCGCGAGGCCATCCTCGTCCGCCAGGGAAAGGCGCCGTTCCACGTGTCGTCGGTGGGGCACGAAGCCCTGGCGGTCCTGGCCCAGCTGATCGGGCCGGGCGACCAGGTCTTTCCCCATTACCGCGACAAGGCGCTGATGCTGGCCTTGGGCACGCCGGTGCGCGAACTGGCGCGCCTGCTGCTCGGCAAGGCCGCGTCGCTGGCCAACGGCCGGCAGATGCCGGGGCATTTCGGCGACCGCAGCCGGGGGGTGTGGAGTGCGCTTTCCCCCGTCGCCCACCACCTGCTGCCGGCCTGCGGCTTCGCCTGGGCCATGCAGCGCCAGGGACTGCCCCACGTGGCGGTGGCGCTGACCGGGGAAGCGTCGTGCCGCCAGGGCGAGTTCTTCGAGGCGGTGGCCTTCGCGGTCGAGCGCCGGCTGCCGGTGCTGTTCGTGGTCGAGGACAACGGCCTGGGCATCAGCACGCCCACCGCCCATCTCAATCCCCTGGCGCTGGGCATGCTGGACGGCGTGAAGGTCACCCGGGCCGACGGGCGTGATCCCGAAGCCCTGTTCGCCGTCGCCCGGCGGGTGATGCATGGGGTGCGCGGCGGGGCGGGACCGGCCATCCTGTGGTGCGAGTTGGACCGGCTGGAGGGCCATTCCAGCTTCGACGACCAGCGCGGCTATCTGCCGGAAGAGGTCATCCGCGCCAAATGGGAGCGCGATCCGGTGGCCGCCTTCGCCGCGCGGCTGGGGCCCCAATCCGAGGTGGAGACCCTGCGCCAGCGCTTCGCCGACGAGGTCTACGCCACCTTTCAGGAGGTGCTGGACGAGCCGGACCCGTCGCCAAAGGCCGCGCTGGACGGCCGGCTGGCCCCGGCCGGCGAGCCTCCGCCCTTCCGCTTTCCCGAGGATTACGCCGAGAAGAGGTGGAGTCTGGCCCGTGCGGTGGGGGTGGCGCTTGGCGCCATCTTCGAGCATGACCCAAAGACCGTGCTGTTCGGCGAGGACGTGGACGATCCCAAGGGGGGCGTGTTCGGCCTGACCCGGGGCCTGTCCACCCGCTTTCCCGGCCGCGTCCACAATTCGCCCCTGGCCGAGGCCACCATCGCGGGCGTGGCGCCGGGACTGGCCGGCGGCGGCATCCGCCCCATCCTCGAGATGCAGTTCGCCGATTTCTGCGGCCCGGCCATGAGCCAGATCGTCAACGATCTGGCGACGCTGCGCTGGCGCTCGGCCGGGGCCTGGACCTGTCCGGCGGTGATCTACGCCCCCTATGGCGGCTATGTGGCCGGGGCCGGCATGTGGCACAGCCAGGCGTGCGAGGCCGCGTTCTGCCAGATTCCCGGCCTCAGGGTGGCGGTGCCCAGTTCGCCCGCCGACGCCGTCGGCCTGTTCTGGGCGGCGGCCCATGCCGACGATCCCACCGTCATCTTGCTGCCCAAGCGGCTGTTCCAGGTATCCGAGCCGGTGCCCGCCGAAATTCCCGCCATCGCCTTCGGCAAAGCTGCGCGCCTGCGCCAGGGCGACGACATCACCGTCATCTGCTGGGGCAACACCGTGCGGGTGGTCGGCGACGCGCTGCGCCTGCCCCAGGCGGCGTCGGTCTCGGCGGAGGTGTTCGACCTGCGCAGCCTGGTTCCCTGGGATCGCGTGGCAGTCATGGACTCGGTGGCCAGGACCGGGCGGCTGCTGGTGGTCCAGGAGGACAATGTCAGCGGCGGCGTGGGCCAGATGATCGTCGCCGAGATCTGTGCCGATGCCCGAACCTGGGCCAGCCTGAAGACGCCGCCCTTGATCCTGGGCCGCCCGGACGTGCATATCGGCTTCAGCGGGGCCTATGGCGACGCCTATCTGCCCCAACCGCAAGCCGTCGCGGAACGGATCCGCGACATGACAGGAGCCCCGTGATGATCAAGGTGCTGGCCGTTCCGTCCTACGGCTACAATGTCGAGAAGGTCAACATCACCCGCCTGCTGAAGGAGCCGGGCGAGGACTTCGCCCTGGACGAGCCCCTCTACGAGCTGGAGACCGAGAAGGTCGCCCAGGAGGTGGAAGCGCCGTTCGCGGCCCGGCTGGTGCGCTGGTGGGTGGCCGAGGGCGACGTGGTCCCGGTCGGCGCCCCGGTGGCTGACGTAGAGGTCGAGGGCTAGCCTTCAGGGGCGGGCGCCGGCGACCATGGTCCGGAACAGGGGAATGTCCATCTCGCGGTCGTGCCGGTCCAGTTCCCGGTGGAAATGCTCGATGCTTTCGCGGGCCAGGTTGGGGTCCCTGTTGCGGATGGCCTCGCGGACCGGAACCAGCAGGGCCATCAGGCGGAGATGGTCTTCCTTGAGCTGGGCCACGGTATCGGGGCCAAGACGCGCCGCCAGCTGCTCCTCCATGCGGAAATGGATGCGCATGCGGTCATGCAGCACCTCGATCGCCTCGTCGGCCAACCCCAGGCCGGGATCGTTGCGAACCACCGCCGCCATGGACGCGATCATCTGATGAAGTTTCTGGTGCTCGGAATCGATCACCGGGTCACCGCTTTTCCACTGCTCCTCAAGCCATGTCGCCATGCCAGCCCCCTTTCCCTCCACCTGGGATTTGAGGTGGGGAGGTGGCTGGAATAATTCCAGGGTAAAAATCAGCCGCAGCGCACGCCGGTGCCGCCCAGGCCGCAATAGCCGCCGGGATTCTTGGCCAGGTATTGCTGGTGGTAGCCTTCCGCCCAGTAGAAGGTGCCGGCCGGGGCGATTTCGGTGGTGACGGCGCCGAAGCCGGCGCGGCGCAGCGACTCGCCATAGGCTTGGCGCGACGATTCCGCCGCCTCGCCCTGTTGGGGGGTGGTCCAATAGATGGCCGAGCGGTATTGGGTGCCGATGTCGTTGCCCTGGCGCATGCCCTGGGTGGGGTTGTGGCCCTCCCAGAACAGCCGCAACAGGGTCGAATAGGGCAGTTCGGCCGGGTCGAACGCCACCATCACCGCCTCGGCATGGCCGGTGCGGGCGGTGCAGACCTCTTCATAGGACGGATTCTCGGTGAAGCCGCCGGTATAGCCCACCGAGGTGGAATAGACGCCCGCACTCTTCCAGAACAGCCGTTCGGCGCCCCAGAAGCAGCCCATGGCGAAGACCGCCACCTCCATGCCCACCGGGAAGGGGGGCTTCAGATGGGTGTCGAGCACGTAATGGCGCTCAGGCACGTGAATTTCGCTGGCACGGCCGGGCAGGGCCTGGTCGGCCGTGACCATCACCGTCTTGCTGGGGCCCCAAAGGGACATGGATGCGACTCCGGTTGCATTGTTTCCCCCATCATATGGGGAGCCGGGATCAGCGCAGCGAGATGGCGGCCAGCGCCAGGGCGGCGACGATGGCCAGCACGCCCAGGAAGATGTCGCGCTGGCGGCGCTTAGCGTGGTCCTTTTCCTCCAGGCGGCGCTGCAGCCAGCGGGTGGTGACCTCGACGGCGGCCGCCCCGGCGAAGTCGCTGAACACGCCCTGAACCGCCGAGGGCTCGAACATCCCGTCGTTGAATTCATGGATGGTGAACAGGCACCACTCGCCCTCGTATTCCACCTGGCAGATCCAGTCCTGCAGTACCCAGCGGTCCAGCACCTTGCGGATGGGGCGCTCGGCCTCCTGGGTGTGGAACGAGAACTGGAAGCCCTCGACGGAGGCGATACGGGACTCGGCCATGGCGACTCCTCAATGAAACGGGCGGGTGGTGAAAATAACCACAGAACTACCGGATGTAATAATTGTTTCACCCCGGCGGCACAAGCCCTTGCGTTATAGGATAGCCATGGACGGCTACGAAACCTCAGCAGTCGAAGGTCGGCATGTTGTGCCGAAGCAGCCCGAAAGGGGCGCTTTCGATCCGTCCTGCATCTCAATTCCATTGTCCGAAATCAGACGAGGTGAGTCATGACCCACCAGATGACGACCGTCCATGCCCTGAATCCGGCCGCCTCCGACGGGCTGGAGGTGCGCCTCGCCGAGACGAGCGCCGAGGTGGCCGCCGCCCAGCGCATCCGCTACCGGGTGTTCTACGAGGAGATGGGCGCGCGCCCCACCGCCGCCATGCAGGCCTTAGAGCAGGATTTCGACGATTACGACCGTCATTGCGACCACCTGCTGGTCCTGGCCGAGGGCGAGGTGGTGGGCACCTACCGCCTGATCCGCCGCCGGGCGGCCGAGGCGGTGGGGCGCTTCTATTCGGCGGGCGAGTTCGACATCAGCCCCTTCCTGGCCATCGAGGGCGAAATTCTGGAACTGGGCCGCTCCTGCGTCGACGCCCGCTGGCGCCACCGGGGCACGCTGCAGGCCCTGTGGCAGGGACTGGCCGCCTACATGGTGGAGAACGACATCCGCCTGCTGTTCGGCTGCGGCAGCCTGCCCGGCACCGACCCCGAGGTGCTGGCGCCCCAATTGGCTTACCTGCGCGACAACCACCTGGCGCCGCCATCCTTGCGTGGCCGGGCGCTGGACGGCGCCGAGACGGTGGACTTCGCCACCATCGACGCGGCCTGGGAGGCGCGCCGGGTGCTGGCCTCGCTGCCGCCGCTGCTCAAGGGCTATCTGCGCTTAGGCGGCGTGATCGGCGACGGCGCGGTGATCGACCGGCCGTTCAACACCACCGACGTGCTGGTGGTGGTCAACGCCGCCGACATCGCCGGGCGCTATGTGAAGCGTTTCAGCGCTTGATGGCGGATTTGAGCGCGGCCAGCAGGCGGGCGGGCTCCACCGGCTTGGACACGTAATCGTCCATGCCGGCCTCCAGGCACAGCGAGGCGTCGCCATCCAGCACGTCGGCGGTCATGGCGATGATGGGGATGGTGGCCACCGGGCCGCTCATGGCGCGGATGCGGCGCGTCGCCTCCAGCCCGTCGATGCCCGGCATGTGGACGTCCATCAGCACCACGTCGAAGGGCTGGCGCGCCAGGGCGGCGATGGCCTCCGCCCCGTTATGGGCCAGGGTCACCCGCTGGCCCCAGCGCTTCAGCAAGGTGGTGGTCAGCTTCTGGTTGACCGGATTGTCCTCGGCCACCAGCACCGCCAGGCTGGGCAGGTGAGGATCGTCGGAATCCGCCGCCGAGGCGGACTGCCCCGTGGCGGCGGCCAGCGGCAGGGTGAAGTGGAAGGTGGTGCCCTCGCCCGGAATGCTGGTAAAGCCGATCTCACCGCCCATCATTTCCACCAGCTTCTTGCAGATGGAAAGCCCGAGGCCGGTGCCGCCGAACCGCCGGGTGATGGAGGAATCCGCCTGGACGAATTCGGCGAACAGGGCCGGGGCGGCGGCCGGTTCGATGCCGATGCCGGTATCGGCGACCTCGAAGCGCAGGCGGGTGGGGGCGTCCTCGGGCTCGGCCTCGACCGAGGCCACCACGCCGCCGTTCTCCGTGAACTTGATGGCGTTGCCCAGCAGGTTGGTCAGCACCTGGCGCAGCCGGGTGGGGTCGCCGACGATATGGCGGGGCACGCCCTCGCCGATGCGCGATTGCAGCGCGAGCTGCTTGTCCTGGGCGGCGCCCCGCATCAGCGCCATCATTTCGTCCATCAGGCGGCCGAGGTCGAAATGGGCCGCCTCCAGCTTCATCTGCCCGGCTTCCAGCTTGGAGAAGTCCAGGATGTCGTTGATGATCGCCAGCAGGGCGCGGGCCGAGGACTGGGCGGTCTCCAGATGATCCTTCTGCTCAGGCGTCAGCGGCGAGCCGGTGAGCAGGTGCAGCATGCCCAGCACCCCGTTCATGGGGGTGCGGATCTCGTGGCTCATGGTGGCGAGGAAGTTGGCCTTGACCCGGGCCATCTCCTCCGCCTTGTCCTTGGCGTGGATCAGCATGCGCTCGGCGCGCTTGCGGTCGGTGATCTCGGTATAGGTGGTGACGAAGCCGCCGCCCGGCAGCGGCGTGCCGCGCACCTCGATCACCGTGCCGTCGGGGCGTTCGCGCTCGAAGCAATGGGCGGTGAAGTTGCGGGCCTTTTCCACCCGCTCGGCCACCAGATCCTCGACCTCGCCGGGGCCGTACTCGCCGCGCAGCGCGTTGTAGCGCATGAAATCGGCGAACACCGTGCCGGGATGGACCAGGCTGGGCGGGAAGTCCAGCATCTCGAGGAAGCGGTTGTTGCACAGGATCAGGTTGAGCTCACGGTCGAACACCGTGAAGCCCTGGCCGAATTCCTCCACCGCCTCGATCAGGTGGCGCCACTTGAACTCAGCCGACCCCGCTCCGTGATGCATGCCCAGCTTCCTTGTTCACGCAATGGCAGCATAGGCGAAATTACCCCAAGGCGAAAGCTGCATGCGTCAAGCCGAATTAACGCCATACCTTGTAACTATTGCGAGATGATGCGACGCAAGATACCGTTCTTCCCGTGCCAATCTGGCGAATGGATGAATGGAGGCGGGTATGGCGATCAAGCGGGCAATCTGTCTTGCGGGTGGCGGCCCGGCGGTCGGCCTTTCCATCGGCGCGCTGGAGCGCATCCACCGGGAGCCGGACATCCGCTTCGACGTTTGGAGCCTGGCGTGCATCGGCGCCTGGGCCGGCATCGTCTGGAACCAGGCCGCTCCGGGCAAGGAGGTGGAGACGTCGGTGGACTTCTTCCGCGGTATCTTCCGCCCCGACGACGTCTACGAGAAGTTTCCGGTGGCGGCGGCCTTCGCCCCCGATTTCGAGGCGGCGAGCGAGAACGCGCTGAACTTCGTGCTGGATTCTTCCAGTTACCGCAACCTGGTGATCCCCGAGGCCATCAAGGAGGCGTCGGAGGAAATCGTCGCCTTCGCCAAGGACCCCGGCAAGTGGTCCCAGGCCAATCTCAACGCCCTGATCCTCAATCAGGTGCTGGCGGTCAACCCGGTGTCGCGCTTCATGACCAGCCTGATGTACAAGAGCGCCACCAAGGGCCTGTCCCGGGTGTTCTATCCCGACAGCGCCTTTTTGCAGCAGATCGACTTCAAGGCGCTGTACCAGCCCGGCCGCCCGGTGCTCTACCACAATTCCTACAACCTGACCGACCAGCGCCTGGAGCTGTTCAGCAACAAGGATTCCAAGTACCAGCGCATCTCGGCCGAGACCCTGTGCGCCTGCTCGGCCCTGCCCTACATCGAAGAGCCGGTCACCATGAACGGCAAGGTCTATTGCGAGGGGGCCACCATCGACACCGTCAATTTCGAGGACCTGCTGACCAACCATCCCGACCTGGACGAGGTGTGGGTCAGCCGCATCCTCGACCGCAAGCAGATCCGCCGGCCCGAGAACCTCTACGACGCTCTCAACAACCTGGTGATGCTGTTCGCCGCCACCACCAGCGAGGACGACGTCAAGCTGTTCAAGTACCACCTTCTGGAGACCGGCTCCAAGGTCAGGGTCATCGAGATCCCGGTCGCCCACCACATCAATTACGATTGGAGCTGGTCGAATCTCGACCGCTCCATCGCCGACGGCCGCCTCGCCGCCGACGCGGTGCTGCGGGCTTATCGTGGCGGGGAGGCGGATTCGAAAGCTATTCATGCATCAAAGAGAAATAAATCTACGGTGAATGCCTGACCAAACATAGGTCATAAAGCATAAATTCATCACAATTGTCTGTTTGATTGACGGTGGTGTGGCTGTTTAATAGTCATGTCATCCGTTACGACGTAGTCTTGGATGGCTGAGGCATCTGGCTTCGGCAACATGGTGGCAACGTTGCCTTCAGCCTGACGCCGGCCGCGGAGGGGTGAGATGAGCTTTCTCGACGATATGAGGATTTGGGCGAAGATCGCCATCGTTCCGGTGGTGGCCACCGTCGGGCTGGTGATCATCGCCTGGGTGGGCATGCAGGGACTGGCCGGGCAAAGCCGGACGCTGGACGAGATCGCCGAGGTCTCGTTCGCCAAATCGGTGAAGATCGGCGATTTCACCGATGTCCTGCAGGACGCCCATTCCGACCTCTATCGGTTGCTGACCTGGAATTCCGCCGGCGTCGAGGCGGCCAAGGTGGAGAAGATCGAGGCCGCGTTCGCCGCGGGTCTGAAGAAGGCCGGAAAGCAGTTGGGCGATTATCGCACCGCTTTCCCGGTCACCGGCGAGGAGGACGCCCTTCTCAAGAAGATCGAGGCCGGCCTGGCCGCCTACAAGAACGCCACCGACCAGGTGGTCTCCATGCAGAAGATGGACTTCACCGCGGCGGTGTCTTTCATGTGGACCGCCCAGGACAGCTATCAGGCCCTGATGGCCGAGACCCAGGCCATGGTCGCCCTGGAGGCCCGTCTGGTCGACGCGGCCCGCCAGTCGGCCGGCAAGGACGCCGCCACCACCCGTGGGCTGTTCATCGGCATCACGTTGGGCGTGCTGGGCCTTCTGGCGCTGATCTCCTTCCTGCTGGTCCGTGCCATTGCCAGCGCGGTGGGCGGCATGACCGGCGCCATGGAGCGCCTCGCCCAGGGCGATCTCTCCGTCGCGGTGCCCGCCATCGGGCGCAAGGACGAGATCGGTGCCATGGCCGCCACCGTCCAGGTGTTCAAGGACAACGCCCAGCGGGTCAAGGCGCTGACCGACGAGCAGGACGCGCTGCAGCGCCAGGCCGAGGCCGCCAAGCGCCAGGCCATGGCCGAGCTGGCCGGCGAGATCGAGACCACGGTCAGGGGCGCCGTCGAGAATGCGTCGCGCGCCGCCGATTCCATCCGGGGCGAGGCGGAGATTCTGGCCGCCAACGCCGAGACGGCCATCAGTCAGACCGCCCAGGTGGCCGAATCCTCGGAACTGGCCAACGGCAACGTGGAGACCGTCGCCCAGGCGGCCGAGCGTCTGGTGGGCTCCATCAGCGAGATCAACCGCCAGGTGGAAGAGTCTTCCCGCGTCGCCTCCGAGGCGGTGGCGGAAGCCGCCCGCACCGACGAGACCGTCAAGACCCTGACCGTGGCCTCGGGCAAGATCGGCGAGGTGGTCAACCTCATCAACGACATCGCGTCGCAGACCAACCTCCTGGCGCTGAACGCCACCATCGAGGCGGCCAGGGCCGGCGATGCCGGCAAGGGCTTCGCGGTCGTGGCCAACGAGGTGAAGAACCTCGCCAACCAGACGGCGCGCGCCACCGAGGAGATCACCGGCGAGATCACCGCCATGAAGGCGGCGACGGAGGAGGCGGTCCGCGCCATCGACGGCATCGTCGCCACCATTGGCCGGGTGAACGAGGCGCTGGCCGCCATCACCGGTGCCGTGGCCGAGCAGGGGCGTGCCACCGGCGAGATCTCGGATTCGGTCAGTCAGGCCGCCGACGGGACCCGCACCGTGTCGTCGGGCATCGGCGAGGTCCGGCGCGTCGCCGATCAGGTCGGCAACGCCGCCGCCACCGTCCAGGTCACCACCGAAACCCTGGTGAGCGAGTTCGACCGTCTGCAATCCCAGGTGGACGGGCTGGTGGCCCGTCTCAAATCCGCTTAATCACAATCAGGAGGGAAGCCGTGAAGAATTTCATGAAGATGTCGGTCCTGGCCGCCTGTGCCGTATTCGGCCTGTCGGGGGCCGCGCGGGCTGCCGACGAGTGCGCCGCCGCCCAGGGGCTGGTGGACAAGGCCATCGCCCATTACAAGGCGGCGGGCCAGGAAAAGTCCTATGCCGACTTCATGGACAAGGGCAACAAGGACTGGGTCAATGGCGAACTCTACGTCATCGTCGCCACCATGGACGGCATCTTCAAGGCCCACGCCATCAATCCCAAACTGATCGACAACAAGGACCTGCCCGGTCTCAAGGACGTCAACGGCGTGATGATCATCCAGGAGATGATCAAGGCCGGCAAGTCCGGCCCGGCCGGCGCCTGGGCCAAGTACACCTGGACCCATCCCGAGACCAAGAAGCTGGCGCCCAAGCAGACCTGGGTGAAGGCCAACGGCGACCTGCTGTTCATGGCCGGCTGCTACCCGCCGGCCTGAGGACGGTTCGGTCAATTGTGCATACCGCCCGCCGATTCGGCGGGCGGTTTTGTTTTCGCGTCCCCCCATCGCACGATCCATTTCGTGACGGCTGCCATTGGCTGGCGGGCCGGGGAAATGCGGATTCGTCCACTCGAAATCCTATTTCCGTCGTGGCTTGGCCAGGGCGGCGCTCGCAATAGGATATGAGTGCTCCTATCGGGATGGTGTAAGACGAAAGTATCCCCTATAGTGCTTGAAAATGCGGCATCGGATGCACGTGATGCCGTCGTGATCAATCTGGCGAGCTCTTTGGGGGAAGGGGAGGGGCCGGTTTGGCGGAGTAGGACGATGTTTCAGCTACGTATTGCCGGCAGGGTCTATCTTGCCGTAGCCATATTGAGTCTGGCCGTGATGGTGGTTGGAGCCATTGGCCTGTCGACGCTGCGGTCATACAAGGGCGTCGTCGACGAGATGGGCGACGTGTCGCGCAGCGCCGTTCTGGGCGAGCGGGTCAACGGCCTGATCCTCGCGGTCGTCATGGATTCCCGCGGTATCTACATGGCCCAGAGCGGCGCCGAATCCGAGAAATACGCGCTCCCTCTGCTGAAAAACCTCGAAAGGCTGCGAGCCGTCCTCGGCGAGTGGCGCGACCAGATGCCGGCGGCCCGCCGAGGCAGCTTCGCCGAGGCGGAAAAGGCCACGGAAGACTTCATCCGCTTTCGCATGGAGCTGGTCCGCCTGTCGCGGGAGGCGAGCCTGCCGGAGGCGCGGGCCTTCGGCGACAACGACGCCAACCGCAAGGTGCGGTCCGCCCTGAACGACCGGATCAAGGCCCTGGCGGCCGACAATGAAAGCGAAGTCGCCCGATTGCACGACATGGTGGCGTCGGAATTCGCGTCCAACCAGATGCGTCTGATCATGGTTCTGGTGGCGGGGCTCGTTCTGGGCGTCGCCACCGCGGGCTACGTGGTGCAGGCCAAGATCGTCAGCCCCCTGCGCCGCATCACCGCCGTGATGAAGACCCTGGCCACCGGGGACTTTTCCGTCGCCGTGCCGTTCACCTCGGCCCGCGACGAGATCGGGACCATGGCCGGAGCGGTGGAGGTCTTCAAGCGCAACGGCCAGGAGAATGAAGCGCTGCGCCAGGCTCGGGAGGCGGAGCAGGCCCGCGCCGAACAGGGCAAGATCGTCGCTCTCAATGCCATGGCCGATCACTTCGAGGCCACCGTCAAGGCCAAGGTGGCCGAAGTGTCGGTCTCGACCTCGGCCATCGGCCGCACCGCCCGCGTGATGGCCGAGCATTCGGAGCATAGCGGCGGCCAGTCGCTGCAGGTGGGTGATTCCGCCCGCACCACCAACGAGCGCGCCGCCATCGTGGCGGCGGCGACCCGGCAACTGGCGATGTCGGTCAACGAGATCGCCCAACAGGTCGGCCAGTCCAGCGGTGTTGCCCGCAAGGCGGTGGACGACGTCGCCGCCACGACGTCCCATATGGATGAGCTGTCGGTGGCGGTGCAGTCCATCGGCGAGATCGTCAAGCTGATCAACGACATTGCGTCGCAGACGAATTTGCTGGCGCTGAACGCCACCATCGAGGCGGCCCGCGCCGGCGAGGCCGGCAAGGGGTTTGCCGTGGTGGCCGGCGAGGTGAAGAACCTCGCCAACCAGACGGCGCGCGCCACCGACGAGATCGCCCAGCAGGTGAGCGCGGTGCAGAACTCGACCCGCGAGATGATCGCCAGCATCCAGGGGGTGGCCGATACCATCCGATCCCTGGACCATGCGTCGTCGGCCATTGCCGGAGCCGTTCAGGAGCAGGAGGCGGCGACCCAGGAAATCGCCACCAACATCGACGCCGTCGCTCACGAGGCCAGCGCCGTGTCGGCCAACGTGTCCACTCTGGCCCAGTCGTCGACGCGGGCCTGCGCCGGTACGGTGCGGGTGATCTGGAGCGCCAAGAACCTGTCGCAGGTGGTTCGGGCTCTCGATGAAGAGGTCGAGAGATTCTTGCAGAAAGTACGGGGGTAGGGAGGAAATATGCAGTTCAGAATAAAGACGGATGGCGCCACGGTGACGGTCGCCCTGGAAGGCCAGCTGAATTTCGCCGCCAACGAGGATTTCCAGAAACTGCTCAACCAGTTGAGCGAGGCGGGAGGCAAGAAGGTGGTGCTCGACATGGCCGGGCTCACCCATATCGATTCGGTTGGGCTCGGGCTGCTGTACATCGCCCGCGAGGACCTGGCCGAACGCCGCACGGAGATCACCCTCGCCAATCCCCACGACAACGTCTATCGCATGCTGGAATTGACCGAGGCGAACAAGACGTTTGAAATCCTGCGCTGAATGTCGCCGGCAAGGGGACGGGGCGGACGCCGCCCCTCCCTCTTGCTTCTCTCCTCGCGTCCGTGTCGGCGTCGACTGCCGTCCGTGGCAAACCGCCGCCGCGCCGGGGGCCTTGCTTGTTTCCGAGGTCGCGCTGTTACTGACCAACCTCTCCCATTCACTTGTAGCGAATTAAGGCGACTTTTTCGCCCGTGAGACTGTCGAGTCCCCATCCCCCTTCGACTCGACTCAATGGAATCCCCGTAAGTAGGGATTTTTTACCCGTTGGCATAAGAATTCCCTGGTGTCTTTCGTTGCAACGTCCTTGCCGCTATGCTTAAGCTATACGCGACCGGCGATGGGGAATCGGGGCTTGGTCGTGCGCAGATTTGGGTGATGCGCTCCGAATTATGTCGGCGAGGGGGAGAGTTTTGGAAATCACCCTGAATTGTCTGAGTGTTGATCGGTTGACCTGCATGGGTATTGAGTTCCCATGAGACCGTATATCGTCGCCATCTTCAATCAGAAGGGTGGGATCTCCAAGACCACCACCAGCACCAATCTGGCGGTTTGCTTGGCCGCATTTGGAAAATCGGTGGTGGTCATCGATCTGGACTCGCAAGGCGATTCCACCAAGAGCCTGGGGATTGATCCCAAGACCAAGCAAGGCATCTATGATCTTTTCACCAACGGCGCCGCGGTCGAGGACGTCATGGTGGAAACCATGTTTGACGGCGTCAGGGTGCTGCCCTCCACCTACAGCCTGGCCGGCATCGAGATCAAGCTGTCGGAGATGCAGAATTCCCAGCGCACGCTCTCCAACATCCTGGCGCATACGGCGCTGGATTGCGATTACGTGGTGATCGACTGCCCGCCGGCCCTGGGCATCCTGCCCATCAACGCGCTGGCCTCGGCCCATGCGGTGATCATTCCCGTCACCGCCACCCCTTACGCCAATGACGGGCTGCTGCGCACGCTGCCCTCCATCAAGTACGTGCAGGAGGGGCTGAACAAGAACCTGCTGCTGCAAGGCGTGCTGTTCACCATCAACGACAAGAACAAGACCACCCGCAAGATCAACGAACTGATCCGTTCGCGCCTGGGCGGCACGGTCTACCGGACCGAGATCCCGCGCGACAACACGGTGATCGAGGCGGCCACCTCGCGGCTGCCGGTCTGCGTCTTCGCGCCCAAGTCGCCGGCGGCCCAGGCCCATCTGGACTTCACCGAGGAATTCATCGGCCGCCACGTGGCCATCGCCGCCAAGAACAACGAGACGGTGAGCCCCCATTCCCCGCGCGACGAGGCCATCGGACGCCTGACCCGCTGGCAGGGAGTCTGCGCCGAGAGCGCCATTCCCGCCGACGACGCCCGCCTGCGCCAGAAGACGGACCAATTGGACCGCATGCTGTACGGCGATCGGACCCGCATGGAGCGCTGGCATCTGGAAGTGGTGCATTTCTTCATCGAGAACCGCCTGTCGCTGGCGGCCTTCCTGATCGTGATGCTGCTGGGGGGGCTGGCCCTCCTGGGTGTGGGAATCGAGGGCGCCCGCCGGCTGGCCGGGCTGCTCGGTTTCGTCTGACGGGTATGATCATGGCGCCAAGACCCGCCGACGTTTCCGGTATCGTGATGTTCCGCCTGGCCGGGCAAGGATTCGGCCTGCCGGTGGACGACGTGCGCGAAGTGGTGCCGCTGGCCTGGCTCGACCGGCCGCCGCATCTGCCGGCCATGATCGAGGGCATCTTGAACCTCGGCGGTCAGGCCGTTCCGGTTCTGCGCCTCGATCGGCTGCTGGGGGTGGAGGGCAGCCATTACGGCATGGACGCCTCCATCCTGATCATGCGGCCCCGTCCGGGGGGCGGCGTGCTGGGATTGCTGGTCGAGCACGTGGACGGCGTGCGCGAGTTCGGCGACTTCACCGCCATGGATCTTCCCCCCGGCCAGTCCTTCAACGATTGCCTGGCCGAGGTGGTGGAGCGGGACGGGCGTTCCATGAACCTTTTGGCCTGGGACCGCATCCTGCTGAGCCAAGAGCAGGCGGCGCTGGCCGAGTTCCAGGCCCGGACCCAGCAACGGCTCGACGCCCTGACGGAATTCGGGCCATGACGGACGCGGCGCCGTGAGTCTCTTCACCGCCAATCCCTCTCCGGCGGTAACCGCCATCCTGGAGGACCTAGCCTTTCCCCGGCTGAAGGTGCTGGTGATCGACACCACCGGGATGGAATTCTATCGCGACAAGGATTCCGACCTCGCCCGCATCCTGGCCGAGCGCATGGCCGAGATCGGCGTGGCCGATTGCGGCGGCTATCTCGACCTGTTGCAGTGCCTGACCCAGGGCAAGGCGGAGATGGACGCCCTGATCGCCGAGCTAACCATCGGCGAGACCTATTTTTTCCGCCACAAGGAGCAGTTCGACGCCCTGCGCGAGCTGATCCTGCCCGAGGTGATCGAGCGCAACAAGACGGTCCGCCGCCTGCGCATCTGGAGCGCCGGCTGCGCCACCGGCCCCGAGCCCTATTCGGTGGCCATCATGCTGGAGCGCGAGTTCGGCGAGCGCATCGCCGGCTGGCACGTCACCGTGCTGGGCACCGACATCAATCAGAAGTTCCTGACCCGGGCGCGGGAGGGGCGCTACGACGAATGGGCGTTCCGGACCATGTCTGATTCCCTGCGCGCCGCCTGCTTCGAGCGGGTGGGCGCCCAGTGGCAGATCCGCTCCGAGTTCAAGCGCCACGTCAGCTTCCAGTACCACAACCTGATCAAGAGCCCGTTTCCATCGCTGGCCGACAACATCGCCGGCTTCGACATCATCATCTGCCGCAACGTCATCATCTATTTCAGCCAGCCCACGGTGGAGGCCCTGGTGCCCTGCTTCCGCGAGACCCTGAACGACGGCGGCTGGCTGATCATGGGGCATGCCGAGCCCAACCAGCGGCTGTTCAGCAGCTTCCGCACCGTCAACACGCCGGGCGCGGTGCTTTATCAGCGGGTGGACCGGCCGCAGGAGGCCCCCGGTCCCGTGGCCGCGCCGCCGCAATTGCCGTTCTCTCCGCTCAAGGCGCCGCCGCTTCCGGCGGGACGGGGGCCGCTGCCGGCTCCGGCTTCCATGTCGCGCGGGCGCGCCACCATGCCGGCCAAGCCGATGCGGCCCAAATCGACGCCGGTTCCCCCGCCGTCTCCTGCCGGCGTGGCCGGTGACCCGTCCCAGTCCGATTGCCGGCTCAAGGTGGCGCGTGAACTGGCCGACAGCGGCCAGTGGGAAAAGGCCGCCGCCGCCTGCGACGCCATTATCGCCGCCGTTCCCCTCGACGCCTGGGCTCATTTCTACCGCGCCATGGTCCACGAACAACTGGGCGAGGACGCCCCGTGCGAAAAGGCCTTGCGCCGCGCCATTTATCTCGACCGCCGTCTGGTTCTGCCCCATTATCACCTGGGGTTGTTCCTGGCGCGGAAAGAGGATGCCGCCGGTGCGGAGCGTTCGTTCCGCAACGCGCAGGCGTTGCTGGCCGGGCTGGGAGATGAACATCCGGTCGATCCCGGCGAGAAGATTACCGTGGGACAGATGCGTGAGGCGGTGGCGATGCATCTCAAACTGGTCGGAGGGACCTGATGTCCCGTCAGGCCACGAGCATTCTTGACCGCCTGCATGCCCTTGGCGACGGGCATGACGGCTGGAGCGAGGCGGAGTATTCCGAGGCGCTGCTGCGCGCCCGGGCCCGCCGCCTGGCGGCTCCGCGCGGCGATGTGGCCGATGCAGCCGCCGGCATTCCGGCGCTGGGGGCGCGCATCGCCAGCGAACGCTACGCCCTGCCGCTGGACTCCTTGTCGGAAGTGATGGTGCTGGCCCGCTGGACGCCGGTGCCGGGGCAGCCGCAATACCTTCTGGGCGTCACCAATCTGCGGGGCGAAATCCGCCCGGTGCTCGACCTGCATTCCCTGCTGGGGCTGACCCCGCCGCCGCCCGAATCGCGGTCCTGGGTGATCTTTCTCAAGGCCGGCGGCGTCGAGGTGGGCGTCCGGGTCGAAGCCCTGGACCGGGTGGTGTCCCTTGATCCGGCCACGCTGACCCGCCCGCATGAAAGCGGCAACGGCCTGCCGCAGCGTTTCATTTCCGGCATCACCCCCGATGCCCTGATACTTCTCGATACAGCACAGCTTCTGGCCCTCGATGCGCTGAAGGATACGCGCGTCGGTGGTTCCGATGAGTCATGAAGGAAATCTCGATGACCAACACCGCGCAACGCTCCTGGTGGAAAGATCTGAAGCTTCGCCGCAAGTTCTCCACGGTGTCCCTGGGCTTCACCCTGGTCCTGGCCGGCCTGATCGCCTTCAACGTCATGGTGCTGCGCAGCCAGAGCCAGAATTCGCTGGTCACCGACATGGCGGGGCGCCAGCGCATGCTGTCGCAGAAATTCGCCAAGGAGGTGCTGCTGGCCGGCAACGGGGTGGCGGTGGACCATCAGGTGACGCTGCGCCTGATGCGTGATTCCCTGGCGGCCCTGATGGAGGGCGGCGAGGCGGTCATCAACCTCGATACCGGCGCCAAGGCCGACCTGCCGCCGCCGCCTTCGCTCGAGATCCGGGCCAAGCTGGCCGAGCAGGCGACGCTGCTGCGCCAGTACGAATCCTCGGCCGCCGGATTGCTGGCGCTGGGATCGGGCGATGCGCGCCGCGCCGACAAGCTGAAGGAAATGCTGGCCCTGCAGGCCCAGCTGAGCGATTCCGCCGAGGCCGCGGTCAAGCTGCTGAGCTTCCAGGCCGAAGGCTCCATCCGCGGCATGATCGGCCTCGAGATCATCGTCGGCCTGATCTGCGCCCTGTCGGGTCTGGTGGTCAGCTCCATGATTGGCCGCCAGATTGCCGATCCCCTGGCCGCCTGTGCCGAGGCCGCCCGCAAGATCGCCGAGGGCGACCTGCGCATCGAGCCGCTGGTGGTCAGCTCGTCCGACGAGATCGGCGTGCTGCAGGAAGCCTTCGACGAGATGCTGAAGAGCCAGCGCGACATCGCGCTGCAGACCCGTTCGGCCTGCGACGCGTTGACGGCCGCCGCCGCCGCCATACTCTCCTCGGCCCAGGAACAGGCGGCCGGCACCAAGCAGCAGGCGGCGGCAGTGCAGGAGATCACCACCACGGTCGAGGAAATCAGCCTGTCGGGCAAGCAGGTGGCCGAGCGTTCGCGCCAGGTGGCCGGCACCGCCGAGGCGGTGGCCACCTCGGGCAACGCCGGCCTGCACGCGGTGCGCGACGCCTCCCAGGGCATGGAGGCCATCCGCGAGCAGACCGAGACGGTGGCCGAGAACATCATCACCCTGTCGGAACGCACCCAGGCGGTGGGCGAGATCATCGCCACCGTCAACGAGATCGCCGAGCAGTCCAATCTGGTGGCCTTGAACGCCGCCATCGAGGCGGCCGATGCCCGCGAGCAGGGACGCCGCTTCTCGGTGGTGGCCGGCGAGATCAAGAATCTCGCCGATCAGGCCAAGGAGGCCACTTCCCAGGTGCGCGGCATCCTGGAACAGACCCAGAAGGGCATCAACACCTCGGTGATGCTGACCGAGGAGGCGTTGAAGCGCGTCGAGCTGGGCCGCGAGAAGTCGACCATGAGCGAACACGTCATCCGCCAGATGGCCGACAACATCCAGGAAAGCGTCCACGCCTTCCAGCAGATCGTCGGCGCCACCAACCAGCAGCAGATCGGCCTGGAACAGGTGACCCAGGCGCTGCATGAGATCCGTCAGGCCAGCCAGCAGACGGCCCAGACCACCGCCCAGTTGGAAAAGGCGTCCCTCGACCTCAGCCAGCTGGGCCAGAAGCTGTCGCGCACCTTGGAGAAATACCGGCTTTGATCAGCATCCGCGAAAGGCTGCTCCAGGCCTTTCAGATCGAATACCGGGAACATGTTGACGCCATCCGCACTCTGCTCGAGGACCTCGGGCACAAGGCGGAAGGAAGCGGACTCGCGCAGCTGGACGAGATATTCCGCCGCGCCCACTCGCTGAAGGGCGCGTCCAGGGCGGTGGACCTGCCGGCCATCGAGGAAATCTCCCACCGCATGGAGACGCTGTTCGCCAAGGTCCGTTCGGGCCAGGCGAAGCTGGACCGCGACACCGCGATCGGGCTGGGGCATGTGCTCGACGTCATCGAGGATTGGGTCGCCGCCAATCTCGCCAACGAGCCGCTGCCCGACACCGCGTCCACCATCGCCGCCCTCGACGCCATGATCGATGGGCATGCGATCCCTGCCGAACCGGCCCCGCCGCCGAGAGCGGTTGCTCCGGCTCCGGCCCCCGCGCCAGCGGCGGCGGAGCCCGTGGCCGCGCCGCCTCCACCTGCCGCCGAATCCGACGAGGACGAGCCCGCTTCCGCCGAGCGGAGCGGCGCCGCCCCGCTGCGCCCCGAGGAGACGGTCCGCGTCCGCGCGCTCCATCTGGACCGGCTGCTGCGCTCGTCCAACGAATTGCTGACCGAGACCATGAACCAGCGGCAGGTGACCCAGTCGCTGCTGGGGCTGGATCGCACGCTCGCCGATTTCGACCGGTCGTGGCGCCGGGCGCGCAAGACCGCCGCCGCCGCGCTGCGCGATCTCGGCGATTACGACCGCGCCATCGCGCTGGAGCGCCAGTACGAGGCCCTGGAGCAGACCCTGAACGGCATCGGCCGCGACCTGCGCGCCGTGCGCCGCCGGCAGCAGCGCACCGGCTGGGCGTTGCGCCAGCTGGGCAACGACATGCAGCAGGAGGTCCGCCAGGTCCGCATGGTGCCGGCCGATTCCATCTTCGGCGGCTTCCGCAAGATGGTCCGCGACCTGGCCAAGGCGGCGGGCAAGCAGGTTTCGGTCCAGGTCTCGGGCCTGGACGTCGAGGCTGACCGCATGGTGCTGCAGGGCCTGAAGGACCCGGTGATGCACCTGCTGCGCAACGCCCTGTCGCACGGCGTCGAGCCGCCCGAGGAGCGCAAGGCGTCGGGCAAGTCCGCCAGCGCCCATGTGGGCCTGTCCTTCGACGTGTCCGAGGGCCGTCTGGTGGTGCTGATCGAAGACGACGGCCGCGGCGTCAATTTCGAGGCTATCCGCCGCAAGGCGGTGGAGCGCGGCCTGTTCTCCGACGCCGAATCCTTCCAGGTGGACCGCCAGTCGCTGATCGACGTGATCTTCGACCCCGGCTTTTCCACCGCCCGGGTGGTGGACGACCTGTCCGGGCGCGGCATGGGCCTGTCGGTGGTGCGCGAAGCCATGGCCATGATGAACGGCACGGTGGAGGTCCAGGACCGCCAGCCGGTGGGCACCTGCTTCCGCCTGTCGCTGCCGCTGACCGTCTCGACCCAGCGTCTGTTCCTGGTGGAATGCCAGGGCCATGTCTACGGACTGCCCACCGAGGGCGTCGACCGTCTCTACCGCGTGCGGGCCGAGGATGTGAGCACGGTCGAGGGCAAGTCGGTGGTGTTCCTGGGCGACCGGCAGATTCCCCTGCTGTCGCTGGCCCATCTGCTGGCCTTGGGCGAAAGCTCGGTCAAGGTGACCCGCAACGTGGTGCCGCTGGTGGTCCTGAAGAACGGCGAGCGCCGGGTGGCGGTGGCCATCGACGGCTTCCTGTCCATCCGCGAGGGTCTGGTCAAGGATATCGGCGTGCCCGGCGCGCGCGGCACCATGGTGGCGGGCGGCGTGCTGCTCGAGGACGGCGACATCGCCCTGGTCCTCAATCCCTTCGAGATCGTCGAGACCTTCAGGAAGTCGGGCAGCATCCGGGTGCTAACCACGGTGGAGAAGCCGGCCGAGAAGAAGGTGCCGGTCATCCTGGTGGTGGACGATTCGCTCACCACGCGGACCCTGGAAAAGTCCATCCTCGAGGCTCACGGCTACCAGGTCCGCCTCGCCCATGACGGGTTGGAAGGGTTGGGCCGGCTTCGGGCCGAGCAGATCGACCTGATCATCTCGGACATCCAGATGCCGCGTCTGGACGGCTTCGGCCTGCTGCAGGCGGTGAAGTCCGACCCGGCGCTGAAATCCATTCCGCTGATCCTGGTCAGCTCGCTGGAAGCCCGCGAGGACAAGGAGCGCGGCCTGGAACTGGGCGCCGACGCCTATGTGGTCAAGCGCAAGTTCGACCAGAAGGAACTCCTCGAGACCATAGGGCAGTTCCTATGAGAAAGAAGATCAAGGTCCTGATCGTCGAGGATTCCCTGGTGGTGCGCGAGCTGCTGAAGCACATCATCGGCTCGGACGAGCGGTTCGACGTCATCGCGGCGGTGGCCAGCGCCGAGGAATGCCTGGAACAGCTGGACACGCTGCGCCCCGACGTCATCTCGCTGGATATCCGCCTGCCCGGCATGAACGGCCTGGACGCCACGCTGAAGATCATGGCGCGGCGTCCCACTCCCATCGTGGTGATCGCCGCCCAGGTGGACGACAACGAGCTCAACATCGCCATGAACGCGCTGCGTGCCGGAGCGCTTTCGGTGGTGGAAAAGCCGGTGGGCGTCACCAATGCCGGCTACGAGACCATGGCGGCCAAGATCTGCACCCAGCTGGCCATCATGAGCCAGGTCCAGGTGGTCCGCCAGGGCATCGACCGGGGGCTTTCCTTCGGCAGCGACGACACGCCCGCCCGGCCGGCGCCCAGCCGCGCCGGCACCTTTTCCATGGTCGGCATCGTCGCCTCCACCGGCGGGCCGCAGGCGCTGGTGCAATTGCTGGGCGGGCTGGGCGGCGACTTTCCCCTGCCCATCCTGCTGGTCCAGCACATCACGTCCAGCTTCCTCGAAGGCTTCGTCACCTGGCTGTCGGGCGCGACGCCGTTCGAGGTGCGCATCGCCGAGGAGGACGAGAAGCCGGAAGCCGGGCGCGTCTACGTGGCGCCGGCCGACCGTCATCTGGGGCTGATCCATGGCCGTCTCGCCATTCTCGATTCGCCCGCGGTGTGCAACCAGAAACCGTCGGGCACCGTGCTGTTCTCGGCCATGGCCCGCGATCTGGGCAAGCATGGCATCGGCGTGGTGCTGACCGGCATGGGCTCCGACGGGGCCGACGGCTTGCGCCAGATGGCCGACAAGGGGGCCTACACCATCGTCGAGGACGCCTCCACCTGCGTGGTCAACGGCATGCCCGCCGCCGCCGCCAAGCTGGGCGGAGCCCGTGAGACCCTGCCGCTGCCCACCATCGCTTCCCGCTTACGCGACCTTGCCCTGGGAGGGACACGTTGACCGACGACCATCTCATCCTCATCGTCGAGGATTCGGTGACCCAGGCGCTCAAGCTCCAGCTGGTCATGGAGCAGGAAGGCTTCAAAACCGTCTGCGCCCATTCCGGCGAGGCCGCCCTGGAGGAGATCAACCGCCAGCGTCCCAGCCTGATCATCGTCGACTACCATCTGCCCGGCATCCAGGGCGACGAGCTGTGCCGCCAGATCCACATGGACATCACCACGCGCAGCATTCCGCTGATGATGCTGACCGCCGACGAAACCTCGGCGGCCGAGCTGCATGGCCTGGAAAGCGGCGCCGACGATTTCGTCGCCAAGTCCGAGGATCCCGAGATCCTGCTGCTGCGGGTCCACAACCTGCTGCGCAAGGCTAGGCGCCAGGCGGTCAATGTCGAGGTGGGGCGCTCGCTGTTCCGCCGCGCCCGGGTGCTGGTCATCGACGACAGCACCACCTACCGGGAAAGCCTGGCCCAGGAACTCACCGACGAAGGCTGCGACGTCACCCAGGTGACCAACGGCGCGGAAGGCCTGCGCCTGCTGTCGGAAAGCGATTTCGACTGCGTCATGGTCGACATGGTGATGCCCGAGATGGACGGCATCGCCGTGTGCAAGGAGCTGTCCCGGCTGCGCGCCGACGACGACGCGCCCCTGGTGGTCCTGATGCTGTCGGCCTACGAGCACAAGGAGAACGTCGCCCGCGCCCTGGAGGCCGGGGCGGACGACTTCGTCGGCAAGTCCACCGAGATGAGCCTGCTGCGCGCGCGGCTCCGCGCCCTGCTGCGCCGCAAGTTCCTGCTGGAGCAGAACCAGCGCATCGTCGAGGAAATCCGCCTGCGCGAGATGGAGACGCTGCGCGCCAAGGCCGAGAAGGAGGCGGCCGAGGCCCGCGCCGCCCTGGCCGAGGGGTTGGCCAAGGCCAATGCCGAGCTGGAGGAGGCCAACGCCAAGCTGCGCGAGACCCAGGTCCATCTGATCCAGTCGGAAAAGATGGCCTCGCTGGGCCAGCTGGTGGCGGGCATCGCCCACGAGATCAACAATCCCCTGTCCTTCGCGCTGTCCAACGTCTTTTCCATCGAGAACTGGCTGGCCACCGTGATGGCCGAGGCGGCGCCCTGCCTGGCCGCCGACCACGTGGCCAAGCTGGACAAGGCCAGGAAGCGCATCGCCGACACCGGCCAGGGGCTGGAGCGGGTGCGCGAACTGGTGGTCAAGCTCAGGACCTTCTCGCGCCTGGACGAAGGCGAGTTCAAGACCGTCGACATCAAGGAGGCGGTGGAATCCGTCCTCCTGTTCCTGCGCCACAAGATGAGCGACCGCATCGAGGTGCGGCGCAACTACACCGAGGACAACATGCTGGCCTGCTATGCCGGCCAGCTGAACCAGGTGATCATGAACGTGGTGGCCAACGCGGTGGACGCCATCGAGGGCAAGGGCGCCATCACGGTGCGCACCTATCGCCGCGACGGCATGTTCGCCATCGCGGTGGCCGATACCGGCAGCGGCATTCCGCCGGAAATCCAGGAACGCATCTTCGATCCCTTCTTCACCACCAAGCCGGTGGGGCAGGGGACCGGGTTGGGGCTGTCCATCTCCTACGGCATCATCAAGAGCCATGACGGCCGCATCGAAGTATCCAGCGATCCGGGGCAGGGGACCGAAATCCGCATCCTGATCCCCGTCAACCTTCAAGGGGCCTGAGGCCGATGAGCGTATCCGGGACCGGACCCAAGGAACATGTGCTGGTCGTCGACGACGAACCGCAAATCCTGACGGCCATCACCGATCTGCTGGAAGACGAGTTCCAGGTCTGGACCGCCCATGACGGCCCCTCGGCGCTGGATATCCTGAAAGAGCACGAGATGGCGGTGATCCTGTCGGATCAGCGCATGCCCGGCATGAGCGGCGCCGAGTTCCTGGGCCAGGCTCGCGTGCTGTCCGACGCCACCAGGGTGCTGGTCACCGGCTATTCCGACCTGGACGCCCTGGTCAGCGCCGTCAACCTGGGCCAGATCCACGCCTATCTGTCCAAGCCCTGGAACCCCCTGGAGCTGAAGGTGGTGGTGCGCACCGCCGCCGACCGCTGGCGCCTGGACCGCACGCTGCAGCAGGAACGCACCCTGCTGCTCGCCCTGATGGGCAACATCCCAGACGCCATCTTCATCAAGGACCTGCAGCTCAAGTTCTCGCGCGTCAACCAGCCCCAGGCCCGGCTGCTGGGCCTGAGCGAGACCAGCGATCTGGTGGGCCAGCGCCTGTCAGAGCTGCTGGGCTCGGAGCAGGCCAAGGCCGTCGAGGTCGAGGAGCAGGCCATCCTCGAACAGGGCGCCTCGCAGCTGGACAAGGTCGAGGCGGTGACCGACGAGAGCGGCAACGCCCAATGGTTCTCGGTGAGCAAGGTGCCGATCCGCCTGGGCGGCGAGGTGGTGGGCCTGGCCGGCATCGCCCGCGACATCACGGCGCGCAAGCAGGCCGAGGATTATCTGCGCCGCGCCCATGACGAGTTGCAGCAGGCCGTCGAGGAGCGGACCCGCTGGCTGCAGCAGGAGATCGGACGCCGCGCCAAGGCCGAGGAGCAGGCCCAGGCGGCGCGCGAGGCCGCCGAGGCGGCGTCGCGGGCCAAGACCATCTTTTTGGCCAATATGAGCCACGAGCTGCGCACGCCCTTGAACGCCATCATCGGCTTTTCCGAACTGGCCCACTCCATCATGGGCGAGACGGATGTGGAGCGTTACGGCGGCTTCCTCGACAACATCTCGGAATCCGCCCACCACCTGCTGCGGGTGATCAGCGACATCCTGGACGTGTCGCGCGTCGAGGTGGGCAAGGTGGTCTTGCGCGAAAGCGAGGTGGACGTGGCCGAGGCGGTGCGCGCCGCCATGCGTCTGGTCAGCCATGTGGTCTCCGCCAAGCGCCAGTCCCTGACCTTCACGCCTAAGGGCGAATTGCCCCGGATTCGCGCCGACGAGCGGCTGATGAAGCAGATCGTCCTGAACCTTCTGTCCAACGCCGCCAAGTTCACGCCCGAATCCGGCAATATCCGGGTGGAGGCCTGCGTGGCCGACGGCTGCGTCACGGTGGCGGTGGAAGACGATGGCGTCGGCATCGCCGCCGAGGACATTCCCATGGTGCTGCAGCCCTTCGGCCAGGCGGAAAACGCCATCAGCCCCAAGCACGAGGGCACCGGCCTCGGCCTGCCGCTGGCCAAGGGCTTCATGGAACTGCACGGCGGCAACCTCAGCCTGGAAAGCCGGGTGGGCGAGGGGACCCGCGTGGTGCTGACCTTCCCCGCCTCCTGCATCGTCGCCTGAAAAGAAAAAGGGCCGCTCTACTGGAGCGGCCCTCGAGTTTCAGGGTCAATGAATTCAGCCCGCCGCCTTGCGCTTGTTGGCCGAGTGGACCGACATGGCCAGACCGTCGTCGTGGACGGTGGTGGCGTCCTCGGGATAGGCGCCGATCTGGTGGATGGAAAGGTCGGCTCCGGCGAATTCCTCCTCGTCGGACAGGCGGATGCCCAGCGTCGCCTTGAGGCCGCCATACACCGCCAGACCGCCGCCCAGGCCGAAGGCCGCGCCGATCACCGTGCCGACCACCTGCCCGCCGAAGCTGACGCCGCCCAGGCCGCCCAGGGCCTCCTGGCCGAAGATGCCGCAGGCGATGCCGCCCATGAAGCCGCACATGCCGTGCAGCGCCCAGACGCCCAGCACGTCGTCGATCTTCCACTTGATCTGGCACAGGTTGAACAGCCAGACGAACATGGCCCCGGCGATGCCGCCGGTGGCCAGGGCGCCGACGGGGTGCATCACGTCGGAGCCGGCGCACACGGCCACCAGACCGGCCAGGGCGCCGTTATGGATGAAGCCGGGGTCGTTACGGCCCACCACCAGGCTGGTGACGATGCCGCCCACCATGGCCATCAGCGAGTTCATGGCCACCAGACCGGAAATGTCGGCGATGACCTGGGCGCTCATCACGTTGAAGCCGAACCAGCCCACCGACAGCACCCAGGCGCCCAGCGCCAGGAAGGGAATGTTCGACGGCGGGAAGGCCACCAGACGGCCGTCCTTGCGATAGCGCCCCAGCCGGGTGCCCAGCATCAGCACGGCGGCCAGGCCGATCCAGCCGCCCACCGCATGCACCACCACCGAACCGGCGAAGTCGTGGAAGGCCACGCCGAACAAGTCCTTCATCATGTCCTGGAAGCCGAAGCGGGTGCCCCACACCATGCCCTCGAACAGGGGGTAGACCAGGCCGACCAGCAGGGCGGTGGCCATCAGCTGGGTGGTGAACTTGGCGCGCTCGGCGATGCCGCCCGACACGATGGCCGGAATGGCCGCCGCGAAGGTCGCCAGGAAGAAGAACTTCACCAGATCGTAGCCCGAGGCCGCGAAAGCGGTGCCGGTCTTGCCGATCAGGACGTCGGCGCCTACCAGGAAGCTGGTGCCGTAGGCCACCGAGTAGCCCACGAAGAAGTAGACGATGGTCGAGACCGCGAAATCCGAGAGAATCTTGACCAGGGCGTTGACCTGATTCTTTTTCCTGACCGTGCCCACCTCGAGGAAAGCAAAGCCGGAATGCATGGCAAGAACCATGACCGCCCCCAGGAGGATGAACAATACATCGGCGCCTGTCTTCGTGGTCTCCATTTGCTTCCTCTGCCTAAAAATGCTGCCGCCGCCGCGGGATGGCGGCGCGGCTTCAAGATGCATGCCAAATGCCCTGATGCCGAAAACGCGCGTAATATCAATGCTATGGCATCTGATGACCAAATGGCCTCCGATGGCGTGCGCGCAAAGTAGGCATGAGGTGGAGGCATATGCCTGAATATGGGGCAATCATTCAGGGGCAAAGGGGTGTACTCGCAGGCGCAGCCCTATTCATAGGCATAAAATTTTATTGATGAATGTTTGTGCATGAATGGCGCGGGCGCCAACGCAAAACGCCGGTCCCAGGGGGACCGGCGTTTGCGATGCTATTCCTCGAAGAGAGGAATGGCGCGAGTGACGGGGCTCGAACCCGCGACCTCCGGCGTGACAGGCCGGCGCTCTGACCAACTGAGCTACACCCGCGCGAGGGCCGGTGATATAGCAGTCGAATCCGGGGGGCGCAAGCCTGTTTTTTCGCTGATGCGATTCGACAGCCCGGTGGGCGACTTATTAATGTGTTGGGACGTCGTTGATGGGAGGTGGCCGTGGCGGAGATCGTCAATCTGAACAAGGTGCGCAAGGCCCGCGCCAAGGCCGAGGCGGAGGAGACGGCCAAGGCCAATCGTGTCCGCTTCGGCCGGACCCGCCAGGAAAAGGAGGCCGCCCGGCAGCAGGAGGAAAAGCTGTCCCGGGACCTCGACGGCAAGAAGCTGGATGAGTGACGGCCGGTCCTGGGTGATAGATGTTCTGAAAAGGCATCTTTTGGAGTATGATGCCTCTACTCGGAATTGCCTGAAATTCTCCAATAAAGAGAGAATTCAATAAGGACGAGGCGCACGCAGATGTGCCGGCAAGCGGGAGGTTGAATGGCTCGGGAACCAGAATCCGACGAAGCGCGGATTCCTGCGGCGTTGCGCGCGGCGCTGCTGCAAGATCTGCCCGACGTGCTTTACAGCATCGACGCCCGGGGACGTTTCATCTGGGTCTCGCCCAATGCCCGCAGCGTGTTCGGCTACGACGCCCAGGAGCTTGTCGGCACCGAGGCCGTCCGGCTCTATGTCCGTCCCGAGGACCGCGTCCAGGTCGTCGAGCGCATCCGCCAGGCGCGGGGGCGCGCGGTGCGGGCCGAGGTGGAGATGCGGCGCAAGGATGGGATCTCCATCTGGGCGGCCATCTACGCCTGCTCTCAAGCCAATGCGGACGGCCGCTTCGATGGGGTGATCGGGGCGATCCGCGACATCACCGACATCTGGCAGACCCGCAAGACCCTGGAGGACAGCGAGGACCGCTTCCGCCGCCTGTCCGACGTGGCGACCGAGGCCATCTGCATTCATTTCCAGGGCAAGATCATCGACATGAACAAGGCCTTCGAGACCTTGTTCGCCTACCCGCGCGAGGAATTGCTGACCATGTGGGCGTGGGACGTGATCGATCCGCGCGATATCCCGCTCGCCAAGAGCATGGTGGCCCAGCAATACGAGGTCCCCTACGAGGTGCGCGGCGTGCGCAAGGACGGCTCGGTCTTTCCCATGGAGATCCATTCCAAGCATAGCTGGATGGGCGAGAAGTCGGTGCGCGTCACCTCCATCCGCGACCTGACCCAGAGCAAGCGGGTGGAAGCCCGCGTCAGCCTGCTGTCCCAGGCGGTGGAGCAAAGCCCCGTGGCGGTGACGGTGGTCGGCGGCGACGGCATCGTCCAATACGTCAATTCCGCCCATGCCGCCATCACCGGCTATCCGGGGGCCGAGGTGCCCGGCATGACGCTGGCGGCGCTTTATCCCGGAGAGGCGCGGGCCGTGCAGGCGGACCTTTGGCAAAGCCTGCTCGCCGGCGGCGAGTGGCGGGGCGAGATCCGGGTCCGGCGGCTGGACGGAAAGTATCAGTGGCAGGACGTCTACGCCTCGAAGGTGGCCACCCCCGGCGAGGACGCCCCCCACTACCTGCTGCAGATCGAGGACATCACCATCCGCAAGGAGCAGGAGCGCAAGCTGCAGCACCAGGCGCTGTTCGACGGCCTGACCGATTTGCCCAACCGGGTGCAGGCGCTCGACCGGCTCGGCCACGAGATCGACCAGGCCCGCGACCGCGGGCGCAAGGTGGCCCTGCTGTTCGTCGATCTGGACGAATTCAAGGCCATCAACGATTCGCTGGGCCACGAATACGGCGACGAACTGCTGGTGCTGGCCTCGGAGCGGCTGCGGCAGGCGGCCGGTTCGTTGGGCGTCGTCGCCCGTTTCGGCGGCGACGAATTCCTGGTGATCATCGGCGACCTTCAGGATGACGAGGCGGCGCGCGGCGTGGCGTCGGGCATCATCGAGCGCTTCTCCCATCCCTTCACCATCAGCCGCCGCGAACTGGTCGCCACCGCCAGCATCGGGCTGGCGATCTATCCCGTCGACGGCCGCACCCAGCAGACCCTGCTGCGCAACGCCGACATCGCCATGTACCAGGCCAAGCTGGCCGGGCGGAACCGGTTCTGCTTCTTCACCAGCCGCATGAACGAGGAGGCCGAGGCCCGGCTGCGCATGGAGGGCGAATTGCGCCGGGCGGTCGGCACCGACCAGTTCCACCTGGCCTACCAGCCCCTGGTGGCGGTCAAGACCGGCCGCGCCGTGGGCGTCGAGGTGCTGCTGCGCTGGAGCAATCCCGAACTGGGCAACGTGCCGCCCGAGCGTTTCATTCCCCAGGCGGAGACCAGCGGGGTGATTGTCGCCATCGGGCGCATGGTGCTGCGGGCCGCCTGCCGCGACGCCCGGCGCTGGGTGGATGCGGGGCATGCCGATCTCAGGCTGTGCATCAACGTCTCGCCGCGCCAGTTCCAGGATGCCGGCTTCCTCGACGACGTGCGCGCCGCCTTGGCCGAATCGGGGTTGGAGCCGCGCAATCTGGAGCTGGAGATCACCGAGGGCCTGCTGCTCACCGAACGGGGCGACATCGACATCCTGCTGCGCACCCTGACCGACATGGGCATCTTGCTGTCCATCGACGATTTCGGCACCGGCTATTCGTCGCTGAGTTATCTCGAGCGCTTCCCCTTCGACACGCTGAAGGTCGACCGCTCCTTCATGATCGGCATGCTGGAGCGCCAGGAGCGCAAGGTGCTGGTGGAAACCATCGTCGCCATGGCGTCGGGCCTGGGGCTCAAGGTCATCGCCGAGGGGGTGGAGACGCCCGAGCAACTGGCCCATCTGGCCGCCATCGGCTGCGACATGGCCCAGGGCTACCTGTTCAGCCGTCCGGTTCCGGCGGCGGAAATCCCGTCCCTGCTCGGCCGGGAATTCCGGTAGGGGGTGCGGGCGGGACGCCTGCGCTCCAAACGCGCCGGCCCGTTGTCGGAGCGCGGGCGTCCCGCCCGCACCCCTCCTTTAATTACTTCTCGTTCCAGGGAACGGGCATGGCGCGCCAGCGCTTCCAGGCCTTGTCGGCATTGGCCAGCAGGGTGGTGCGGCGGCTTTGGTGCCAGCCGGCCACCAGGCCGGCGGCCCGTGACGAGCCCGCCTCGGCGGCGCGGCCCGACAGCTTGGGCCCGGCCACCGCGATGTCGTTCAACTGGCCCAGGATATCCTGCAGCTCGGACAGCTCGGCCAGGAAGACCTTGGTGGTCTTGCGCGGCACCAGCGAGGCGAAGAACTCGCCGGCGTAGCGCACCTGCTTGCAGCGGATGCGCACCGCGTGCCGATCCTCGGGCGACAGCCGCGACAGGCTTTCCCCACCCTCCTTCAGCAGGCTGCGGATGGCCTTGTCGATTCGGCGGGTGGCGAAGGCGCCGACCGGTTCGCCCAGGCGCTTGCGCGGGGCCAGCCAGTCGCCGGTTTCCGTCCAGCGGCCGAGATTGAGGATCATGGCGGCGTAACGCCGCGAGCGCACGGCGGCCAGGGCGGCGGCCAGCTTGGCCTCGCGGTCCTTCTGCCAATGGGCGCGCAGCTGGGCCAGGCCGGAATCGTCGGGATGGGCGGCCAGGACGGGCTCGACGATTTCCAGCAAGAAGACCTCGGCGTCGCGGGCGGGCCCCAGATGGGCCAGCAGCCAGCGCAGGTCGTCCTTCACCCGCTCCAGTTCCGGGCCGTCCGTCACCGCCTTGAAGACCTTGATGGCCGAGCGCAGGCGGCGCATGGCCACCCGCATCTGGTGGACCGCCTCGCCCGCGCCCGTCGCCACCAGGCAGCGCTCGTTGAGCATCAGATGTTCCAGGCAGGCCCGGGCGATGGCCTGGAAGGAGGTCGCCACGCTTTGGTCGGGGGCCAGAACCGGCGCCTTGGCCTTGACGATGGCCGAGGCCTTGCCCGCCGCCAGCCGGTAGCCCCGGTCCGATTTGGAGAGGCAAAGCGGGCGGGCCGCGCTCTCCTCGAGGATGCGGGCGGCCAGATGGAACAGGTGGGCGGGGCTGCCGCTGACCAGTTCCAGTTCCAGCTCGCCGATGTCTTCCCGCCGGTCGCCGGCCAGCACCGCGCCCCGGTCCAGGGCCGCCTCGACCTCCCAGCCGTCGCCGCCCAGGCGCACGAGGGTGCGTTCCACCTCGGTGGAGAAAACCGGCGACAGGCGCTCGCCCAGATTCTCCTCGGCGAAGACGGCGAGGCCGGTAAGGCGCAACTGCTCCATGTCAGGCTCGGGCGAGGAGAGCGGCACTTCCCATTCGTCGCGGTCGAACAGGCCGCCGATTGCCGTGCCGGCGCTTTTCACCGTCTGGACGAAGCCCGAGCCGGTGCGGCGGACCCGCAGCGCGACGCCCTGGGCCGCCAGGATGAAGTCGGGCGTGTCGTAGTAGACCGAGGCGAGGTGCTTGGAGACCGGTTCGGCCAGCCGCCCAGTGGTGAGGCAGGGACGCGCCAGGATGCGGGCCATGTCCTCGGGCGTCAGCGCCAGCTTCAACTCGATCTCGCGGTTGTCCCCGGTCACGTCGGCCATGCACTCCCCCGGATGATGGCGCAATTATACCAGCCGGCAGGCGTCGGGCCATTAGCAAAATATGAACTTTCATTGAAGCAATATGACGAGAAGACTGAAAAGGTCTTGTCCCGTCCAGCCCGATGTGAGAGTCCGGGAGGGGCGGATGATCGTGCCATGTTGGGGGACGAGGTCTATGAGCATGAAAGGATTGCGCAGGGGCATCCTGGCCGTGTCGCTGGTGGCGGCGCTGGCGGGGTGCGGCGTGCTCAACGACCCGCGCGGCTTCACCGACGCCGTGATGAAGTCTCCCCTGCTCGACGACGATTCCAGCGAAAGGGCCATGACCGCGCTGACCCGGGGCGAATACGGCACCGCCGAGCGCCTGGCCATCGGGGCGCTTCGGCGCAACCCCAAGGATCCTTACGCGCTTTACACCGCCGGCATGGTCTATCAGGCGACCGGTCGCTACGACCTGGCGCGCCAGTATTACGAGGTGATCATCGCCAACCGGCCGCAGGTGACGCTGACCACGCCGTCCCAGGGCGGGCCGCAGGTGCGCTCGCTGATGGACGTGGCCCAGGCCAACCTGCTGGTGGTGGACAAGATGCTGGGCCGCAATGTCGCCGGTTCGGCTCTGCGTTCGGGTCGCCAGCCTGACCTGACGCCCCAGAATTTCGAACCCATGAGCCCCCAGGGCGCCGCCCGCGGCTCGGTCGCCGCCGAGATGCTGGGCGAGCCGGGAAGCATGCCGTCTTCCGCCATGTCGCCCCGGGGCGCCACCCAGGCGGAAACCAACGTCGCCACCCGTTTCCGCGTCCTGCGCCGCCTGCTGGACGAGGGGCTGATCACCCCGGAAGAGCATTCCCGGCGCCGCAACACCAATCTCGGGGCCTTGCTGCCCTATTCCGCCAAGCTGCCCCCGGCCCAGGGGCTGGAGCGTCCCGGCCCCACCGAGGAGCAGGTGGTGGACCGCCTGCGCGCGCTGGCCGTGGCGCTGGAAAGCCGCGCCCTGTCGCCGGCCGAGCACGGCGCCGAGCGTCTGGCCATTCTTGACGCCCTGCTGCCGGCCGAGCCGCGCAAGGTGGACCTGCCGGTGCTGCCGCCCAAGGACGTGATGGAGGCCGCCACCGCCGTCGGCCGGGTCGAGCGGCTGCGCGCCGCCAATCTCGTCACCGCCGACGAGGCCAAGCGCGAGAAGGCCGCCGTCGAGAAGGTTCTGGACAGCCAACTGGCCAAGCAGCCGGTGTCGGGCACCGCCAGCGGTCTGCGTCAGGGCGGCTCCAATGGATCGGGCGCCAAGTCGTCGTCGGGCGGCGGCACGCCGGGCGTCAGCCTGGGCACCGCCAAGACCGAGGACGCGGCGCGCGACACCTGGGAGAAGATCAAGGCCAAGTTCCCCGAGGAACTGGCCAATATCAGCGCCACCTTCCCCAAGATCGACCAGGGCGAGCGGGGCACCCGCTGGCGCATCGTCGCCGGCCCCATGAAGAGCCGCGCCGAGGCCACCAAGCTGTGCAAGGTGCTCAAACTGCACCGCCAGTCCTGCGAGGCGACCAGCTATTAGCAGGGGGCTGCACTTCGCGGAGTGATTTGGCCCCGGCGCATGGTTGGGGCTAAGATGATTCCGCCGTGAAGAATTCAGGGGGCGGTCATGACCTACAAGGACATCCTGGTTCACGTTGACGACAATCCGCGGGCCCATGTGCGACTGGATCTGGCGGCCGGCATCGCCGCCCGCTTCCAGGCTCATCTGATCGCTCTCAACATCCGTGACCAAGCTCTGTTGCCGTCCCATGTCACCGCCCAGTTCGGCGGCGACCTCAACCAGATCGGCGCGGTCCGCGACGCCGAGGAGGCCAAGCGCGTCGAGGCGATGGTGGCGGCCTGCCATACCGGGCCGGGGGTGACGCGGGAATGGCGCGACGTCAGCGGGCCCCGGACCGAGACCCTGGCGCTGCACGCCCGCTACGCCGACCTGGCGGTCATCGGCCAGGCCGAGCCCCAGTCCAATGCGCCGCGTCTGGCCGACGAGTTGATCATGGCGGTGGGCCGCCCGGTGCTGGTCGTGCCCTTCGCCGGCCGCTTTCCCACCCTGGGACGCCGGGTGATGGTGGCCTGGAACGGCGGGCGCGAGGCGACCCGCGCCGTCCACGATGCCATGCCCCTGCTGGCGGGCGCCCAGACGGTCCACGTCATCGCCATCAATCCCGGCCATGGCATGGCCGGACACGGCGACATTCCCGGCGCCGACATCTGCCTGCACCTGTCGCGCCACGGGGTCAACGCGGTGTGCGAGCACGTGGCCTCCGACGACCTCAACGTGGGCGAGATGCTGCTGTCGCGCGCCGCCGACGAGGACGTGGACCTGCTGGTCATGGGCGGCTACGGCCGTTCGCGCCTGCGCGAGATGGTGCTGGGCGGCGCCACCCGCCACATGCTGGATTCCATGACCGTGCCGGTGCTGTTCAGCCACTGAGGGGGGCAACATGCGGGGCTTTGCCCCGGCCCCCATCGGGAGGCATGCCTCCCGAACCCTCCCTTTGTTTCATGAAATAATGGAATGGGGTTTGGGGCCTCTGGCCCCGAGCGGGCATGGGCGGCAGCCCATAGTCTACCCCTTGGGGTTCAGCGCCCGTTGCAACCCGTCGCCCAGCAGGTTGAAGCCCAGCACGGTGGCGAAGATGGCGGCGCCCGGCCAGAAGGCCAGCAGCGGGGCGCTCCACACCACGTCCATGGCCCCGGTCAGCATGTTGCCCCACGACGCCAGGGGCGGGCGGATGCCGAGCCCCAGGAACGACAGCGCGCTTTCGATCAGGATGATGTTGCCCACCGACAGCGTGGTGGCCACCACGATGGGCGAGGCGACGTTGGGCAGGATATGGCGGAGCATGATGCGGATGGGCCGCGCGCCTAAGGCCTCGGCGGCGCGCACATAGTCGCGGGTGCGCACCGAAAGGGTGGCGGCCCGCACCAGCCGGGCCACCCCGGTCCAGGCGACGCAGGCGATGATCAAAGCCGGGCGCAGCACGGCGAACACTTCCGACTCGGTCATGCCGGGCGGCACGCCCAGCTTGGCGGGATCGGCGGCGGCCATGACGATCAGCAAGGGCAGCAGCGGCAGCGACATCACACCGTCGGTCAGGCGCATCAGCGCAGAATCGGCCCAGCCCCCGTGATAGCCGGCCAGCAGCCCGATGGTGGTGCCGATCAGCGCCGCCATCAGGGCGGTGATCACGGCGACGCCGAGCGAGACCAGACCGCCCTGGGCCAGACGCGCCGCGATGTCGCGGCCCAGGTCGTCGGTACCCAGCAGATGGGTCGGGGTCGGCGGGTCGAAACGGATGGCGAGGTCCATGGCCTCGGGGGAGGGCAGGGCCCAGGGCGCGGCCAGCACGGCGGCCAGCAACAGCACTAAGATGGCGGCGCCCGCCCTCATCGCCGGCCGATCCGGGGATCGAGGCGCTGATAGGCGATGTCGGCCAGCACCGAGCCGGCGAGCGTCATGGCGGTGGCCAGCAACAGCCCTGACAGGGCCAGGTTGAAGTCGTTGCCCATCACCGCCTCGTAGATCAGGCGGCCCATGCCGGGCCAGGCGAACACCGTCTCGGTGATCAGCGCGCCCGAGAACAACCCGCCGAACTCCAGCGCCACGATGGTGGTGATGGGCAGCAGGGCGTTGCGCAGCTGGTGGCCCAGCACCACCCGGGCCGGGCCGCAGCCCTTGGCCCTGGCCGTGCGGATATAGTCGGCGCCGGCTTCCGAGATCATGGCGGCCCGCATGTGCCGCGCCGCTTGGCCGATGCCGGCCAGAGCCAGGGCGGAGACGGGCAGGATCATGTGGCGCAGGCGGTCGGGCAGATCGCCGCCGCCCACCGTCTCGACGCCCCCGGCCGGCAGCCAGCCCAACGACACGGCGAAGACCACGATCAGCATCAGGCCCAGCCAGAACACCGGCACCGACACCGAGGCGAAGGCCAGCAGGTTGACCAGCCGGTCGGGCAGGCTTCCCGGGCGGAGCGAGGCGAGGATGCCCAAGGGGATCGCCACCGACAGCGACAGCGTCATGGCCGACAGCATCAGAAGCGCGCTGTTGCCCAGCGCCGGAGCCATGGATTCGGCCACCGGGCGGGCGTAAAGGCGGGAATAGCCCAACTCGCCCTGGAGCAACTGCCCCAGCCAGCGCAGCCAGCGCTCGGTCCACGGCCGGTCGAGGCCGTAGAGCGCCTTCAGCCTGAGCGCATCCTCGGAACTCATGCGCGGATCGCCGGCGATCATCAGGTCGATGGGGTCGCCGGGCATCAGGCCCATCAGTCCGTAGACCACGAAGGACATGACCAGCAGGACGAGGAGGGACTGGATCAGCCTTGCCGTCACTCCCACCGCCACTGCTCCGCCCAATAGGGGGAGGGGTCCTGGTGGCCGGTGGGCTGCACGCCCTTCAAGGCCTTGGGCAGGATGAAGGAATCCGACTTGAAGAACAGCGGCAGCGCCGGCAGGTCGGCGGCGTAGAGCGCCTGGATGTCGCGCCAGATGACCTTGCGCTTGTCCTTGTCCAGTTCCACCTCGACCGCGTCGATCAGCCTGTCCATGGCCGGGCTGGCATAGCCGGTATAGTTCTGGCCCGACCAGTTGTTGCCCCCGTTGGGCACCATGGAAGAGTGCAGCGTCGAGCGCGGCACGTTCTCGGGCGCCGAGTACCAGGCGAACAGCGCCATATGGGCGAACTTGCGCTTGGTCACCGTCTCGCCGAACAGCACGCGCGGCGGCTCGGTCTTGAGCTTGAGCTCCACGCCGATCTTCTTCCACTGGGCTTGCATCACCTGGGCCACCAGCTCGCGCGAACGGTTGCCGGCGGTAGTGACCAGTTCCAGCGACAGGCGCTCGCCCCGGTGGTTGACCCGGATGCCGCCCGGCCCGACCATCCAGCCGGCCTCGTCCAGCAGCAGGTTGGCCCGCGCCGGATCGAAGGCGGCCTTGGGCAGATCGGCGGCGTAGACCCAATCGAGCGGCGGCACCAGGGATTGGGCGACGATCTGGCGGCCCTCGAACAACTGGCGCGAGATGGTCTCGCGGTCGAGGCCGAGCAGCAGGGCGCGGCGGACCTTCCGCTCCGACAGCTGGGGCGAGGACAGGTTGAGGTCCAGGTGCTCGTAGCTCAGGCTGGGCTTGGTGATCACGTCGAAACGGGCGCCGTGGCGCTTCTCGAAGGCCAGGGCCTGCTCCAGCGGCAGGCCCAGCTCGCCGGCGATCATGTCGATGCCGCCCGACAGCAGGTTGGCCTCCAGCGAGGCGGTGTTCTCGATAGCCTTGACGACGATGCGCTTGAAGGCCGGCTTGGTGCCGCCCCAATGGGCGTTGGGCTCCAGCACCACATGGCTGCCCTGGACCACCGCGCTGATCCGGTAGGGACCGTTATAGAGGCCGGGATTGGTGGAATCCTGGTCGTAGGCGGTGCGGTTGCGGTACTCGGCCGGCGCCGCCTCGAACCGCTTCTTCTCGATATGGGCGGGCAGCAGGCGCAGGTCGTTGATGGCGTTGTAGTCGAAGGTCAGCTTGTCCACGTGCAGCGTGAAGGTCCGCTTGTCCTTGGCCTCGACGCGGGTGATGCGGCGGAACAGCTCGGCTGCCGCCACGCCGGACTGGGGATGGCGTCCCACCTGCCAGCTGAACACCACGTCGTCGGTGGTCACCGGCGTGCCGTCGGCCCACCGGGCGTCGGCGCGCAGCGTATAGGTGGCGGCGATGCCCTTCTTGCCGCCGTCGAGCGTTTCCACCTTGGCCAGCCCGTTCTCGATGGTCGGGAGCTGTTCGCACAAAAGGCAGGTCAACTGCCATGCGGCGTCATAGGCGGTGATCGGCCGGTGGGCGAAGGCCAGGACATAGGTCTTGGCCAGCATGGATTCGATGGACGGGTTCAGCGTGGCGGGAAACTGGGTGATGCCGATGGCGAGCTCGTCCTTGGCAAGCGCCGGGACGGCGAGCAGGGTCGAGACGAGCAGGGGGGCGAGGCGCTTGAACATCTCCCTAGAATCAAAGCCCCGCCCCCGGCTGTCAAGCCGGGGGCGGGGCTTTGCGCAAATGATCGCTACTTGGTCGGGCTCTGGGTCAGGCTTTGGCGCATCGGGCAATCGGCGGGCAGTTTGTTCACGTCGATCTTGCCGTCCGGGCCGATGGCCGACGCCATCATGCCACGGCCATAGCCGGGGCCACCGCCCCACATGCCGTAGCCCGGGCCGCGGCCGGGGACGAAGCTGCCGTCCTTCTGGGCCTTGAGCATCTGCTCATGACGCCAGCCGGGGCCCCAGGTCTGCGGGGTGGGGGACTGGTCGGCGGCACTGGCGGCGCAGGACGCGACGAAGCCGACGAGGGCGAATGCCGCGAGGGTCTTGAGGATGGTCTTCATGATAGCCTCCAATCGCTCGTTCCCGCTCATGGTTGTATTAGAGCATATGAAGGTAACGAGGCGATGTCGGGCGGGCCGGCAGGGGTAACAGAGTGTAACGCTTGCCTCGGCGCCTGCTTCGGGCATGATGGAAATGTTCAATTCCAGGGGGCGGACATGAGCGACGAAACCGGCAATCACCAGGGCCCGATGCAGTGGAAGTTCTTCCGGGCGGGCGGCTTCGACCAGGTGCGGCTCGACACCGGCCGGGCGCTGATGAGCCTGGGCTCGCTGGACCAGAAGCTGTGGGCGGCGCTGTCCTGCCCGACCCGGGGCATCGAGCTGGACCAGCGCACGCTCGACATCATCGACAGCGACAATGACGGCCGCATCCGCGCCGGCGAGGTCATCGCCGCCGTGGAATGGGCCGGCAACCTGCTGAAGCAGCCCGACCTGCTGTTGAAGCGCGAGGATGCGCTGCCCCTGGCCGAGATCGACGATGCCAAGCCCGAGGGCCGCGCCGTGCTGGCGGCGGCCAAGCGCATCCTGGCCAAAAGCGGCAAGGCCGATTCCGACACCATCACCCTGGCCGAGGTGTCCGGGGTGCAGGAGGTGTTCGCCGCCAACGACTTCAACGGTGACGGCATCGTTCCGGCGGAAATCGTCGACGATCCGGCGCTTCGTTCGGTGATCGAGGACATCATCGCCTGCCTGGGCGGCGAGACCGATCGCGGCGGCCTGCCCGGCGTCAATCTGGACAAGGTGAAGGCCTTCTTCGAGGCGGCCCAGGCCCACGCCGCCTGGGCGGCCAAGGCCGATGAGGACCCGGCCCTCAACCCGGTGGCGGGCGAATCCGAGCATGCCGCCGAGGCGGTGGCGGCGGTGGCGGCCAAGCTGGACGACTGGTTCACCCGTTGCGCCCTGGCCGCCTTCGATACCCGCGCCGCCGGGCCGCTCAACCGCTCCGAGGAGGATTGGGCGGGGCTGGCCGGACAATTGCTGTCGCCGGATTCGGCGGCGCTGGCCGAATTCCCCCTGGCGGGCGTGGCCGCCGGCGCCGATCTGCCGCTGGGAGCCGGGCTCAATCCCGCTTGGGGCGCGGCCATTGCCCGCTTCAAGGCCGAGGCGGTGGTGCCGCTGCTGGGCGAACGCGACAGCCTGTCGGCCGAGGATTGGGCCGCGATCAAGGCGCGGTTCGCGGCGCGGGCCGCCTGGGCGGGTGAGATGCCGCAAGGTCCGGTGGGTGCGCTTGGCACCGCGCGGATCAGGGCCATTCTGTCCATGGACGCCCAGGCCGCCATCGAATCCCTGATCGCCCAGGACCTGGCGCTGGAGGCCGAGGCCCAGGCCATCGATTCGGTCGACAAGCTGCTGCGCTGCTGCCGCGATCTGGCGGTGCTGCTGAACAACTTCGTCGCCTTCCGCGATTTCTATACCCGCAAGCACAAGGCGGTGTTCCAGGCCGGCACCCTGTTCATCGACGGCCGGTCCTGCGATTTGTGCGTCCGGGTCGAGGAGCCCGGCAAGCATGCGGTGATCGCCACGCTCAGCCGCATCTATCTGGTCTATTGCGAATGCCGGCGCAGGGGCGTCGAGGACGGCGAGAAGATGTACATCGCCGCCGCCGTCACCGACGGCGATTCCGACCAACTGATGGTCGGGCGCAACGGCGTGTTCTATGACCGCAAGGGCGGCGATTGGGACGCCACCATCGTCCATATCGTCGACCACCCCATTTCCATCCGCCAGTCGTTCTGGGCGCCCTACAAGAAGGTGGGCAAGATCATCGCCCAGACGGTGGAGAAGATGGCCGCCGCCCGGGCCAAGGCCGCCGACGATCAGGCCGCCGCCCTGGCGGTGTCGCCCAAGATCCCCCTGCCGGGCGCCAAGCCGGCCGCCGCCGCCGCTCCGGCGGCTCCGGCGGCAGCTCCGGCCGCCGCCGCGCCCGCCGCGCCGCCGGCGCCCTTCGACGCGGGGCGCTTCGCCGGCATCTTCGCCGCCCTGGGGCTGGCGGTGGGCGCCATCGGCACGGCGCTCGCCTCGGTGGTGACCGGCTTCCTGGCGCTACCGTGGTGGCAAATTCCGCTCGCCCTGCTGGGCGCGGTGTTGGCCGTGTCGGGGCCCAGCATGATCATTGCCTCGTTCAAGCTGCACCAGCGGCACCTGGGGCCGATCCTCGACGCCAACGGCTGGGCGGTGAACACCCATGCCCGCATCAACATCCCCTTCGGCACGGCGCTGACCCATCTGGCCCGTCTGCCCGAGGGCGCCCAGCGCTCCATGAAGGATCCCTACGCCCAGAAGGAGCCGCCGTGGCGTTCGGTGGTCTTCGTGGGCGTGGTGCTGGCGGCGCTGGCCCTGGCCTGGAAGCTGGGCTGGATCGCCAAGCTGGTGGCGATGGCGCATAAATAGGGCGGGGAGCGCGGGCGTCCCGCCCGCACCCCAAGAAAGCGGGCGGGACGCCCGCGCTCCGAATTACTCCGCCACGCCGTCCTTGAGGCGCTCGATCTTGGCGCCGCAGGCGGCCAGCTTTTCCTCGACCCGCTCGTAGCCGCGATCCAGGTGGTAGACGCGGTTGACGATGGTCTCGCCCTCGGCGGCCAGCGCGGCCAGGACCAGCGATACCGAGGCGCGCAAATCGGTGGCCATCACCTGGGCGCCCGACAGCTTGGGCGCGCCGCGCACGATGGCAGACGAGCCGTGGACGTTGATGCGCGCGCCCATGCGGGTCATCTCGGGAACGTGCATGAAGCGGTTCTCGAAGATGGTCTCGGTGATCATCGAGGCGCCCTTGGCGGTGGACATCAGCGCCATCAGCTGGGCCTGCATGTCGGTGGGGAAGCCGGGATAGGGCTCGGTCATGATGTCGACGCCGGTGATCTCGCCCTGGTCGGCGCGCACCCGCATGCCGCGCGGCGTCTCCTCCACGTGGACGCCGCATTCGGTCAGCACCTTGTTGACCGATTCCATCAGGTCGAAGCGGGCGCCCACCAGCTCGATGTCGCCCCTTGTGATGGCGGCGGCCACGGCGTAGGTGCCGGTCTCGATGCGGTCGGGAACCACTGAATACTCCGCGCCGTGCAGGCGCTCGACGCCCTGGACCTTGAGAGTGCCGGTGCCGATGCCGTCGATCTTGGCGCCCATGGCCACCAGGCATTCGGCCAGGTCGGTGATCTCGGGCTCGCGCGCCGCGTTGGCGATCACCGTCTCGCCCTCGGCCAGGGTGGCGGCCATCAGGATGTTCTCGGTGCCGCCCACGGTGACCTGCGGGAAGATGATGTGGGCGCCCTTGAGGCGGCCCTCCACCGACGCGACGATGTAGCCGCCGTCCAGCTCGATCTTGGCGCCCATCTGCTCCAGGGCCTTCAGGTGCAGGTCCACCGGCCGGGTGCCGATGGCGCAGCCGCCGGGCAAGCTGACGCGGGCCTCGCCGCAGCGGGCCAGCAGCGGGCCCAGCACCAGCACGCTGGCGCGCATCTTGCGCACCAGATCGTAGGGCGCGGTGGTGTTGCCGATGGTCGCCGCGGTCAGCTCGAGGACGCGTCCGGTATGGCCGCCGTTGGAGGCGTTGCCGTTCAGCGCCATCATCACCCCGTGCTGGGCCAGCAAATTGGCCATGGTGGTGATGTCCACCAGATGGGGCAGGTTGGACAGCGCCAGGGTTTCCTCGGTCAGCAGGCAGGCGGGCATCAGCGCCAGCGCGGCGTTCTTGGCGCCACCGATGGTGATGGTGCCCTTGAGCGGCGTCCCGCCGATGATGCGGATCCTGTCCATGCTTGGTCCTTGAGAGCGCGAGGGAATCTGAAGGCCCCCTTTAGCGCCCCCCCTTGCCAAGGTCAAGGTCCGCGACTAAAACCGCTCCCATGATTCTGACACCCATCGACCATACCGGCCTGGCCGGGCTGAAGAGCGAGTTCGAGGCGGCCCTGGCCGAGGACCCGCTGGCGCTTGCCGTGTTCCGCCGCGTCACCGCTTTGGTGCCCGACGGCGATCTTCTGACGCTGTCCACCGAGCCCGAGCACCGGAAGGGGGCGGTGGAGCTGTGCCGCCGCTTCGGCTTCAAGATCCTGGAGATGAGTCCCCAGGAGCATTTCACCTGGGATGGCGAAGGCGTGGCGGTTCACCTGGAGCCCAGCGTGCTGATCCACGAGGTGGGGCATTACCAGCTGTCCTCGCCCGAGCGCCGCAAGGTGCTGGATTTCGGCCTGGGCGCCGGGCCCGAGACCGGGCGCAAGGCTGAAGCCGACGCGGTGCAGTCGCTGTTCCTGCCCGAGCGCGACGTGGAGGAAGGGCTGTGCTCGCTGCTCGGCATCCTGTGGGAGGCCGAACTGGGCCAGCCGGCGGTGCTGGCCTTCCTCGAGCAGAACTGGATGGAGGGCGGCTCCAACCTCCAGAATGTCGGCCATTTCCGCAAGGTGGTGCGCTGGCTGCACGAAATGGGGCTGATCGACGATACCGGCGCTCCCACCATGGGGGTGCGCGAGGAAGGCGACGACACCTTCTTCACGCGCTGGTATGCCGATTGTTGAATGTCGGGCTCACCTGTTCACTGAATTGACGCATCTCCGACACAATCCGTAACTATTCCAAAAGGATAGGCTTGGATATAGTCCATGCGGAATTTAGGGATTTGTCGGGGGATGGTGTGAGCACGCGGTCCAAGCGACCCAGGATACGGCTGCGTGTCGGTATCGCCGCCATGTTTCTCGGCATCATGCTGCCGTTGACGGCGCTGATGACCACGGTGCTTTATCGCCAGAATTCGCATCTGGCCGCCGATCTTGCCCAGAACGCCATGGACGGGGCGACCCGCGACGTGGTCTCCGGGGTGCGCAACCTCCTGGTTCCCATGGCCCGCGTCGTCGATCTGTCCACCGCCTTCGGCAAGGCGGAGGGCGAGAAGCTGCGCCGGGTCGAGACGCTGCGTCCGCTGATCGACACGCTGGAGGCCTTTCCCGACCTCTACGCCCTGTTCTTCGGTTTCGCCAAGGACGGCGCCTTCTACGAGGTGATCCGCCTGCCGCCGCCGGGCGGCAAGGGGCTGCTGGACCGCAAGCCGCCGCCGGAGGCGAAGTTCGCGCTGCGCATCATCGACACGGTGGAGGGCGAGGCCACCGACAGTTGGATCTACATCACCCGCTGGGGCAACGTGGTCGGTGTCGAGCGGGCGCCCAAGGTCGCCTACGATCCCCGGACCCGGCCCTGGTACAAATCGGCGGCCGGGACGCAGGGCGTCGCCACGTCCGGCATCCACGTGTTCAGCAGCATCGGCAAGCCGGGGCTGACCCTGTCCCAGCGGCTGATGACCGATGACGGGGCGCTGATCGGCGTGTTCGCCGCCGATCTGCTGACCGACACCTTGTCGCGCTTCCTGGCCGAGCGGGCGGTGGGAACCAAGGGGCGTATCTTCATCCTGGACGAGGACGACCGCCTGCTGGGCTATCCCGATGCCGAGCAATCCCTGGTCCGGGGCGACAAGGGGCTGGAAATCGCCAGGATCGACCAGATCGCCGACCGGGTGGTGGCCGACGCCGCCCGGCTGCGCAAGGATCTGGGCAGCCGGTTCAAGGCGGAACTGGGGCCCGAGCGCGATACCTATCTGGTGTCGTTCAGTCCGTTTCCCGACGAATTCGGCAAGCATTGGACCATCGGCGTGGTGGCCGAGGAGGGCGAGTTCATCGCCCCCTTGCGCCGCGCCAGCATCATCATTCTGATTATCGGCACGGCCTTCCTGGTGCTGGCTGGGGCGGGGGTCGCCTGGGCGTCGCGCCTGCTGACCCGGCCCATCGAGACGCTGATCGGCGAGGTCCGCCATATCGAGGCCCTGGATTTCTCCAGCACTGCGGTGGTCCGCTCGTCGGTGATCGAGGTCCACGCCCTGGCGGCGGCCATCGAGCGGATGAAGACCGCCATGCGCAGCTTCGCCGCCTATGTGCCCAAGGATCTGGTGCGGACCATCATGGCCTCGTCCGGAATTCCCACCATTGACGGCGAGCGCCGGCCGCTGACCATCCTGTTCACCGATCTCCAGGGCTTCACGCAGACCTCGGAATTCATGGCGCCCGAGGACGTGGCCCATCGCCTGTCCATCTATTTCGAGATGATGTCGGCGGCGATCATCGGCAGCCGGGGGACCATCGACAAATTCATCGGCGACGCCATCATGGCGTTCTGGAACGCGCCCAGCCTGGACGAGGACCACGTGGCCAACGCCTGCCGCGCCGTGCTCGCCTGCCGCGTCCTGTCCGAGGAGCTGAACCGCGATCTGGTCGCCAACCGCTTTCCGCCCATGCCGACCCGCTTCGGCCTGCATTCCGGCGTGGCGGTGGTGGGCAACGTGGGCAGCAACGACCGCATGCAGTACACCGTCCTGGGCGCCGAGGTGAACCTGGCGTCGCGTATCGAAGGCCTCAACAAGATGTTCGGCACGTCCATGCTGGTCACCGGCGCGGTGGAAAAGCAGGTTCGCGACCGCTTCGTGTTCCGGCCGCTGGGCGTGGTGGCCCCCGCCGGCGTCACCCTGCCGGTGCCCGTGTTCGAACTGGTCGCCTCGCTGGAAGAGGGCTCCACCCTCGCCGCCACCGAGGAGCAGATGGCCGCCTGCGCCGACTGGAACCGGGCCATGAAGCTGTTCTTCGCCCGCGACTGGTCCGCCGCGTGCCCGGCGTTCCGCGACTATCTGGCCGCCCGGGGCGAGGACGGTCCCGCCCGCTTCTTCCTGGACCTCGCCGAGCGCTACGCCGCCGATCCGCCCGACGAGGCCTGGGACGGCGTGCTGCATTTCGAGGGGAAATAAGCATGCGGCCGCTCAGCGCCATCGTCGCCCTTGTCCTGCTGGCGGCCCTGCCGGCCCGGGCCGGGGAGGGGGACAAGCCCGCTCCGCCGCGCGAGATCTTCCTGGCCCATACCCAGGCGCAGAAATCCTCGGCCAATCCCACCGCCGCCATGGCCGCCGAGTTCAAGCGGCAGGTGGAGCGCCTGACCGAGGGCCGCGTCAAGGTCGGCATCTTTCCCGCCGGGCAGTTGGGCGGCAACCGCGAGATCGCCCGCGTGATCGCCGACAACGTGGTGCAGACCGGCTTTGTCACAATCGGCGGAGTGGTTCCCGCCTATCCCCCCCTGGCCGTGACCCAGATTCCCTTCGTGTTTTCCTCGCAGGAAGCGGCCCAGGCGGCCTTCGACGGCCCGTTCGGCCGCCTGCTGGGCGAGGAGATCGAGCGGCGGACCGGCATGATGGTGCTGGGCTATGGCGACAGCGGCGGCATGACGGCGCTGACCAATGCCCGGCGGCCGATCCACCGGCCCGAGGACATGCGCGGCCTGAAATTCCGCGTCATTCCCGGCTTCAAGTCCCAGGAGACCATGATCCGCAGCCTGGGCGCCGTGCCCGTGCCCATTTCATCGCGCGAGGAGCTGCCGGCCCTGTCGGCGGGGGTGGCCGACGGCCAGATGAACACGCCCCTGGCCATCCTGGCCGGGCGTTTCGACGAAGTGCAGAAATACGTCACCCTGACCGAGCATCTGTACGCGCCGCCGCTCTGGCTGTTCAATCGCAAGGCCTTCGACGCCCTGGCGCCCGACGAGCAGCAGGCGGTGCGCCAGGCCGCCGATGCCGCCCTGGCGGCGGGCCGGAAGCTGGCGGCCGAGATCGAGGGCTCGGAGCGGGGAATCTCGGCCCTTTACCGCCGCATGACGGTCACCCGCCTGTCCGCCGAGGAGAGGGACGCCTTCCGCCGCGTGGTGCAGCCCGTAATCATCGCCGAGGTTCAGGCGGACCTGGACGAGGAGGGCCGCGCCCTGATGGGCGAGTTCCTCAAGGCCGCCGCTCCGGCGGGGAAATAGCTCCCCCTATCCCTTCCGCCTGATCTCGTAGGCCTGCAGATGGGTGAGCGCGGTGCGCAGCAGCGGGGCGGCTAGCCCGGCGGCGCGGGCCCGGCGGAGCATGTCGCCGACGATGTGCTCGCCCTCGGTGGGGCCGCCGGCCTCCAGGTCGCGCATCATGGACGCCGTCATGGCCGAGCCCTTCTGGGTCAGGAAGCCCAGCGCCAGATCGCGGGCCTCGGGGCGCGGGGCATGACCGGCATGGGACGCCACGGCGGCGCATTCCTCAAACATCTCCCGCATGATGGCCTCGCCGTCTCCGGTCGCCATGATGGTGCCGACGCTGGCGCGCATCAGGCAGGTCATGCCGGCCAGCGGGGCGAGCAGCACGTACTTCTCCCAGGCCTCCTGCATGATCTCGGGCGAATGGCGGGTCTCGCACTTGGCGGGGCCGAAGGCCTTGGCCAGCGCCTCGGTCCGCGCCGAGGTGCCGCCCGACCGCTCGCCGAAGGTGATGCGGTTGATGTTGTTCATGTGCACGATCTCGCCATCCGCGCCCAAGGTGGAGAAGATGTGGCACAGCCCGCCGATCACCCGTCCGGGCCCGAAGGCCGCGTCCAGCGGGCCGTAATGGGCCAGCCCGTTCAGGATGGGCAGGACGGCGGATTCGGGGCCGACGGCCGGCGCGATGGCCTTGATGGATTCGTCCAGGTCATAGGCCTTGCACGACAGCAGCACCATGTCCCAGTGGCCCGACAGGGTATCGGCGGTCACCGTCTTGACCGGGAAGGCGGCGTCGCCATGCGGGCTTTGGATGCGCAGCCCCTTCTCGGCCAGCAACCGGGCGCGCTTGGGCCGCACCAGAAAGGTCACGTCCGCCCCGGCCTCCGCCAGCCGCCCGCCGAAATAGCCCCCCGTCGCCCCCGCGCCCAGAACCAAAATCCGCATCATCCGCCTCCGGTATTACCAGTGGCGTCGAGGCTAATGGAGAGGGGCGGCGGGCGGCAAGGGGAAAGGCCTGGATTCAATGCCGTTCAAGGCAACATCCGTGACGGTATCAGCCGGCGAATCTGGCGGCTGGCCACATCCCGGAAGCGGGGAGTATGAAGGCAGATGCCGCCCACCAGGCCGACTAGACAGCCCAGAATGGTGTCGATGAAACGTGCCTGGATCAAAGCGGCAGACGAGGTGTGACCGAAGCTGGCGGCTTCCGCCAGGAAGAGCGTCAACGGCGTGATGAAGATTACGGCCACGCCGTAGTGGCGAGTGACCATGGTTTCGATAACGAAAACCAACGACGTCATCATCATGAAGATCGACCACCGGTCTAGGGGCAAGGCCAGCAATCCCCAGGATATCAGCAGGCCGAAGATGGTTCCTGCGACGCGCTGAACCTGTCTGTTCCATACCGCACGCAGGGACATGCCCTGGATTACGGCCAGGCAGCTGACCGGCACCCAGTAGGGGCGCGGCAAGTTGAGCGCTTGGCCGAGGGCCAGCGAGATTCCAACGAAGGCGCCGATGACCACGGGCTCGAACACGACATAGTCGAAGGTGGCCGGGGGAGGCGGAGCGACAGGTTGCGGCGCCCGCAGGCGCAGGATGTGCATGCTGTAAAGCAGCGCGATCACTCCGGCCAGCAGGCAGCCCATGGTTAGCAACCCGACATGCTGGGGCACCTGAAGGAGATCGACCGGTGAATAGGCTCCGATAGCTGCCGCCATGATGAAAAAAAGACTGCCCGGCGGTCCGATTTGGTAGAACCGGCAGACCATGGTGACCAGAGCGGCGATGAAGGCCAGGACCGGCACCATCAGCGGCGTGATGAGCTGGCTCAGCATGCCCAGGGTGTAGCATGCGGCCAAGCCGAACGAGCAGGCCATCAACGTTATCATGCGATGGTGTAGTGACGTTGCTGGCAGGTAAAGGAAGACGATCCCGCCTAGCGACGAGATCAATCCATAGCTCATATGATCGAAATAGGCTCCGACGGCAATTGGCAGGCCGGACGACATCGCCGCGGCGAACGGCATCTGCCACGGGCGGTCGCTTTTATGGACTGTCAACAATTGGGCCAGTTCGGATCGGATGAAGACCCGGATGGCCGCCAACATTTTGCAAACTTGCGGCACAGGCATGTCCACCACCGGAGAGCATGGCGACCGGACGGCTCGCCCGACATTGGGGTGGGGTGTCAGCTTCCGCCGAAGCGCGCCCGCAGATACGCCCCGTCCTTGTCACGCAGCAGGTTTTCTACCCAGCTCACGTACTTGTCCATCCATCCTTGCAGAAATTTTCTCGTATCCGGATTGGCGATCGCGCCATCGGCGTCAAAGAACCCATCCTTTATCTGGATAAACGCCTCGGGTTGGCCGAGTGTCGGCACGTCCAGATAGGCGAGAACATTGCGTAAATGCTGCTGTGCCAGGGAGGTGCCGATGGCGCCGGGGGAACACCCCATGATCCCGGCAGGTTTTCCCGCCCAAACGCTTTTGCCGTAGGGACGCGAGCCATGGTCGAGGGCATTTTTGAGCACGCCGGGGATCGAGCGGTTATATTCCGGCGTCACGAACAGCAGCCCATGGGCGGCGGCAATTTCAGCCCTCAGCCGAGAGACGGCTGGCACTGGCGTCAAGTCGTCATCCTGGTTGTAGAGCGGCAGACCGCCGATCTGAGTATGCTGGAATGAAAATTCCGGCGGCGCCAATTTCACGATGGCATCGGCAAGCTTGCGGTTGAAACTGTCCTTGCGCAGGCTGCCAACGATGATGGCGATCTGGTGTTGGCTCACGATGACCTCCTCCGGATGAATATACCCGATATTTCCGAGATAGACGGCCGATACACCCCCTCGATTGACGGCAGGATAGTCCGATCTCCGCTCTACCGGAAGGCGGAATGATGCTGGCACCTTTCTCCTGTAATTCGCCTCGTGCGGATCAGCTTCTATGCCGGAATGCGCCCGATGCGCGCGGGAACAACGAAAAAGCCCCTCCCGTTCCCAGGAGGGGCTCTCTCATCACTCATCCCCCGATGAAATCAAAGGGGGGCCGGGGCATGCCCCGGATGGGGTCGGGCGATAGCCCGATTTCCCACCCGGAAGACCGTCGGCGTTCCTACTCCGCCGCCTCCTTGCCGCCGGCCGGGGGCGGCGCGTCGGGCAGGCCGGCGAAGCGGCGCAGCATGGCGAAGCGGCGACGCAGCTGGCTTTCGGCGCTGTCGACCAGCTTGCGGTACCGCTCGGGATCGGCGCGTTCCACCATCTGGAAGCGGGCCTCGCCCTTCATGAAGTCGTACAGCTTGCCGTTGGGCTCCTTGCTGTCCAGCGTCAGCGGGCTTTCGCCGCTGCCCATCTTGCGAGGGTCCCAGCGGTAGAGCGGCCAGTAGCCGGCCTCCACCGCCATCTTCTGCTGGTCCAGGCCATGGGCCAGGTCGTAGCCGTGGGCGATGCAGTGGGAGTAGGCGACGATCAGCGAGACGCCGGGATAGCTGACGGCGTCCTGGAAGGCGCGCATGGTCTGCACGTCCTTGGAGCCGAAGGCCACGTTGGCGACGTAGACGTCCTCGTAGGCCATGGCCATCATGCCCAGGTCCTTCTTGGGCAGGGTCTTGCCGGCGATGGCGAACTTGGCCGAGGCGCCGATGGGGGTCGCCTTGGATTGCTGGCCGCCGGTGTTGGAATAGACCTCGGTGTCCATGACCAGGATGTTGACGTTCTTGCCCGAGGCGAAGACGTGGTCCAGGCCGCCATAGCCGATGTCGTAGGCCCAGCCGTCGCCGCCGACGATCCACACCACCTTCTCGACCAGATAATCGGCCACCTGCTCCAGCAGGCGGGCGTCCGCCGACTTCAGGCCGGAGAGCACCTTCCTGAGCTCGAGGATGCGGTTGCGCTGGACGGCGATCTCCACCTCGGAGCCTTGCGGCGCCAGGGCGATCTCGTTGGCCAGCTTCTCCGGCACCTGGCCGGTGGCGGTCAGCGCGGCCAGCAGCAGCTTGGCCTGGTTCTTGTGCTGGTCCACCGCCAGGCGGAAGCCGAAGCCGAACTCGGCGTTGTCCTCGAACAGCGAGTTGGCCCAGGCGGGGCCGCGGCCGTCGGCGTTCTGGGTGTAGGGCGTGGTGGGCAGGTTGCCGCCATAGATGGACGAGCAGCCGGTGGCGTTGGCGATCATCAGACGGTCGCCCCACAGCTGGGTCATCAGCTTGATGTAGGGGGTCTCGCCGCAGCCCAGGCAGGCGCCGGAGAACTCGAACAGCGGCTGGAGCAACTGGGCGGTCTTCACCGTGGGCGTGCCCAGCTTTTCCTTGTTCACTTCCGGCAGGTCGACGAAGAACGCCCAGTTGGCCTTCTCGGTCTCCAGGATCGGGTCCTTGGCCTCCATGCGCAGCGCCAGGCGGTTGGGGTCCTTCTTGTCCTTGCCGGGGCAGACCTTGACGCACAGCGTGCAGCCGGTGCAGTCCTCGGGCGCCACCTGGATGATGTAGGCGTCGCCCTTGAACTCGTTGCCGCGGTAATCCATGCGCTTGAACGAGGCCGGGGCGGCTTCCATGTCGGCCGGGCTGGCCACCTTGGCGCGGATGGCGGCATGCGGGCAGACCAGGGCGCACTTGTTGCACTGGATGCAGGGGCCCTCATCCCACACCGGGATTTCGGCGGCGATGTTGCGGCGCTCGAAGCGCGCCGTGCCGGTGGGCCACACGCCGTCCACCGGGAAGGCGGAGACGGGCAGCTTGTCGCCGTGATTGGCCAGCATCAGGGCCGAGACGCGCTTGACGAAGTCGGGCGAATCCTCGGGCACGATGGGCGGCAGCGAGCGGTTGGAGGTGGCTTCGGCCGGGATCTTGACCTCGTGCATGTGGTGGAGCGTCTCGTCCACCGCCTCGAAGTTCTTGGCGACCAGCTTTTCCGACTTGCGGCCGTAGGTCTTCTCGATGGCCTTCTTGATGTGGCCGATGGCCTCATCTCTGGGCAGCACGCCCGAGAGAGCGAAGAAGCAGGTCTGCATGATGGTGTTGATGCGGTTGCCCATGCCGGTGGCCAGCGCCACCTTGCGGGCATCGATCACGTGCACCTTGATCTGCTTGTCGATGATCTCCTGCTGCACCTCGCGCGGCAGGTGGGTCCACACCTCGTCGGCGGGGTGGGGCGAGTTCAGCAGGAACGTGGCGCCCTTGGCGGCGTAGCGCAGCACCTCGTACTTGTCCAGGAAGACGAAGTGGTGGCAGGCCACGAAGTCGGCGTCGCCCGAATCCAGCAGATAGGCCGACTGGATGGGCTCGGGGGAAAAGCGCAGGTGCGAGATGGTGATGGCGCCCGACTTCTTCGAGTCATAGACGAAATAGCCCTGGCCCTGGAAGCCGGCGTTCTCGGCGATGATCTTGATGGAGTTCTTGTTGGCGCCCACCGTGCCGTCGGCGCCCAGGCCGAAGAACACCGCGCTCTTGACCTTGGGCTGGACCAGCTTGAACGAGGAATCGGGCTCCAGCGACAGGTGGGTGACGTCGTCGGTGATGCCCACGGTGAAGCGGCGCTTCGGCTTGGACCGCGCCAGTTCGTCGAACACTGCCTTGGCCATGCCAGGGGTGAATTCCTTCGACGCCAGGCCATAGCGGCCGCCGATCACCACCGGGTCGGCGGCGGTGGCGCGGTTGCCCGTCGCCTTGGCTTCGGCCAGGGCGGCCAGGATGTCGAGATAGAGCGGCTCGGCGATGGCGCCCGGCTCCTTGCAGCGGTCCAGCACGGCGATGGCGCGCACGCTGGTCGGCAGGGCGGAGACGAAGGCGTCGATGGAGAAGGGGCGATAGAGGCGGACCTTCAGCACGCCCACCTTCTCGCCCTTGGCGGCGAGCGCGGTGACCGTCTCATGCACGGTCTCGGCGCCCGAGCCCATGATGATGACTACGCGCTCGGCCTCGGGATGGCCGAAATAGTCGAACAGTTTGTAGGCGCGGCCCGTCAGCTTGGCATAGCGGTCCATCTCCTGCTGCACGATGCCGGGGCAGGCCTCGTACCAGGGATTGCGGGCCTCCTGCATCTGGAAGAAGGTGTCCGGGTTCTGCGCCGTGCCGCGCAGGGTCGGATGGTCGGGGGACAGCGCCCGGGCGCGGTGCGCCGCGATGGAATCGGCATCCAGCAGGGCCAGCAGGTCCTCGTCGTTCAGCTCCTCGATCTTGGTGACCTCGTGCGAGGTGCGGAAGCCGTCGAAGAAGTGCAGGAACGGCACCCGGGCCTTTAAGGTCGCCGAATGGGCGATGGCCGCCATGTCGTGGGCTTCCTGGCCCGAGCCCGAGGCCAGCAGGCCGAAGCCGGTCTGGCGGCAGGCCATGACGTCGGAATGGTCGCCGAAGATGGACAGGCCGTGGGTGGCCACTGTGCGGGCCGTGACATGCATGCAGAAGCTCGTCAATTCGCCGGCGATCTTGTACATGTTGGGGATCATCAGCAGCAGGCCCTGGCTGGCCGTGAAGGTGGTGGCCAGCGAGCCCGCCTGCAGCGCGCCGTGGACCGCGCCGGCGGCGCCGCCCTCGTGCTGCATCTCGGCCACGTCCGGGACCACGCCCCAGATGTTCTTGCGCCCTTCCGAGGCCCACTGGTCGGCCAGCTCGCCCATGGTGGAAGACGGCGTGATCGGATAGATCGCCGCCACCTCGCTGACCCGGTAAGCCACCGAGGCGCACGCCTCGTTGCCGTCGACCGTGATCAAAGCCCTGTCTGCCATGTCTTTCCCACTCTCTAAGTTCATTTGCCCGTTTTGGGCCTTGGAAAACGGGCGCGAATCACCGCCGCGCCCCGTTTCCGAAAGGCTCGGAAGAATAGACGGCGGTCTCGAGGGTCCGCAAGTCCCTTACGAATCGCCGCTCAAAAAAGTAATAAAGTTGTTCGGCCGGGGGCTCTCCTATGCAGACTTGCCCCGGGGGCTTCCGGCGTCGGGCCGCCGGTGCTAGAAATGAGCGAAAGATTTGTTGCTCAGAGGGTTCGATGTCCGGGATAACCCAGCCGCCCTGGCATATTTTGACAGATACCGACCTAGTGGCGGCGCTGATGGACGTCATTCCCCATCCCATCTTCTTCAAGGATCGGGAGGGGCGCTATCTCGGCTGCAACAGCCATTTCTGCCAGATGCTGGGATACGGCCACGACGAGGTGGTGGGCAAGACCGTCTTCGAGATCGCGCCGTCCAATCTGGCCCAGGTCTATCATGAGGCGGACATCAAGCTGATGGAGACGGGCGGCACCCAGTGCTACGCCTCGTCGGTGAAGTACGGCGACGGGCTGACCCGGCGCGGCGTGTTCTTCAAGTCGGTCTTTCACGACAAGGCCGGGGTGGCCGCCGGCCTGGTCGGCATGTTCTACCCGATGGAGTTCATGCTCCACGTGATCGACATGTAGGCAGGGCCGCCTAGGCGGCCTTGCAGGTCTCCTGGGTCCGGCGCATCAATTCGATGCTGGCCAGCGACCAGATGGGGGTTCCCTGTGCCTTGCGGTCGGCGACGATGCGCTCGACCAAGGTCAGGGGAACATTGCGAATCCATTCCTCAAGCACGGCGGCGGCTCCTTTTATGCTGCAGCGCACAATGGACTGTATCGCCGATTGCCTGCCGGATTCCAGGCCCGTAAATGCAGGGGGCCCATGTCGGCGGCGCAATGGTCATACCAGTCGCTCGCCGGACAGGCGCCAGTCCATAGGTATGTCTACGAAATTCGGTTGCACATCCGAGCCTTAGGCGCGCATAATACCGGATGCGGACCCGGACCTCCTTGAGGCCGGGTATTTTTTTGCCTGGGGAGTTCTGCAATGGCCGAGAACAACAACTCCAATCCTCCGAACAACCAGCATGCCGAAGACCAGCATGATGGGGCGGAGAACGCACAGCAGGCGCTTGACGACCTGACGGTGCTGCAGAACGTCCAGAACCAGAACATGGGCGATGCCCGCCTGAACGTGGCGCGATCGGTTGACGTCAGCGACACGCAGCTGGGCAATCTCGCCAATGTGCAGCAGGGCTCGACGGGCAGCCCGCAGGTTCAGAACCTGGGCGGCATCGCCGGCGGCACGAACATCGCCATCGACGTCGAGATCGAGACGTCCAAGGACAACACCGTCGCTCCGCCCGAGCTGGAAAGCCTGGCGGGTGACGTGCGGGAAGAGGCGGTCACCATCGCGGTGAACTCCGGCGGCGCCAAGGCGCTGAACGTGCAGGAGCTCCCCGATCTGGCCAAGCCCGACGCGGAGTTCAAGCCTCAGGACCCGGCCCTCGGCCAGCCGGTCACCCTGACTCCTCCCGGCGGGTTTGTCGCCAATACCCAGATTCAGGAAGGTGCTGCCGCTCCGGCCGCCGCCGAGGCGGCGAAGGAAGATAAGGCTCCCGAGATCCAGGCGGCGGTCAATCACGCGCCGACGGTGGCGGGTGACGCATCGAGCTCGACGGTGCAGGAAGGGACTGTGAGCGGCCGTATCGTTGCCTCCGACAACGATGGCGACGCGCTCACCTTCCAGCTGATCGGTGCGGATGGCCAGCCGACCAACACCATCACCAACGACCACGGCACCATCACCATCAACTCGTCCACTGGCGAATACACCTTCGTGGCCAGCGAGGCGACCCGTTCCCTCGGCCTGAAGGACGACGGATCGCGTGAATCGGTGACCGATCTGTTCCAGATTCGGGTCAGCGATAGCCATGGCGGCGACGTTTCCACCAGCCTGAGCGTGACGGTGGAGGGCCTCAACGACGGTCCGGCCGTGTCCGGCGCGGTGACTCTCGACGCTATCGACGAAGATCATTCGATCACCATGACGGCGGCCGAGTGGCAGTCCAAGCTGCTGGGCAAGGCTTCCGATATCGACGGTGACGACCTGTCGGTCTCTCTCTCCGGCTTCGAAGTTTCCAACGGCAAGATCACCGACAACCAGGACGGCACCTTCACCTTTACGCCCGGCAAGGATTTCAGCGGCGATATCGAGGCAACCTACACCGTTTCCGATGGCCATGGCGGAACCACCACCGGCACTGCGACGCTTCATGTCAATGCGGTGAACGATCAGGCGACCCTTGACCCGCAGAATCTGGTTACGCGCGACGACGAAACCGCTGTGACCGGCAGCGCCCGCGGCAGCGACGTGGATGGCGACACGCTGACCTATTCCCTTGTCGATAACGACGGCAACAAGGTCACCCGGATCGATACCGACCATGGCACGGTGACCATCGACGCCAAGACCGGCGAATACACCTTCACGCCGAATGATGCGGCGGACGCCCTTGGCGAGGGCCAGTCGGCGCATGACAGCTTCCGGGTCGTGGCCAATGACGGCACGTTGGACAGCACGGTATCGACCGTGGACGTCACCGTGACCGGCTCCAACGATGGTCCGCAGACCAAGCTGGTGGAACTGACCGGTGGCGACGAGGACCACTCGATCACCATCACGGCAAAGGATCTGCTGAAGAACGCTTCGGATGTGGATGGCGATTCTCTGTCGGTGAGCAATCTGAGCGCCGAGCACGGCACCATCACTGACAATCATGACGGTACCTACACCTTCACTCCCGACGGTGATTTCAATGGTACGGTAAATCTGTCCTACACCATCAGCGACGGTCATACGGGCGGCACGGTCCAGGGATCGGCCACCTTTGATGTCGCTTCGGTCAATGACGCCGCGGTGATCACCGGCGACGCGTCCGGCGCGGTGGGCGAGGACGGCACCCTGGTGACCTCGGGCGACCTCAACGCCACCGACGTGGATTCGTCCGCCGCCTTCGTGGCGGGTTCGCAGAACGACGCCTACGGCACCTTCGCGGTGAACGAGAAGGGCGAGTGGTCCTATACCCTGGACAACAGCTCGGACGCGGTGCAGGGCCTGGCCGAGGGCGAGCATCTGACCCGCACCTTCGAGGTGCAGACCGCCGACGGCACCACCCAGACGGTGACCGTGACCATCGACGGCGCCAATGACGCCGCGGTGATCACCGGCGACGCGTCCGGCGCGGTGGGCGAGGACGGCACCCTGGTGACCTCGGGCGACCTCAACGCCACCGACGTGGATTCGTCCGCCGCCTTCGTGGCGGGTTCGCAGAACGACGCCTACGGCACCTTCGCGGTGAACGAGAAGGGCGAGTGGTCCTACACCCTGGACAACAGCTCGGACGCGGTGCAGGGCCTGGCCGAGGGCGAGCATCTGACCCGCACCTTCGAGGTGCAGACCGCCGACGGCACCACCCAGACGGTGACCGTGACCATCGACGGCGCCAATGACGCCGCGGTGATCACCGGCGACGCGTCGGGCGCGGTGGGCGAGGACGGCACCCTGGTGACCTCGGGCGACCTCAACGCCACCGACGTGGATTCGTCCGCCGCCTTCGTGGCGGGTTCGCAGAACGACGCCTACGGCACCTTCGCGGTGAACGAGAAGGGCGAGTGGTCCTACACCCTGGACAACAGCTCGGACGCGGTGCAGGGCCTGGCCGAGGGCGAGCATCTGACCCGCACCTTCGAGGTGCAGACCGCCGACGGCACCACCCAGACGGTGACCGTGACCATCGACGGCGCCAATGACGCCGCGGTGATCACCGGCGACGCGTCGGGCGCGGTGGGCGAGGACGGCACCCTGGTGACCTCGGGCGACCTCAACGCCACCGACGTGGATTCGTCCGCCGCCTTCGTGGCGGGTTCGCAGAACGACGCCTACGGCACCTTCGCGGTGAACGAGAAGGGCGAGTGGTCCTACACCCTGGACAACAACTCGGACGCGGTGCAGGGCCTGGCCGAGGGCGAGCATCTGACCCGCACCTTCGAGGTGCAGACCGCCGACGGCACCACCCAGACGGTGACCGTGACCATCGACGGCGCCAATGACGCCGCGGTGATCACCGGCGACGCGTCCGGCGCGGTGGGCGAGGACGGCACCCTGGTGACCTCGGGCGACCTCAACGCCACCGACGTGGATTCGTCCGCCGCCTTCGTGGCGGGTTCGCAGAACGACGCCTACGGCACCTTCGCGGTGAACGAGAAGGGCGAGTGGTCCTACACCCTGGACAACAGCTCGGACGCGGTGCAGGGCCTGGCCGAGGGCGAGCATCTGACCCGCACCTTCGAGGTGCAGACCGCCGACGGCACCACCCAGACGGTGACCGTGACCATCGACGGCGCCAATGACGCCGCGGTGATCACCGGCGACGCGTCCGGCGCGGTGGGCGAGGACGGCACCCTGGTGACCTCGGGCGACCTCAACGCCACCGACGTGGATTCGTCCGCCGCCTTCGTGGCGGGTTCGCAGAACGACGCCTACGGCACCTTCGCGGTGAACGAGAAGGGCGAGTGGTCCTACACCCTGGACAACAGCTCGGACGCGGTGCAGGGCCTGGCCGAGGGCGAGCATCTGACCCGCACCTTCGAGGTGCAGACCGCCGACGGCACCACCCAGACGGTGACCGTGACCATCGACGGCGCCAATGACGCCGCGGTGATCACCGGCGACGCGTCCGGCGCGGTGGGCGAGGACGGCACCCTGGTGACCTCGGGCGACCTCAACGCCACCGACGTGGATTCGTCCGCCGCCTTCGTGGCGGGTTCGCAGAACGACGCCTACGGCACCTTCGCGGTGAACGAGAAGGGCGAGTGGTCCTACACCCTGGACAACAGCTCGGACGCGGTGCAGGGCCTGGCCGAGGGCGAGCATCTGACCCGCACCTTCGAGGTGCAGACCGCCGACGGCACCACCCAGACGGTGACCGTGACCATCGACGGCGCCAATGACGCCGCGGTGATCACCGGCGACGCGTCCGGCGCGGTGGGCGAGGACGGCACCCTGGTGACCTCGGGCGACCTCAACGCCACCGACGTGGATTCGTCCGCCGCCTTCGTGGCGGGTTCGCAGAACGACGCCTACGGCACCTTCGCGGTGAACGAGAAGGGCGAGTGGTCCTACACCCTGGACAACAGCTCGGACGCGGTGCAGGGCCTGGCCGAGGGCGAGCATCTGACCCGCACCTTCGAGGTGCAGACCGCCGACGGCACCACCCAGACGGTGACCGTGACCATCGACGGCGCCAATGACGCCGCGGTGATCACCGGCGACGCGTCCGGCGCGGTGGGCGAGGACGGCACCCTGGTGACCTCGGGCGACCTCAACGCCACCGACGTGGATTCGTCCGCCGCCTTCGTGGCGGGTTCGCAGAACGACGCCTACGGCACCTTCGCGGTGAACGAGAAGGGCGAGTGGTCCTACACCCTGGACAACAGCTCGGACGCGGTGCAGGGCCTGGCCGAGGGCGAGCATCTGACCCGCACCTTCGAGGTGCAGACCGCCGACGGCACCACCCAGACGGTGACCGTGACCATCGACGGCGCCAATGACGCCGCGGTGATCACCGGCGACGCGTCCGGCGCGGTGGGCGAGGACGGCACCCTGGTGACCTCGGGCGACCTCAACGCCACCGACGTGGATTCGTCCGCCGCCTTCGTGGCGGGTTCGCAGAACGACGCCTACGGCACCTTCGCGGTGAACGAGAAGGGCGAGTGGTCCTACACCCTGGACAACAGCTCGGACGCGGTGCAGGGCCTGGCCGAGGGCGAGCATCTGACCCGCACCTTTACGGTCGAGACCGCCGACGGCACCACCCAGACGGTGACCGTGACCATCGACGGCGCCAATGACGCCGCGGTGATCACCGGCGACGCGTCCGGCGCGGTGGGCGAGGACGGCACCCTGGTGACCTCGGGCGACCTCAACGCCACCGACGTGGATTCGTCCGCCGCCTTCGTGGCGGGTTCGCAGAACGACGCCTACGGCACCTTCGCGGTGAACGAGAAGGGCGAGTGGTCCTACACCCTGGACAACGGCTCCGACGCGGTGCAGGGCCTGGCCGAGGGCGAGCAGCTGACCCGCACCTTTACGGTCGAGACCGCCGACGGCACCACCCAGACGGTGACCGTGACCATCGACGGCGCCAATGACGCCGCGGTGATCACCGGCGACGCCTCGGGCGCGGTGGGCGAGGACGGCACCCTGGTGACCAGCGGCACTCTGAACGTTTCGGATGCCGATGCCGGCCAGGCGTATGTCCAGGCCGCGACCGTCCAGACCAGCGAAGGCACGTTCCATGTGGGCCAGGACGGCCAGTGGAGCTTCGCGCTCAACAACACCAATCCCGATGTGCAGGCGCTGGGCGTCGGCGAGACCATGACCAAGACCTTCACGGTCACCTCGGCCGACGGCACCGACACCCAGGAGGTGACGGTGACCATCAGCGGCTCCAATGACGGGCCGGTGGTCAGCGGCGCGGTGGATCTGGGCGATACCGCCGAGGATCACTCCATCACCTTCACGGCGCAGCAATTGCTGGGCAACGCCTCTGACATCGATGGCGACACGCTGTCGGTGAGCGGGCTTTCGGCCTCCAACGGCACCATCACCCAGAATGCCGACGGCAGCTATACCTTCACGCCCAATGCCGATTTCAATGGCGACGTGAACATCACCTACACCGTCTCGGACGGCCATGGCGGCACCACCACGGGGTCGGCGACGCTGGACGTGACGGCGGTTGACGACGACAGCGTGATCACCGGCGATACCACCGGTTCGGTGACCGAGGACGGCACGCTGGTGGCTTCGGGCGACCTTGACGCCACGGATGCCGATAAGGGCTCGGGCCACGCCAACAACGGCCACGGCAACGGCGACCAGGAGGCTCCTGGAAACTCGGGCGACCATAACAACGCCGAGAATTCCGAGAACAGCGGCCAGGGCAACAGCGGCCAGGGCCAGGGTGGCCATGGCGGCGATGACCAAGCGGCCTTCGTGGTCTCGAGCCAGACCGACGAGCACGGCACCTTCACCATCAATGCCGAGGGCAACTGGTCCTATACGCTGAACAATACCTCGGAGGCGGTGCAGTCTCTGGGCGTCGACGATCACCTGACCAAGACCTTCACGGTGCAGACCGAGGACGGGACCACCCAGACGGTGACGATCACGGTGAACGGCGCCAATGACGGCCCGACCACCGGCGAGGTGACCCTGGCTTCCGGCACCGAGGACCGCTCGGTGACCATCAAGGCCAGCGACCTGCTGTCCAATGCCCATGACGTTGACGGCGACACGCTGTCGGTGAGCAACCTCAGCGCCACCAACGGCACCATCACCGACAACCACGACGGCACCTACACCTTCACCCCCAACGCCGACTTCCATGGCGATGTGAACCTGACCTACACCATCTCGGATGGCAATGGCGGCGCCACCCAGGGCACCGCCAGCTTCGACGTGGCTTCGGTCAATGACGGCCCGACCACGGCGGAGGTGACCCTGGCTTCCGGCACCGAGGACCGCTCGGTGACCATCAAGGCCAGCGATCTGCTGGGCAACGCCCATGACGTGGACGGCGATACGCTTTCGGTCAGCGGCCTGTCGGCCACCAACGGCACCATCACCGACAACCATGACGGCACCTACACCTTCACGCCGAGCCATGACTTCAACGGCAATGTGGAACTGTCCTACACCATCTCGGATGGCCAGGGCGGCAGCGTGGCCGGTTCGGCTCATTTCGACGTGGCGGCCGTGGCGGATTCGCCTGTCCTGTCGGCGTCGAACATCACTGTCGACCTTGGGGCGGGCCAGGCCCAGACCCTGAGCGGCACCGCCGGCAGCGATACCCTGAGCGGCGGTTCGGGCAACGACGTGGTCAACGGCTCGTCGGGCGACGACACGCTGTATGGCGACGGCACCGGCAGCGTGACGGTTCCGCTGAACATTAGCGACCGCCTGAGCGATGTGGACGGTTCGGAATCGCTCGGCAGCGTCACCATCGGCGGCCTGCCGGCGGGCGCGACCCTGTCGGCCGGCACCCATAACGCCGACGGCACCTGGACTCTGACTCCGGCGCAGCTGACGGGCCTCAGCGTCACCACCACCGAGGGCACCAACCTGCACCTCAGCGTGACGGCGACCTCGACCGAGGCCTCCAACGGCTCCACGGCCAGCACGACCACCAGCTTCGACATCAGCTTCAGCGGCACCGCCGCGGGTAACGACACCCTGGACGGCGGCGCGGGCAACGACACCCTGTTCGGCGGTGCGGGCAACGACACCCTGTCGGGCGGCACGGGCTCGGATCTGCTGGAAGGCGGTGACGGCAACGACGTGCTGAACTTCTCGGCCGACGGCACCTGGAGCGGCGGATACGTGTCGCAGAACGTGGGCGATCCCACCCATGCCGGCACTAACGAGACCTACGCCATCGCTGGCGACAATGTCAGCCAGGACGTGTTCCGTGGCGGAGCCGGCACCGACACCCTGGTGATGGGTGCGGGCAACGACGCGGTGTTCCTGGATGACGGCTACAGCGCTTCGCCCACCGGCGGCGCGCGCCTGGATAGCATCGAAGTGATCAATGCCGGCGACGGCAACGATGTGGTCGACCTGACCTCCAGCCGTTACACCGTGGGCGACACCACCATCGACGGTGGTGCCGGCAACGACGTGCTGCTGGGCAATGCCGGCAACGACATGATCATCGGCGGCACTGGCAATGACGTGCTGTACGGGGCGTCGGGCAACGACACGCTGCTGGGCGGCGACGGCGCCGATACCCTGGACGGCGGCTGGGGCGCCGACACCATCGACGCCGGCGCCGGCAACGACCTTGGCATCATCAAGGGCGGCCAGTCGGCGGGCGACAATTACGACGGCGGCGCCGGCACCGATACCCTGCGCATCGACCTCACCGGGTCGCAGTACACCGCGGCGGTGCGTGCCGAACTGCAGCAATTCCAGTCCTTCATCGCCGATCCGGCCCATGCCGGCCAGAGCTTCCACTTCAACACCCTTGGCGTTGACGCCAAGAATTGGGAAAGCCTGAAGCTGACGGTGGACGGCCGCGAGGTGGCGCTTGAGAACGCTCCCACGGTGACCACCGCCTCGGCGGTTTCCACCGACGAGGATCACTCCGGCGCCGGCCGTGTGGTCGGCACCGATCAGGACGTGGGCGACAGCGTGCGCTACCACCTGATGGACGCCAGCGGCAACCAGGTGGACAGCCTGACTACCGCCCACGGCACGGTGACCATCAATTCCACCACCGGCGAATACACCTTTACCCCCAATGCCGACGCGCAGTCCCTGCGGGTCGGCGACGTGCAGACCGACAGCTTCAAGGTTGTCGCCACCGACGGCGTCATGACCAGTGCGCCCTCCACGGTGGGGGTGACCATCACCGGCTCCAATGACGGTGCGGTGATCACCGGCGCCACCACCGGCACCGTGGCCGAGGACGGCAACGGCCACGCCACCGGTACGCTGAATGTGGCCGACGTGGATGCCGGCCAGGCCCATGTGCAGGCCGGCACGGTCCAGACCGATCAGGGCACCTTCACCATCGGCGAGAACGGCCAGTGGACCTTCCAGGTCAACTCGGCCAACGCCGACGTGCAGGCCCTGGGTGCCGGCGAGACCATGACCAAGACCTTCGCCGTGGCCTCGGCCGATGGCACCGCCACCCAGAACGTGACGGTGACCATCACCGGCGGCAACGACGCCGCCACCATCAGCGGCACCACCACCGGCACGGTGGCCGAGGACGGCAACGGCCGCGCCACCGGCACCCTGTCGGTCGCCGACGTCGATCACGGCCAGGCCCATGTGCAGGCCGGCACAGTCCAGACCGATCAGGGCACCTTCACCATCGGCGAGAACGGCCAGTGGACCTTCCAGGTCAACTCGGCCAACGCCGACGTGCAGGCCCTGGCCTCCGGCGAGACCATGACCAAGACCTTCGCCGTGGCCTCGGCCGATGGCACCGCCACCCAGAACGTGACGGTGACCATCACCGGCGGCAACGACGCCGCCACCATCAGCGGCACCACCACCGGCACGGTGGCCGAGGACGGCAACGGCCGCGCCACCGGCACCCTGTCGGTCGCCGACGTCGATCACGGCCAGGCCCATGTGCAGGCCGGCACAGTCCAGACCGATCAGGGCACCTTCACCATCGGCGAGAACGGCCAGTGGACCTTCCAGGTCAACTCGGCCAACGCCGACGTGCAGGCCCTGGCCTCCGGCGAGACCATGACCAAGACCTTCGCCGTGGCCTCGGCCGACGGCACCGCTACCCAGAACGTGACGGTGACCATCACCGGCGGCAACGACGCCGCCACCATCAGCGGCACCACCACCGGCACGGTGGCCGAGGACGGCAACGGCCGCGCCACCGGCACCCTGTCGGTCGCCGACGTCGATCACGGCCAGGCCCATGTGCAGGCCGGCACGGTCCAGACCGATCAGGGCACCTTCACCATCGGCGAGAACGGCCAGTGGACCTTCCAGGTCAACTCGGCCAACGCCGACGTGCAGGCCCTGGCCTCCGGCGAGACCATGACCAAGACTTTCGCCGTGGCCTCGGCCGACGGCACCGCTACCCAGAACGTGACGGTGACCATCACCGGCGGCAACGACGGCCCGACGGTGAGCGGCGACGTGACCCTGGCCGGCGGTGTCGAGGATCGTTCGATCACCATCAAGGCGTCGGACCTGCTGGGCAACGCCCATGACGTGGACGGCGATACCTTGTCGATCACGGCGATCAGCTCGACCCACGGCACCATCGTCGACAACCACGACGGTACCTTCACCTTCAGCCCGGCCGCCAATTTCAGCGGCGACGTGGACCTGACCTACACCGTCAGCGACGGCCATGGCGGCACCACCACCGGCACCGCTTCGCTGGATGTCGGCGCGGTCGCCGACGCGCCCGAGCTCAGCCTCAACCTGGGTGCCGGTGCCTCCGTCACCCTGGGCGGCGAGACCGAGGACGTGACCATCAACGTCGCCAACATGAATACGACCGGCAGCGGCTTCTCCGTCTCCGCCCTGAACCTGGACGGTTCGGCGGGCACGCTGTCCACCCACACCGGCCCCGCGGGCTTCGGCGTGGCGGGCGGCGCGTCCGGCGATGCCACCGAGCTGGGGCAGTCCGGTGGCCGCTCTGAGAAGATCGTGGTCAATTTCGACAACGACGTCTCCACGGCCGACGTCAAGTTCGCCTGGCTGGCTTCCAACGAGAAGGCCCATTACGACCTGTTCCGCGATGGCGTGAAGGTGGGTGAGGGCACGGTCACCGGCATCACCGACTCGGTCGATCCGGCCGTCAGCCTGCACGCCACCGACAATGGCGGCTTCGATCAGATCGTCTTCTCGGCGCCCAGCGGCGGCGACAACGACTTCCTGATCAACTCCATCAGCTTCGAGGCGGTCGAGCCCGGTGAGCAGGTGGTGGACTATCCGCTGAATGTCGCGGCGAGCCTGAAGGATACCGATGGCTCCGAGAGCCTGACCGTCACCCTGACCGGTCTGCCCCATGATGCGGTCATCCTGGACGCGGCTGGCCACTCGGTCGGCATCGACAACGGTGACGGCACCTGGTCGCTGCCGGCGGGCAGCCTCGACCACCTGACCCTGCGGGTGCCTTCGGGAACCGACGCCTTCACCCTGGGCGCCACCGCCACCGCCACCGAGGCGGATACCGGTGCCATCGTGCGCACCGCCTCGACCTCGGCGAGCGTGGATGTGGGCGAGTTCAACCAGGGCCCGGTGGCTGGCGACGACAGCACCATCGACGTGGCGGCCGATGCGCCGGCCCTGTCGGTGGATCTGGGCGCCTCGGTTGCCGAGACCCATACCAGCACCACCACCACCACCACGGCCAGCCCGTTCACCTTCTCGGTGGCGGGAGTGTCCGACATCAACCCGGCCACCACCACCACGGTGGCGGGTGGCACGGCGGTGACCGGCGGCTCGGGTAACGACGCGGTCAAGATCAGCGGCGACACCTGGGCTTCGGTCTCCACCGGCGCGGGTGACGACAACGTCGTGGTCAACGGCTCGTTCTGGAATGCCGGCATGGATACCGGCACCGGCAACGACGCGGTCAAGATCGGCGGCAGCCTGGGCGGCACGGTCAACACCGGCGCCGGCAACGACGCGGTGCAGATCGGCGGCGACGCCTCCGGCTCGGTTTCCACCGAGGCGGGCAACGACACCGTCAAGGTGGGCGGCAACATCAACGCCGCCATGAGCCTGGGCGATGGCGACAACGCCCTGCAGGTGGGCGGCGCGGTCAACTCGGCGGTCACCGCCGGGTCGGGCAACGACACCGTCCTGGTGGGCGGCAGCGCCAATGCCGGCATCAACCTGGGCGACGGCAACAACACCATCGAGGTGAAGGGCGACGCCAATTCCGGCGGCAACATCACCACCGGAACCGGCAACGACAAGATTCACATCGACGGCATCGCCAACGGCGGTTCCATCGTCACCGGCGCCGGCGACGACGTGGTGGTCATCGACCACGGCATCAATGGCGGCAAGGTCGACATGGGCAGCGGCAACGACGCGGTCTATGTGTCCGGCAACATCTACGCCACCATCGACGGCGGCGCCGGCACCGACTCGATCCAGCTGGGCAGCTACACCAAGGCCCAGTACATGGCCGACAGCCAACTGCAGCAGCGTCTGGCCAATTTCGAGAACATCAAGTTCTCGGACGGCCAGGTGATCGGCGATGCCTCCGCCTTCGGCGGCACCACCACGACCACCACCACGACCACCACCTACAAGACCCCGCTGACCATCGAGGCGACGCTGAACGATGGCGACGGCAGCGAGACCCTGTCCTCGGTGACCCTGGACCACATCCCGGCCGGCGTGACTGTGGAGCTTGGCGGCCATGCCCTGGCGGCCAATGCCGACGGCAGCTACACCGTGCAGGTGAGCTCGGGCTCGCCGATGACCCTGACCCTGGTCAGCTCGTCGCCGGTCAGCGAGGGCAGCCTGTCGGGCATCACCACCGCCGTGCATTCGACCGAGGCCAACGGCGGCGACGTGTCGGTGACCACCGTGGTGGGCATCGGCAGCAACGCCGGCACGCACGAGGCCGCTCAGGCCATCGAGACCAACGAGGACAAGGCCCTGACCATCAAGGCCTCTGACCTGCTGGCCAACGACAGCGACGCCAACGGCGACGCTCTGACCATCACCGGCGTGGGCAACGCCGCGCACGGTTCGGTCAGCCTCAACAGCGACGGCACCATCACCTTCACGCCGGATGCCAATTACCACGGCGCGGCGACCTTCGAGTACACCATCAGCGACGGCAAGGGCGGCACCGACACGGCGACCGTCACCGTGCAGGTGGACGACGTCAACGACGTGCCGGTGATCACCTCGGTGACCAACGGCGTCGGGACCGAGGATCACTCGGTCAGCGGTTCGGTGCGCGCCTCCGACGTGGACGGCGACTCCCTGGGCTATCACCTGGACGGCGGCGTCTCGGGCGCCAACGGCCACGAGACCCTGACCACCGCCCACGGCACCGTGGACCTCAACACCGCCACCGGCGACTACACCTTCACTCCCACCGCCAACTGGGCGGGCACCGACCGGTTCAACGTCACGGTGTCCGACGGCCATGGCGGCAGCGTCAGCCAGGCGGTTGGCGTCAACATCGAGGCGGTGGCCGACAAGGCCAGCGTGTCGGTGGCCATTGGTGCGCCGGTCGAGACCCCCAACGGCAGCTTCACCGTCACCAACTTGGACAGCACGGCGTCGGCCGGCTACAACAACACCTACGGCTATTACGTCATGGACGATAACGGCAACCCGACCTCGGGTGGCGTGATCTGGTCCAACGTGCATGCCACGCCCGGCGCTACGGCGACGGTCAACGGCGTCGATCCCGATCGGGTCGGCTTCTTCCTGATCCCCGACGGTGGCAGCCAGAATTCCGGCCTGGCCAACGGCGCGGCTCTGACCTTCTCGAAGGACTCGGCGGGTAACTGGCAGGCCAGCGACAGCGCCGGCCACGTGCTCAACGGCGCCGGCACCAAGGTGCTGTTCGACAAGAGCGCGCTGAATTCCGACCGTATGGTCCATTCCGAGGACACCAGCGCCGTTTCCGGCAACCAGAACTGGGAAGACCTGAACGGCGGCGGCGACCGCGACTACAACGACGTCAACATGTCGGTGTCGTGGAATGCCGCGGCTCCCACCGCGACCCATCCGCTGACCGTGTCGGCCAATTTCCCCGACATGGACGGCTCGGAAGGGCACACCGTCAAGATCTCGGGCCTGCCTTCTGGTTCGACCCTGTATCAGAACGGCGTGGCCCTGGCGGCGGGCGCCGACGGTTCGTACTCCATCAACCCCAACCAGATGACTGGCCTTTCGGTCAAGACCCCGGCCGGCTTCAACGGCGACCTCAACGTCAACGTCACCGCGGTCAGCACCGACGGCACCAGCGTGGCGTCGTCCTCGGCCTCGGCCACGGTGCATGACGACCTGTCCAACCACGGGCCGGTGGCGGGCGATCCCACCTCGGTCTCTGGTGCCATGAACGCCACCCTGACGGGCGCGGTGAGCGTGTCCGACGCCGACGGCGACCACCTGTCCTACGCGGTGGGCACCGGCGCCAGCGGGCCGCAGCACGGCACCGTCGTGGTCAACACCGACGGCACCTTCACCTACACCCCGACCGGCAATTACAGCGGCACGGACACCTTCAAGGTCACCGTGTCCGACGGCCATGGCGGCACCACCACCGAGACCGTCAACGTCAGCGTGCTGAACGGCGCGCCGACCCTGACCGCCGCCAATGCCGCCACCGCCAACGACCACAGCGCGGTCACCGGCCATGTCAGCGCGGTCGACCCCAATGCGGGCGACACCGTCAGCTACTCGCTGATGGATGCTAGCGGCAACCATGTGAGCAGCCTGGTCACCGACCACGGCACGGTCACCATCAACGCCTCGACCGGCGACTACACCTTCACCCCCAACGCGGCCAATGCCAGCCTGGGCGTGGGCAAGTCGGTCACCGACAGCTTCAAGGTGGTGGCCACCGACAGCCACGGCGCCGACTCCAACGTGGGCACGGTCAACGTCACGGTGACCGGCTCCAACGACGGGCCGGTGGTCAGCGGCGTCACGGGCGGAACCGGCAACGAGAGCGTCACCAGCGCCGCCACCGTGGTGACCGGCAAGGTCAACGCGTCCGACGTGGATACCGGTGACAGCCTGAGCTACTCGGTGGTGTCCGGCGGTACCCATAACGGCACGCTGGCGGTCGCGGCCGACGGCACCTACACCTTCACCGCCACCGACAAGAACTGGCACGGCACCGACAACTTCACGGTCCAGGTGTCCGACGGCCATGGCGGCACGGTCAACCAGACGGTGGCCATCACTGTCAACGCCCAGGCCGACGCGGCGACCATCAACGCCCAGAACGTCAGCATGGCGGCCCAGTCGGGCTCGACCTTCACCGCCAGCGGCGGCTATGCCGAGGGCGGTTCGGGCTCCGACATCATCAACGGCAGCACCGCCAACGACATCCTGTACGGCGATGATCCGTCCGGCGACACGGGCGTGACTGTGGCCCTCAACATCACGGCAGCGGCCGTTTCGGGCGAGTCGGTGGCCTCCATCACCCTGTCCAACCTGCCGGGCGGCGCCGAGCTCAACCACGGCGTCAACAACGGCGACGGCACCTGGACGCTGACGCAGGCCGACCTCACCGGCCTGACCCTGACGTCGAGCAACGGCATCGGCGGCACCGTCGACGTGGCGGTGACCACCCTGGACGGCACCAGCACGGCGGTGACCAACTCGTCGTTCAACGTCTCGTTCGCGGGCGGCTTCAACGACACCATCACCGGCGGCGCGGGCGCCGACACCATGTATGGCGGCGCCGGCAACGACGTGTTCAAGGTGACGGGCGCCACCGAAGGCGCCGGCGACACCTATGACGGCGGTTCGGGCATCGACACGGTTCTGGGCAGCGCGGGCAACGACGTGATCAGCGTCACCAACAACCTGGGCAACATGCGCTCCATCGAGGTGATCGACGGTGGCGCCGGCACGGATACCCTGCTGGCCGGCTCGGGCAACGACTATCTCGACTTCTCCAACACCACCATCCGCAATGTCGAAGTGATCGACACCGGGGCCGGCAACGACGTCATCACCGGCTCGGCCGGTGCCGACAAGATAGTGACCGGCAGCGGTAACGACACCGTGGTGGCGGTAGGCGGCACCACCGCCGGCGACGTGTATGACGGCGGCACCGGCACCGACACCCTGAACGTCGACCTCTCGCCGGCCGAGTACACCCAGGCGGTGCGCACCGAGCTGATGAGCTTCGCCTCGTTTACCGCCGACGCGGCCAATGCCGGCAAGACCTTCACCTTCCAGAGCCTGGGCGGCCTCAAGGCGACCAATTTCGAGCAGCTGCAGGTGACGGTGGACGGCAACGACGTCGACCTCAACCACCCGCCGCAGGTCACCAGCGTCGAGACCAACTACACCGCCGGCCATGCGGACGGCAGCGTGCATGCGGTCGACTCCGACGGCGACACCATGTCCTACTCGTTCGGCACCAATGCCAACGGTACGCCCATCACCTCGATGAGCACCGCGCACGGCACGGTGAGCATCAATGCGCAGACCGGCGAGTACCACTTCACCGCCACGGATTCCAACTACAAGGGAACCGACCAGTTCAGCGTCACCGTCAAGGACGGCATGGGCGGCACCACCACCCAGAAGGTCACCCTGGACTTCAACCCGGGCGACGACGCCACCGTGGTGACCGGTCCCACCAACCTGGGCGCCGGTACCGAGGACACGCAGGTGTTCATCAAGTCCAGCGACCTGCTGGCCAATTCCACCGACGTGGACAACACCCTGCATGTGGCCAACCTGTCGGGCGTCGACTCGCACGGCAACACGGTGGGCAGCTTCGTGCATGCGGTGGACGCCGACGGCAATGACGGCTGGGCCTTCACGCCCAACGCCAATTTCGCCGGCGACGTCACCGTCAATTACGACGTGGTGACCGATACGGGCATCGCCACCCGCACCAGCGGCGCGCTGCATGTGGACGCGGTGGCCGACGCCGCCACCTTCGACGCCACCATCGGAGCCAACGGCGCCTCGGTGGCCCATCTGGGCAACGACAGCAAGCAGGTCAACCTCTATGTCAACGACACCAGCAGCGGCACCGCCGGCTTCGACATCTATCTCGGCGGCACCAATCTGGGTCACTATTCGGTCAGCCGCAGCTACAGCGCCGACAAGGCGATCTCGCTGACCCTGACCGACGCCCAGCACGACCAGCTGCTGAACGGCGCCGACATCAAGATCGTCGACAACGACGGCTACAACACCCGTGACGTCCTGGTGGACAGGATCCAGGTGGACGGCATCACCTTCCAGGCCGAGAACGGCATCCTGTCGGGCGCCAGCACCACCGGCGGCTATTACGGCGTTTCCAGCGAAACCTACGCCCGCCTGAACAATGTGGGCTCGTCGGTGACCTTCGACTTCGACTCCTCGGTCACCCACACCGCCAGCGGCTACCACATCGATCTGGCCGGTCATCTCAATGACACCGACGGGTCGGAGACGCTGAGCTACCACATCGACGCCCTGCCCACCGGCGCCTCGCTGACCTATACCGGCAACGAGGGCACCCTGGTGCACAACACCGACGGCAGCTGGGACTTCAATGTCGACAACTCGCACTACGATGGCGCGGTTTCGCTCAACATGAACGTGGCCCAGGGCACCCAGGGCTTCGACGTCCATGTCACCGCCGATTCCATCGAAGCCAGCAACCTTGACGAAGCCAATGTCGGCGACACCGTCCATTGCGACGGCGCCGTCGGCGGCGGGTCGTCCATCCCCGGCATCACCCTGGTGGGCAATTCCGGCAACGACGACATCATCGGCACCAACGGCAACGACCTGCTGCTGGGCGGCAAGGGCGGCGCCACCTATCGCTACTCGGGCGGCAGCCATGGCGGCGGCGGCTCGCATGGCGGCTGGAGCATCGTCCAGGCCGACACCAACGATGTGATCAGCGCAGGGGCCGGCGACGACGTGATCTACGGCGACGCCAAGATGGTGGGCGGCCAGGTCTATGTCACCGGTGCCGGCAACGACGTGCTGGATGGCGGTGCGGGCAACGACCAGATCCATGGCGGAGCCGGCAACGACACCATCATCGGCGGCACCGGCGACGACGTCATGTGGGGCGACCAGGGCAACGACACCTTCCTGTTCGACTTCGGCTTCGGCCACGACGTGGTGGACGGTGGCCGCGGTTCGTCCTGGACGGATACGCTGGACCTTACCCACGACACCCATGTCGCCGCGGTCAACATCGAAGGCGTGTCGGGCTGGGCGGTCAGCGTCGACGCCGAGGGTCACCACGTGGCGCAGTCTGTGGCCGGGGGCAAGGATGCCAGCGGCACGGTCATCGTCACCAACACCGACGGCAGCCAGGACACCATCGAATTCCACAACGTGGAAAAGATCACCTGGTAAGCCGGATTTGACGGCGATAACGGGGGCCGCCCACCGGGGCGGCCCCTTTTCTTTCCAGCGATGACGGAAGAGGGGGGCGGCGATGGAGGCGGGGGAGCACATCGGCCGCTATCAGGTTGCGCGCCACCTGATAGACACGGCGTTTTCACGGCTTTACCTGTGTACGGATCCGCAATTGGGGCGGCCGGTGGTGGTCAAGGCGTTCGCCATGGACGCCGCCAAGCCCGAGCCGCCGTTCAGCCGCGCCGAATGGATGCGCCGTTTCATCATGGAAGGCCGGATCATGGCCGGCCTCGATCACCCCCATATCCTGCCCGTCCACGAGACCGGGCGGCTGGAGGACGGCAGCCCGTTCATGGTCCTGCCGTTCATGCGGGCCAACCTTCCGCGCCTGATCGGTTTCGACGTGGCCGAGGACGGCATGGCCGAGGACGAACTGCCGCAGGCCCTTGACGTCGGCCAGAGCCGCTTCATTCTGCTGCAGGTGCTGGCGGCCCTGGCCTATCTTCACCGAAGGGGCATCGTCCACAGAGATATCAAGCCGGCCAACGTGCTGCTGACCGCGCGCCAAGGGGGCATCGCCAAGCTGTGCGATTTCGGCTTTGCCCGGCTGGGGACGGCATCGGACGTTCCGCCGCGCGCCTGGATCGGCACCCTGGACTATATCAGCCCCGAGCAGCGGGCCGGCGCCGGCGGGGTCGGTCCCGCCGCCGACATCTATTCCATCGGGGCTCTGGCCTGGCGCCTGCTGGCCGGGCGGCTTCCCGGCCCCGAGGACGGGCGGCCGCCGCTGTCCGAACTGGTCCCGCAGGCCCCGCCAGGATTGGTGGGCTGGGTGGAGGCGGCCATGGCGGCGGATCCGGAGAAGCGGCCCAGCGCCGAGGATTCACTGCGCATGCTTGCCACCGGCATGAGGCTGGGAGCATGATGGGGCATGATTAGATCGGGTGGATTCCGATGATTTCCTCCATCGCCTCGACGACGTTGCTCAGCGGCCTTGCCGCCCAGTCGCGTGTCGCCCAGAAGGCGGCCGACAATATCGCCAACGTCACGACCCCGGACTACCCTGCCCAGCGGGGCCAGGTCGTCTCGGCCAGTCCGGCCGGGGCGCGCTATGTGCCGCTGCCGCCCGAGGGCGAGGTCGACCTGCTGCGCGAGGTGGTTGACCTGGGGCAGGCGAAGCAGGCCTATATCCTGGCCGCCCGAACCTTCTCGCGCATCGCCAGGACCGAGAAGGACGCCCTGGACGTCCTGGCTTGAGGAATTTCCGCCCCATGACATACAAGCCCAAGGCCTATCTCGCCGGTCCGGCGGTGTTCCATCCTGCCGCCAAGGCCCTGCTCGACTATCTCGTCGAGATGTGCGGCCAGCATGACCTGGAGGGCGTGGCGCCGTTCGAGCCCCAGGCCGACGACCTGAAGCTGCCTCCGGCCGAACTGGCGGCAATGATCCGGCACGGCAATATCGAGCGGATCCGGGAGTGCGATGTGGTGATCGCCTGCGTCTCGCCGTTCCGCGGCCCCGGAGCCTGTCCCGGAACAACCTGGGAGATGGGCTACGCCGAGGCCCTGGGCAAGCCTGTAATCGCCTGGTCCGAGGACATGCGGCCCTACAAGGAACGCGTCCCCCACGACCGTGACGAGGACGGGCGCCTGTTCTGCCGCCAGCACGGCATGGTGGTCGAGGATTTCGGCCTGGTGGAGAACCTGATGTACGCCGCCCAGCCCGCCGAGGTGCTGTCCGATCTGGAGGCGGCGTTCAAGCGTGCGCGGCAACTGGCCGCTGCGCCTCGCCCAGCGGCAGGGTGAAGCGGAAGGTGCTGCCCGCGCCGGGGGTGGATTCCACCCAGATATGGCCGCCCAGGCGGTTGACGATCCATTTGCAGATGGCGAGGCCCACTCCGGTTCCCGTGTAGCTGGAATGGGGGTGGAGGCGTCGGAACAGCTCGAACACATCCTGCTCCGACGGGTCGAAGCCGATGCCGTTGTCCGAGACCGAGAACTGCCAGTGCCGCTCCTGGCGCTGGGCGGAAACCCGGATGTGCGGCGCGATCCCGGTCTTGCGGTACTTGATGGCGTTGCCGATCAGGTTCTGGAAGATCTGGATCAGCATCACCGAATCGGCGCTGACCTCGGGCAGCGGTTCCACGATGACCTCGGCCCCGCCGGAATCGATGGCTTCGCGCAGGTTGTTCAAGGCGCTCTGGCAGGCTGATTCCGCCGAGACGATTTCGATCCGGCCTTCGCTTCGCGTGGTGCGGGAGTAGGCCAGAAGATCGTTGATCAGGCTGTGCATGCGGATGGCGCCGCTGGTGACCAGTTCGACGTATTGCCGACCCCGGTCGTCCAGGGTCTGGCCGTAGTGGCGCTCCAGCAATTGAGCGAAGCAGGCGATGGTCCGCAGGGGTTCCTGCAGGTCATGGGACGCGACATAGGCGAAACGCTCCAGCTCGGAATTGGCTTCGGTCAGCGTTTCCACGGTCTTGGCTAGTTTCTCGGCGTGGGTGCGGCGGTCTTCCTCGGCGCGGACGCGGTCGGTGACGTCGCGCACGATATGAAATCCCCCGGACGGCAGGCCGTCGGGGCCGGGAAGCGAGCCGTAGCTGGTCTCGAACCAGGCCATGTCGCCGTCAACGTCCAGGGATTGCAACTGGACGAAGGATTCTCCCGCCAGGGTGCGGTCCCAGCATTCGGAAAACAGACGGTACTTTTCCGGGACATGGCCGAACACCTCCTCGGCGGACATGCCGACCTTCACGTCGCGCTCGAAGAAGTCCCAGCAGACCGCCTGGTAACGGGGATTGAAGGCGGTCAGCCGCTTGTTGCGGTCCCAGGCGGCGATCAGGTCCTGGGAGCCCCGCATGATGCCGGACAGCCGGGTGTTGAGCTCCGTCAGTTCGCGGTTGCTTTCGATCAGGGCCTCTCCCCGCCGGTTCAGCTCCCCTTCCCAGCGGCGCAGCAGCACCAGCAGCATGAAGGCGGTCACCAGGATGAAGGCGCAGCCCTTGCCCATCTCCAGCAGGGAAGCCAGCCCCGGAGGCTCGCCCACACCGATCCACACGGCCATGGATGACAGGAAGATCCAGCTCAGTCCGACGGCGGTGTAGATGCCGGTAATGCGCCACGCGACCCCCAGCGACGCCACTATCCCCTCCTTGGTCGGGCAATCAGTCCCCTAACGATAGCAGAGCGGTTGCTCCGGCGATAATTCCTTGAATGGTTTCGCAAAAAAAAGGATGCGCCGGTGGGGCGGCGCATCCTTCGAAGGTTGGCGTTGGAATGTCAGTTGGGCCGCGGCGGGTAGAGGCCCTCGTTGGCGATGCAGGCCGTCAGCACGGATTGCGGCGGCACGATGTGGAACGGCGTGGCACTGTTTGAGTTCGGTCCCACGCTCACAGTCCCTCCGGTGATGCCGGTCGCGCCCGTCACGGGCAGGGTGACGGTCCCCGTCACGGTGCCGGTGGCCGGGGCGGCGCTGGTGCTGCCGGAGAAGGTTTGGCTGGGGCCGATATTCGTGTCGGCGGTGGTGGTCGAGGGGGCATAGATCGCTCCTTGCCCGCCACCCGCCTTGGTCATCACGGCGCCATTGCTGATGGCCTGCGCGCCAGCGGCGGTGGAGCTGCCGATCTTCAAACTGCCCGAGACCGAGATGTTTTGAGCCGGCACACTGACCGTCACGGGCAGCGTAACGGGCCCTGATGCCGCCATGGGGCCGCTGCCGCCGCCGCCGGTACCGGTGAAGGTGGCGGGGTGAATATGAGGCGCCACATTGCTGGTGCTCAGGGTGGCGGTCTCTGAACCGCGCAGGGAGGCATAGGTATTCGGGCTAATCACGGTGCCGCCGGTGTTGATCGTTGACGGGTTGTAGCCGATCGGCGAACGCCCGCGCAGGTCCGGAACATTGAAAATCGAGGTATTATTTCCCCCGTAATAGTAGCCGATCAGGGAGAAAAGCGCCTGATTGCTCTGGACCGTCAGCTGTCGGCCGTCCGCCGGGATATAGCCGTTTGGGCACCACTGGGCGGCGGTGAAGCACACCGTGCCGATATAGGGTTCCGGGCCGCTGCAGGCCTGGGCGTCTTTCGCCCCGGTGCCCGAAAGGATAGCGGCCAGAGCCAGGGTCGAGACGCCTGTTATCAGGGTGGAGAAGGTCATTTTCTTCATCTAAAGACTCCTGGTTTCGATGGTCTGTGATGCGTAAACGTCTTCATAAATCTAATATAAAACCCGTAACAAGATGCCATTGCGCATATCTGCGAATCAAAGGCAGTGTGTTATGATATCAATACAGCAATAACTTGTATACGTAGGTAATTGGCCGGGGTGTGACGGATTGTTGCGACAAAAATTATCGCAACAGGTGTTGATTTCGGTATGGGGGCGTGGGGAGGGGCCCACGACCGCCGCCGCTGATGGCGTGCGGCTGTCGGGAAAGGTGTCCGCGCCGATGAATTGCTGATCACCGTAATATTTATCAGCAATTGGCATATGCATAGCTATGTCACATATCTATGATGGCATAAGTTTGAAAGCGGCTGATTGTTGGTATAAGCTCTGTAAGCGTAAAAGTGGATGTGCGCGGTAACGTGTGTGCCTTTTCGGTGCTGGGCGACTGGTGAGGGTGATGTCATGACCAAGCTTCCTGATCCGGCTTCGCTTCGCCGCCAAGGGGGAGGGGCGGGGCGGTTCTCCAGTCGTGTGCCGTTGGTCATGGCGCTTGAGCCGCGTCTGATGTTCGATGGCGCCGCCGCCGTGGACGCCGCCCACGTGGTGGCGGAAGCCGCCATCAAGGCCGCTCCCGCGCCGGTGGTGATCCGCGATGCCGATCCGTCCAAGGACAACGGCAAAAAGGAAGTCGTGTTCGTCGACACCAGGGTGGCCGATTACAAGACGCTGGAAGCCGGCATCAGGGATGGCGTCGCCATCGTCGAGATCGACGGCGCCGCCGATGGGCTGGCCCAGATGGCCCAGTGGGCCGAAACCCATTCCGGCTATGACGCCATCCACGTGCTGAGCCATGGTTCCGAGGCCAGCCTGCGCCTGGGCGCCACCACGCTGACCGTCGCCGGCCTGTCCGACGCCACCGTCCAGGTGGAACTCTCGGTGATTGGCCAGGCCCTGGCCGCTGACGGCGACATTCTGGTTTATGGCTGTTCCATTGCGTCCGGCCTCGATGGGCAGGCCTTCATCTCCGCCCTGGCGTCCGCCACCGGCGCCGACGTGGCGGCGTCAAGCGACACGACCGGCGCCGCCGCCCAGGGCGGCAACTGGGTGGTGGAGCGTTCGGTGGGTGACGTCGCCGCCGCCTCGCTGGGCATCGACGGGATGCGTGATTATGGCGGCGCCCTCACCAGCGCCACCATTACCTTCGAATCCAGCAACGGCAGCATCGCCGGGGACGGGACGACGTCGGTCACCTACACCCACGCCAACATCACCCTGACGTTTACCGCCAAGGACGACGCCAACACCAATGCCGCGCAGATCGCCTTGGGCAGTGTCATGGGGGCGGCGTACAACGGTGCCGAGGACCTGTATTTCGTCAATGATGGCAGTGGAAAGGGCGGAAGCTTCACCGTCACCGCCGGTGGTGGAAAAATATTCGACCTGACGTCTTTTGTTTTCAGTAATCAGAATGGCAATGGCCTGGAAACCTTCTCGATTACGACCAGCAAGGGCGGCAGTTTCACCTTCAGTGCCGGAGGTACGGGGGTCACAAAGCAATCCATCAGCGTCAACAGTGACGTGTCCAACTACCAGGGGATCACCTATTTCACCATCACCGCGCCGACCGGCGGCGCGTTCATGGAAATCGACGATATCGTCCTCGACAACATCATGTCGGCGCCCTCCTTCACGTCGGGCGCGTCCGCCAGTTTCGCCGAGAATGCCTCCGGCACGGTCTACACGGCGGCCGCCAACGCCAGCGCGGGCGGCGGCACGGTCAGCTATTCCATTACCGGTGGGGCGGATCAGGCCAAGTTCAGCATCAACTCCTCCTCCGGTGCGCTGACCTTCGTCTCTTCGCCCAATTATGAAAGCCCCACGGATAGCGGCGCCAACAACGTCTACGACGTCGTCATCACCGCCACCGACAGCAACGGCAGTGCGACCAAAGCCGTCGCGGTGACGGTCACCAACGTCAACGAAGCGCCCAGTTTCACCTCGGGCACCACGGCGAATTTCGCCGAGAACGGGACCGGCACGGTCTATACCGCGACGTCCAGCGATCCGGATTCCGGGGCGACGGCCAGCTATTCCATCGTCGGCGGGGCGGATCAGGCCAAGTTCAGCATCAATTCCAGTTCCGGCGTGCTGACCTTCCAGAGTGCGCCCAATTACGAAAATCCGACGGATTCCGACACCAACAACACCTATGTGGTGACGCTGCGGGTGTCCGACGGCACCAATACCGTCGACCAGACGGTGACCGTGACGGTGACCAACGTCAACGAGGCGCCCACCGGCGTCAACGACACCGGTTCGGCCACCGAGGCGGGGGGGCTGTCCAACGCCACGGGGGGCAGCAACGCCACCGGCAACGTGCTGACCAACGACACCGACCCCGATGCCGGCGCCACCAAGACGGTGACCGCCATCCGCAGCGGCAATACGGAAGGGGCGGGAACGGCCGGCACGGTGGGGCAGGCGCTGGCCGGTGCCTACGGCTCCCTGACCCTCAACTCCGACGGCAGTTTCACCTATGTGGTCCTGGACAGCGATTCCAGCGTCCAGGCCCTGGCGGCGGGCCAGACCCTGACCGACAGCTACAACTACACCGTCTCGGACGGCACCAATACCGACATCGCCGTGCTGACCATCACCATCAACGGGGCCAACGACCTGCCGGTGCTGGGCGGCACCTTCACCACGGCGGGCACGGTCAACGACAACGCCACCACCACGCCGTTCTCGGCGGTGACCTTCACCGACGTGGACGCCGGCGCGGTCAGCGTCGCCATCACCTACACGGCGGCCAACGGCACCTTCGCCTCCGGCGGCGGCGGCCTGACCGGATCGGTGGGCAGTTACACCCTGTCGGGGGCCAGCCCGGCGGCGTTGCAGACTTTGCTGCGAGCCCTGGTGTTCACGCCCACCGCCAACCAGACCGCGCCGGGCGGAACGGTGGTCACCACCTTCACGCTGACGCCCGCCGACGCCACGGGCAACGGCACCGCCGACGCCACCACCCAGGTGACGGCCACCTCCATCAACGATGCGCCGGTCAACACCAAGCCCGCGGCCCAGACCACCAACGAGGACACCGCCCTGGTCTTCTCGTCGGGCAACGGCAATGCCCTGTCGGTGGCCGACGCCGATACGGGCACGACGCTGACCACGGTGGTGTCGGTGGCCTCGGGCAAGGGCGTCATTTCGGTGACCACCGGCGGCGGCGGCACCATCACCGGCAACGGCTCCAACTCGGTGCACATCGTCGGTACCGTGGCGCAGGTGCAGAACGCCCTGGGCTCGGTGAGCTATACGCCCACCGCCGATGGGTACGGCACCGGCTACGCCACCCTGACCATCTCGTCCACCGACGCCCATACGGGAACGCTGAACGACACCGACACGGTGACCATCAACGTGACGGGGATCGCCGACACGCCGTCGGTGACCAGTTCCAGCACCACGCCCTCGACCCAGACCACCAGCGGTCTGGTGTTGTCGCGCAATGCCGCCGACGGGGCCGAGGTCACCCATTTCAAGATCACCGGCATCACCAACGGCACGCTGTACAAGAACGACGGCACCACCCAGATCAACAACGGCGATTTCATCACCTTCGCCGAGGGCAATGCCGGGCTGAAGTTCACGCCCAGCGGCGGCAGCGACGGCTCGTTTACCGCCCAGGCCTCGACCAGCGGCGCCGATGGCGGGTTGGGGGGCTCGACCATCAACGCGGCGATCGCCGTCGGCGCGGCGGTGGCCAATCCCACCGTCAACGAGGATACGGATTCGGGCGCCATCGCCATCACCAGGGGCAGCGGCGAGACCTTCTACAAGATCACCTCCATCACCGGCGGCACGCTCTATTCCGACGCGGGCTACACCACCCAGATCAACAACGGTGACTTCATCGCCAATGCGGGGGCGACCACCAACGTCTATTTCCGCCCCACCGCCAACCGCAACACCACCACCGGCGGCAACGGCAGTTTCGTGCTGCAGGCGTCCAGCGCCTCCAATGACGGCGGCCTGAGCGGCAGCCTGGTGACCAGCACCATCACGCTTGCCCCCGTCGCCGACACGCCCAGCGTGGCCAGCCCGACGGTCAACGAGGATACGGATTCGGGCGCCATCGCCATCACCCGGGCGGCTGGCGACGGCGCCGAGACCACCCACTACAAGATCACCGGCATCACCGGCGGCACGCTCTATTCCGACGCGAGCTACACCACCCAGATCAACAACGGCGACTTCATCGCCAGCGGGGGCGCGACCACCAACGTCTATTTCCGCCCCACCGCCAACCGCAACACCACCACCGGCGGCAACGGCGCCTTCACCGTCCAGGCCTCCAAATCCGGTGTGGATGCCGGCCTGGGCGGCAGCACGGCGACCAGCACCATCACGCTTGCCCCCGTCGCCGACACGCCCAGCGTGGCCAGCCCGACGGTCAACGAGGATACGGATTCGGGCGCCATCGCCATCACTCGGGCAGCGGGCGACGGCGCCGAGACGTCCCACTACAAGATCACCGGCATCACCGGCGGCACGCTCTATTCCGACGCGGGCTACACCACCCAGATCAGCAACGGCGATTTCATCGCCAGCGGGGGCGCGACCACCAACGTCTATTTCCGTCCCACCGCCAACCGAAATTCCACCACCGGCGGCAACGGCGCCTTCACCGTCCAGGCCTCCAAGTCGGGTGTGGATGCCGGCCTGGGCGGCAGCACGGCGACCAGCACCATCACGCTGACCGCCATCGCCGACACGCCCAGCGTCACCGCCGCCTCGACCGCTCCCAGCACCCAGACCACCAGCGGGCTGGTATTGAGCCGCAACGCCGGCGACGGGACGGAGACCACCCATTTCAAGATCACCGGCATCACCAACGGCACGCTGTACAAGAACGATGGCACCACCCAGATCAACAACGGCGATTTCATCACCTTCGCCGAGGGCAATGCCGGGCTGAAGTTCACTCCCTCGGGCTCGAGCGCCGGCAGTTTCACCGCCCAGGCCTCCAAGGCGGCCAATGACGGCGGCCTGGGGGGCTCCACCGTCAATGCCGCCATCACCGTCAACCGCGCCCCGGTGGCGGGCGGAGCGGCCCTGACCCTGACCGATGGAAAGGTGGGCAGCGCCTATTCCTTCAGCTTGCCGGCCGGGACCTTCACCGACGCCGACAACGACACGCTGAGCTACACGGTGAGCGGCCTGCCCGCCGGCCTTTCCATGAGCACGGCGGGGGTGATCTCCGGCAACCCAACCACGCCGGTGGATTCGGTGACCCTGACCTTCACGGCGACGGATCCCTCCAACGCCACGGCCACCAAGACCGCGACGCTGAAGATCAAGGCGGCGGACGTGGTGGCGCCGCCACCACAGCAGCAGGCGTCGTCTCCGCCTCCGCCTCCGACTCCGCCGTTGCCATCTGAACCGCCTTCGGCGCCTCTGGTTACGACGGTGCGGGCAAACCAGACTTTTGTCGCTATCGCCACGGCGGGGATCAGCGCGGTTGGCGGAACCCCGATCAACAATCTGGTGGCGTCGAACAACCAGTCGGCCAGCAATCTGGTCAGCAATGATGCGAGAAACGCCGCTTCGTTCGGCACCAGCCTGTCGGCAACCATCAGCATGGTCGGCGGCACTCCGATCACCAACATGGTGTCGGCGACCATGTCTTTCGCCAGCCAGAAGACGGCGTTCAACACCATTACCGAGTTTGGCGGTCTTATTCCGGCACTTGGCGGCGGCAATCCTTTTGCGGCCGGCGTCCTCAGCCGTGGAGGATGGAATGTAGGGGGCGTGGAACTGGCGGCATCCTTGGGTTGGGAGTTCCTGAAACCGGCCGCGGCCGGGCCCGTCGAGGGGAGCGATGGCCCAATTGTCGGTTCCCAGGTGCCGGACGAGGCGATGGCGTTGCCGGGCAAGCTTGCCAAGGCGGTGGGCCGTCCCTCTTTGACCGAGCAATTGCGAAACCTGAACCGCGACGGGCAGCAATCGGACGCCAAAGCGCTGGTCGCCTTGCTGGCGGGCAAGGGCCGGGCCGCCTAGAGATGATGAACAGGGGGAAGTTGACGATGGTTGATGTGAAGCGTGCCGGCCGCCTGTTGGCCTCCGCCTCGTTGGTTGCCTTGCTCGCCGCCTGCGCGGTGACGCCCGCGCCGTTCACCGCCGACGAGTTGAAGACCCAGGCGGCGGCCGACCGGGATGTCATGTTCAAGGGAGGCGAGCCGCTTTCGGGTCCGCTGTCGGTGTCCGAGGCCATTGCCCGGGCGCTGAAGTACAACCTGGACAAGCGCTCCAAGATGATGGAGGAGGCGCTGGCGCTCGGCCAGACCGATCTGGACCGCTGGGACATGCTGCCCAAGCTGACCGCCAATGCCGGCTATTCCTACCGGTCCGAGCCCAACGCCACCAATTCCCTCAACACCACCACCGGCCAGCGGGGCAGCGACTACAGCTACTCGGCCGACCAGCGGACCAAGACCGCCGACCTCACCATGTCGTGGAACCTGCTGGATTTCGGCGTCACCTACTATACCGCCAAGGCCAATGCCGACCGCGTCCTGGTGGCCACCGAGCGCCGGCGCAAGGCGGTGCATAATCTGGTGACCGAGGTGCGCTTCGCCTTCTGGCGCGCCGCCGCCTATCAGGTGCTGAGCGGCGAGGTGAACCGCGCGGTGGCCGAAGCCAAGGACGCCTTGGGCAAGGCCCGGCAGGTGGAAAAGGAAAACCTTAAGGCCCCGGCCGACTCCCTGCGCTACCAGAAGTCGCTGCTCGAAACCCTGCGCCAGCTGACGGCCATCCAGCAGGAGCTGTCCACCGCCCAGATCGAGCTGGCGGCGCTGATCAACGTGCCGCCGGGAACCCGGCTGGTGCTCGATGTTCCGGCCGAGATGAGGGTTCCTGACTGGGCCATGTCGCTGGAACGCATGGAGGAACTGGCTTTCGCCGGCAATCCCGACCTTCTGGAGCAGGGCTATCTGTCGCGGATCGCCATCGACGAAACCAAGAAGACCATGCTCAAGCTGCTGCCCGGCATCACCTTTTCCAGCGGGCGAAACTGGGATGGCAATTCCTTCCAGGCCAATAACCTGTGGTGGGAGGCGGGCGCCAAGCTGTCGTGGAATGTCATGAACGTGCTTTCCGGCAAGTCGCAGCTGGACTATGCCGAGACCAACGAGGAGGTCGCCAATTCAAAGCGGGTGGCGCTGCGCATGGCGGTCCTGGCCCAGGTGCATGTGAGCGAGCGCCAGTTCCACAACGCCATCAGCCAGTACCAGCAATCGGACGAGCTGTGGCAGGTGGACAAGCGGCTGTTCGAGCTGTCCGAGGCCCGGACCGCCAACGACGCCACGGGCATCCTGGAGCGGGTTGCGGGTCGCGCCTCGGCTATCGCGTCGCAGCTGCGGCGCTTCCAGTCCTATGCCCAGGTGGAGCAGGCCTACGCCAAGATCCAGGCCACCATCGGCCATGACCTGACCATCGAGAAGGCCGAGGGCGGCGATCTCAAATCCCTGTCCAAGGCGGTGGCCGCCGGCCTGGCGGCCTGGGGCCGCGACGGCACGCCGTCCGAGCCTGTTCCCGCCGCATTGGCCGAGGTTCCCTTTGCCGTCGAGAACAGGACCCCCGAGCCGCTGACCAGCGAGAACACCAAGTGGATCAAGGGCGACGCCGAGGCCGGGCTGGTGGAAGAGACGGTGGGAACCGTGGTCGCCCATATCCGCAGCCTGTATCAGGCCTCCGGCCGATGAGGCGTCTCTCCCCGGTTTGGGTGGCGGCGGTTGCCTGCGCCGCTCCCGCCTGGGGGCAGGAATTGCGGGCCCAGCTTTCCCCTCGCGACTTCACCACCTTGGCCGCCGAGATCGGCGCCAAGGTGGAGAAGATCGGCGCGCGCGAGGGCGAGCGTTTCGCCAAGGGCCAAGTGCTGGTCGCCTTCGACTGCTCGGTCAACCGGGCCCAGCTGGACGAGGCCCGCGCCGCCCAATCCGCCGCCGACAAGACCCTGGCGGTCAACAGGCGGCTGCTGGAGCTGCAGACCGTGGGCAAGCTGGAGGCCGACGTCTCGGTGGCCGAGGCGGAGAAGGCCCGCGCCAAGGTCGCCGCCATGAGCGCCATGGTCTCCAAATGCGCCGTCACCGCGCCGTTCGACGGCCGCGTGGTGGAGCAGAAGGTCAGGGGGCAGCAATACGTCCAGCCGGGCCAGGCGCTGCTGGACATCCTCGACGATTCGGTGCTGGAGCTGGATTTCCTGGTGCCCAGCAAATGGCTGGTGTGGCTGAAGCCCGGCCACGCCTTCCAGGCGGCCATCGACGAGACCGGCAAGACCTATCCGGTGAAGCTGACACGGGTGGGGGCCCGCATCGACCCGGTCAGCCAGACCGTGCGGGTGGCCGGCGCCATCGGCGGCCATTTTCCCGAACTGACCGCGGGCATGTCCGGCAAGGTCCTGCTGGCGCCGCCGCCATGAGCGAGGCGGGGGCGTGATGGAGATCGAGGCCGGAACGGCCCTGCGCCTGGCCAGGCTGCTGGACGTGGAGGGTTCCATCCTGCGGGCGGCGGATGCCGCCGAGATCGCCTTCGTGGCGGTCAACGACGCCCATTCCCTGGTTCCCTATCGCCAGGCCGTGCTGTGGCGGCTGGGCAAGGGCGTCCAGGCGGTTTCCGGCCTGGCTCTGCCTGACCGCAACGCCCCCTTCCTGCTGTGGATGGAGGCCGTGTGCCGCCATCTCTCCTCACGGGCCGAGGCGGCGACGCTTACCGCCGCCGACCTGCCCGATGATCTGGCCGGGCAGTGGGGGGAATGGCTGCCGCCCCACCTCCTGTGGCTGCCGTTGGGCGATGGGGCGGCGCTGATTTACGCCGCCGAAGCGGAATGGCATGACGGCGACGTCGCCCTGCTGGCCCGGCTGGGCCAGGCGGCGGGCGCGTCGCTGGCCCGCTTCCACCGCCCGTCGCCTGTGGCCAACGCTCTGGCCCGGCTGAAAAGCAGCCGCAAGCGCCAGATTCTGGCGGTGGGGCTGCTGGGCCTGTCGCTGTTTCCGGTGACCGGTTCCGTGCTGGCGCCCGCCGACATGGTGCCCGCCCATCCCCTGGTGGTGCGCTCGCCGCTGGACGGCGTCGTGGACCGCATCCATGTGCGGCCCAACGAGGCGGTCACCGAGGGCAAGCCGCTGTTCGACCTGGACGCGACCCAGCTTTCGGGGCGTCTGGATGTGGCCCGCCAGCAGCAGGCCACCGCCGAGGCGGAATACCGTCAGGCGGCCCAGGCCCAGGTCTTCGATTCCAAGGCCAAGGTCCAGGTGGCCATTCTGGCCGGCCGCGCCGAGGAGAAGGCCGCCGAGGCCAAGTGGCTGGAAAGCCAGCTGGAGCGGATCCGGGTAAAATCGCCGGGGCCGGGGATCGCCGTTCTCGACGATCCGTCCGATTGGATCGGCCGTCCGGTGGTGGTGGGTGAGAAGGTGATGCTGGTCGCCGACGAGACCGACACCGAGGTCGAGGCCTGGCTGTCGGTGGCCGATGCCGGCGAGGCGCGGCCCGGCGCAAGGCTTACCCTGTTCCTCAATTCCCGCCCCCTGTCGCCGGTGCGCGCCGTGGTGCGCAGCGTGGCCTACGAGCCCTCGGCCCGGCCCGACGCCACCTTGGCCCATCGGGTGCGCGCCTTCCTGGTCGACGCTCAGGAGAAGCCGCGCCTGGGCCTCAAGGGTACGGCCCGCATCGACGGCGACACGGTGCCGCTGGTCTGGTGGCTGTTTCGAAAGCCGCTGGTCGCCATACGGCAATTCGTGGGTTTTTAGACCATGGCCGCCGTCGCCATCCTGCCGCCGCTGCGCGAGGAGCTGACCGTGCATCCGGGGCTGCGCGGCGCGGACGGGGCGCCGACCTGGACGTTGCACGACCCGCTGCGCAACCAGTTCTTCCGCCTGTCCTGGCCGGCCTTCGAGATGCTGTCGCGCTGGCACCTGGGCGAACCCGGGGCGGTGGCGGAGCAGGTCCGCCACGAAACCACCCTGGAGGTGGAGGCAGAGGACGTGGCCGACATGGTGGACTTCCTGGCCCGTGGCCAGTTGCTGCAGCCCGCCGGGCCCGAGCATACGCGGCGCCTGCTCGCCATCGCGCGCTCGTCACGCACGTCGTGGGCCGAGTGGTTGCTGCACCACTACCTGTTCTTCCGGGTGCCGCTGGTGCGTCCCGACCGGATGCTGGAATTCCTGCTGCCGTGGGTGGCGTGGCTGGGCGGACCGGCCTTCCGTCTGGCCAGCGTCGCGGCCTTGCTGGCCGGCGTGCTGCTGGTGGGGCGGCAATGGAACGTCTTCGCCACCACCCTGGTGGACCAGTTCTCCATCACCGGGCTGGCAGCGTTCGGCGTGGCCCTGGGGCTGGCCAAGATCGTCCACGAACTGGGCCATGCGCTCACCGCCAAGGCCTTCGGCCTGCGGGTGCCGACCATGGGGGTGGCCTTCCTGGTGCTGATGCCGGTGCTCTACACCGACGTCAACGAGGCGTGGAAGCTGCCCGACCGCCGCCGCCGCCTGCTGATCGGGGGCGCCGGGGTGCTGTCGGAACTGACCCTGGCGGCCTGGGCGACTCTGGCCTGGGCGCTGCTGCCCGACGGCACGGGGCGGCAGATGGCCTTCACTCTGGCCGCCACCACGTGGATTTCCTCGCTGCTGATCAATCTCAGCCCGTTCATGCGCTTCGACGGCTATTTCCTGCTGGCCGACGCGCTGGACATGCCCAATCTGCACAACCGGGCCTTCGCCCTGGCCCGCTGGCGCCTGCGCGAAATTCTGTTCGGCCTGGGCGAGCCCGAGCCGGAGCAGGTCGCCCCCGGTCGCCGCGGCTTTCTGGTCGTCTTCGCCTGGGCGGTGTGGATCTACCGTCTCAGCCTGTTTCTGGGCATCGCGGTGCTGGTCTACCATTTCTTCATCAAGGTGGTCGGAATCTTGCTGTTCGCGGTGGAGATCGGCTGGTTCGTGATCAGGCCCATGGCCGCCGAGATCAAGGAGTGGGGCGAGCGTGCGGACGCGATCAAGGCGTCGCGGTGGTCGCGCTGGACCCTAGGGGGGGCGGGGCTGCTCGTGCTGCTGGCTCTGGTGCCCTGGAACGGCCGGGTTTCTGCCCCGGCCATGCTGAAGGCCGCCGGGCATGTGGTGCTCTATCCGCCCGGTCCCGCCATTCTGAAGTCGGTGGGCGTGCGCGATGAAACCTGGGTGGAGGCCGGCAGCGTGCTGGCCGTTCTCGACAATCCCGAGATCGATTACCGCCTGGTCCAGGCGGCGCGGCGCATGGGGGTGCTGAAATACGAATTGTCCTCGGTGGGCTTCGAGGACAGCTTTCGCGACCGCTCCCAGGCCATTGCCCGCGAGCTGGAGGCCGTTCAGGCCGAACATGCCGCCCTGCTGCGCGACAAGGCCCGCCTGACGCTCAAAGCGCCCATCGCCGGCTGGGTCAGCGACACGTCGCCCAACCTGTTCCAGGGCCAGTGGCTGAACCAGCGCGAGGCGCTGATGGCGGTGCGCGCCCCCGGCGCCATCGTCGAGGCCTATGTGGCCGAGGACGACCTGCCGCGCATCCGGCCCGGCGCAAAGGCCCTGTTCCTGGCCGAGGGGGCGCGGGCGGGGCTGCCCGCCGCCATCGTCGAGATCGACCGCACGGCGGTGCGGGGGCTGGCCGATCCCGCCCTGGCGGTCCAGTACGGCGGAACCGTTCCGGCCCGCTTCGTCGACAAGGCCCTGGTCCCCGACGTGGCGCTCTACCGTGTCCGCCTTTCCGTGGCGGGCGAGGCGTCCGAGCCCGTGATGCAGCGCGGCGAGGTCCATCTGGACGGCGAGGGGCGTTCGGTTGTGGAGCGTCTGTTGCGCGCCGCCGCCACGGTGGTGATCCGGGAATGGGGGGTATAGATTGATGATCGGAGGTGCATGATGACCGCATTTCGCCGCCTGATACCCGCCCTGGCCATTTCGCTGTGGCTGGGGGGAGCCTTGGCCGCCGACAGGCCGGCGCCGTCGTCCGACAACGCCTATGCGGCCGCCAAGTCGGCCGAGATCGAGATGCTGAAGGTTCGGGCCTCCTCCGCTCCGGCCTTGGGGGCCGGACCGGTCCTGATGGAGGCCGACGACCTGCTGCGCCGTTTCCGCCAGGCGCCGGCGGCGGAGAGGGGGAGCCTGCGCGCCCAGCTTGACGCTGCCCTGGCCCGGGCCGAGCTGGAGCTCAGCCGGGGGCGCTAGTCAGGCAGTTTCGGCAGGGTGAAGATGACGCGGGTGCCCTTGCCCGGTCCTTCGGACTCGGCCCAGATGCGTCCGCCGTGGCGCTCGACGATCTTGCGGCAGACCGGCAGGCCGATTCCGGTGCCGCCGCCGTATTCGTCGCGCTGGTGCAGGCGCTGGAACAGGCCGAAGATGCGTTCCTCGTATCCCTTGCCCGTCTCGAGGCCGATGCCGTTGTCGGCCACGGTGAAGCGCCACATTTCCGGCCCGTCGGCCCGGCAGTCCAGGACGATCCTGACCGGCTCGGAGCCGTGATACTTGAGGGCATTGCCCAACAGGTTGAGCAGAACCCGGTAAAGCTCGTCGTCGTTGCCCATGACCGTGGGCAGGGGCGAGGCGATGTCGAGCCGCGCGTCGGCGGCCTGCATCTGGCTGCGCAGGCCGTCCCGGGCGGAATTGGCCAATTCGTTCAGGGACACCGGAACCATGGCCCGTTCGCTGCGTCCCACCCGGCTGACCTCCAGCAGGTCGCGGACCAGGCTGTCCATACGGTTGGCGGCGTCGGTGACGATCTTGATGTAATCGCGTTCGTCGTCGTTCAGTTTTCCTTCGAGACGGCGGGCCAGCAGGGTCGAGAAGGAGGTGACGTTGCGCAGCGGTTCGCGCAGGTCGTGGGAGGCGACATAGGCGAAGGATTCCAACTCGGCGTTGGAACGCTGCAGCGCCTGATTCTTGTCGCGCAGTTCCTCCTCCACCGCCTTGGCCTGGGTGATGTCGGTGTGGAAGCCCAGGGTATAGGTCGGGCCGCCCGCCGGGTCGGCCACCTCGAAGGATTTGGCGTGCAGCCAGACCACCGAGCCGTCGGGGCGGACCACCCGGAATTCCGACCCGTACTCGCCCGATCCGATGCGCGACGCCACCAGTGAAATCACCGGCTCGCGGTCATCGGGATGAATCCAGGCGGGCCACAGGCTGGGGTTGGCCATCAGCTCCGCCGGCTCGTGCCCCCACAGCCGGCTGAAGGCCGGGCTGATGTAGTGGAAGCGGCGGTAATCCTGGTCGGCGACGAAGAACACCTGATCGATGGTTTCCGCCATTTCGCGGAAACGCCGCTCGCTTTCGGCCAGAATCCGCTCGGCCCGCTTGCGTTCGGAGATGTCGCGCAGGAACACGAACAGCCGCCCACCGCCGCCGGGAAAATACGAGGTGCTGACTTCCACGTCCCAGACTTCGCCGGACGAGGTCCGGTGGTGGGTCTCGAACCGGCTGGTCTCGCCCCGGATGACGGCGGCGATGCGGGTGTGGGTTTGCTCGCCGCTCTCCTCGGCGTCCAGGTCCGAGATGGACATGGTCCGCAACTGGTCGCCGCTGTAGCCGGAGCGGCGCGCATAGGCGTTGTTGACTTCGAGAATGCGGCCCTCGGAATCGGTCATCCAGAAGCCGTCGGAAGAGGTCTCGACGATGGCGCGGTAATACCTTTCGCTGTCGCTCAGGGCCTGGGTCATCATGGCGTTGGCGGCCAGCCGCGCATGGCTGCGCCGGGCGATCCAGCCGATGGCCAGCACGCCGGTCAGCCAGACCATCCCGTGGGTGGCGCTCATGGTCCGCACCACCCTGGCCTCGCCCGCCTGATAGGGGGCCAGCGGCACCGAAACGCCGATTCCACCCCTGACCTCGCCGTCCTTGAAGCCCAGATGGCCGTGGCATTTCTGGCAACTGGTCTCCATGCGGAACGGCTTGAACAGGCGCAGGAAGGGGGCGCCGTCGATGTCGGACACCTCCATCACCTCATCCTTGAGGCCGGCTGAGAACTGGCGGATGCCCTCGGCCTCCCACGGGTCGGCGACGTTGGCGGGGTTCAGCGCGATGATGCCGACGATGCGCCCCTTGATGCCGTACAACTCGCCATGGTCCTGCATCATCTCGCGCAGCATGTAGGCGGGATTCATCAAGGTCAGCCGGCGGCCGTCATTGGCGATCAGGTCGCGGTCGGGCAGATGCGCCATCCAGGGGCTGGGCGGGGTCTTTTCGGTCGGTTCCACATAGACGCCGCCATGGCCCGATGCCCACAGGCGATAGGCGACGTCCTTGTTGAAATTGGCCAGGGCGGTGTTGGTCGCCAGCTCCAGGGTGATTTCGCGCTGCTTGCTGACGTTCCAGGCCAGGGAGGCCCCCAGGAGCAGGGTCCAGGCCAGCAAGCCCAAGGCGGTATAACGCATCACGCCCGCCGTGACGCCGGCGAGGGGGGAGGCCGCTTCCGAACCCGGATGTCTGCCGCTCAAATTGGCACCTAGCGCGATTATTCCTTAAAGATAGAGTTGAACTATACCAAATAGGTATGGGAATCACAGCGTTGCATCTGATGACGAAATCTTACCGACGCCGGGGAAAGCGCCGTCCGCGCCGCCGGGCCGGGCGGCCGGCACGTCAACGCGGTCAGGTGGTTCGGCATCCTGGGCGGCAGGCCGTCGCCCAGGATGCCTTGTCCGGGGTCGGGCGTCAGCCCGCCTTGCGGTCGCTCATCTCGTCCAGGAACGAACTGACTTCCTGCTTCAGGCTTTCGGCCTGGCCGGACAGTTCGGACGAGGCGTCCTTCACCGCCAGGGCGGCGTCGCCGGTCTGGCCGGCGGCCTGGCTGACCTCGTTGATGGACTGACCCACCTCGACCGTGGCCGAGGAGACCTCCTGCATGCTGCGGCTGATTTCGGCGGTTGCGGCGGATTGCTCCTCCACGGCCGCCGCCACCATGGCGGCAATGCTGTCGATCTCGCCGATGCGCTGGACGATGGCCGACATGGCGTTGGCCGAGGTGTTCGCCTCGGACTGGATGGCGGAGATCTGGCGGGTGATCTCGTCCGTGGCCCGCGCCGTCTGGTTGGCGAGGTTCTTGACCTCGCCCGCCACCACGGCGAAGCCCTTGCCGGCCTCGCCGGCCCTGGCCGCCTCGATGGTGGCGTTCAAGGCCAGCAGATTGGTCTGTGACGCGATGTCGGTGATCAGGTTCACCACCTCGCCGATCCGCTGGGCGGCGTCGGCCAGGCTGGAGACCATCGCGTTGGTGCGGTTGGCATCGTCGGCCGCTGCCTTGCTGGCTTCGGCGGTGCGGGAAACCTGGCTGGCGATCTCGTTGATGGAGGCCGACAACTCCTCGGTGGCGGCGGCGGCGGTCTGCACCCGGTCGCGGGTCAGATCGGACGCCTGATTGACCTCGCCGCTGCGCTGGATGGTCTGGGTGGCGGTGACCGACATGGTCTCGGACGAGGCCAGCAGTTCATTGGAGGCGGCGGCCAGGCTGGTGAGGAAGCCATGCACGCGGCCATTGAACTGCTCGATGGCCTGCTGCTTGCGCACGAAGGCGGCGATGCGGGCCTTATTTTCGGTCCAGCCGTCCTTGCCCAGATATTCGGCGGCGATCAGCTTCTCCTTGAAGAACTGGACGGCGCGGGCGATCTCGCCGATCTCGTCGCGTGCGGCGGTGGAGGGCACGCCCATCGTGCGGTTGCCCTCGGCCAGGGTGCGCATGACCTGGGTAAGGCGCAGCAGCGGCGGCGCCAGCGATGATTTCAGGGCGATGGCGAACAGGGCGATGGTGATGATGGCGATGACCGAGATCACCACCAGGTTGACCAGGGTGCTGGCTCCGGCATCGCGCTCGGCGGCCACCTGGCGGGTCATCTTGGCCGCCATCTCGTCCTCGGCGTTCTTCAGCAGGTCGATGCGGGCGGTCTGGGCGGAAAACCAGTCCGGCGCCTTGATCCCGGCGGTGGTGCCGGTGCCGATGCTAGACAGGGCGGCCTTGCGCATTTCGGCAACCTTGTCGACCGCCTCGCCGTGGACCTTGTCGCGGACCGTCTTGGCGAAGGCGGGATCGATTCCGGCGGCGAAGGCGTCGTCGAACGCCCGTTGCTCGGCGATCAGGCCGACGAAATTCTGGTACAGCTCGGGGGTGAACTGGCCGGCGGCGAAGCCGGCGGCGCCCACCGCACGCTCGCGCCCGGCGCGCTCCTTGCTCTTGATGAAGTTGACATAGGCCCCGAGATCGCGGGTGACGTCGGCCTCGGTGGCGGCGCGGGTCACGACCTCGATCTGTCCGATCAGGGTGTCGACCATCGCGGTGTAGTTGCCCACCATCTGGGCCGGGGGCGAGGTCTGGCCGTCGACGGCGCGGCGCAGGTCGGCCAGTCCGGCCAGGGCGGTCTCGGCCGCCTTCAAGGTCTCGCGCAGCTGCGGCGACGGATTACCGGCCAGGGATTGGCGGAAGCCGGCGCTGGCGGTGTCGGTGGCGGTGCGCTGGCTGGCCAGCTCGGCCGAGAACTGGGTGCCCTTGCTGCCCAGGAACAGGGCCGAGCCGCCGCGTTCCTTCTGCAGTTCATGCACCAGCGAACTGGCCCGCACGCCGATGTTGACGGTGGCGATCAGGTTGTCCTTGGCCCGAATGTCGGCCAGGCCGGTGTTCAGCAGGTTGATGATCTGCATGGCCAGCAGCGCCACCGGAATCAGCGCCAGCAAGGTGATGCGGGTGCCGACCCGGAAACGGTCCAGCCGGGCCGCCAGGCGTTGCCACGCGCCTGCGTCGGGCATGTCCTCCAGCTTGACGTCGCACAGCCCCTTGGCCTGGAACACCTCGCGCAGCTTCAGGTCCTGGCAGACGATGTGGTTGATCAGCCAGGCCTTCATGTATTCCAGAACCTCGCCGGCGAAGTCCTCGTCCTCGCGCAGGGCGGCCGCCATTTCGTCGAAGCGGGCGCGGGCCATGGCGTGGCTTGCGCGGTGCTCTGCGAGATCGGCCGCGCCGGCCTTGGCCATCAGCGCCTCTTCGCGCTCGAGATGGGTGGCCAGGTGTTCGCGGAAACCCTCCATCACCCGGCGGATCACCTGGGCGCCACGGTTTGCCTCGTGCTCGTCGTGGAGATGGTTGATCAGTTCCGCCAGCTTGCGGTGATCCGCATCCAGCGCGGCGACGCCGATGCTCAGGGAGGAGTTCCATTCGATCAGGGGCATGATGTCCTATCCTTGGCTGCTCATGCCTTGATTATGGGGTGATTGAATGTGAATGTTTATTTATCCTGAATCGTTATACGCAAGATGTAATGGAATAACATGACAAGGGTGCCTCAGGCGAAATTCCTGTGATGAATAGGTACGCGGTGATTTTTCCGTTAAATGATTGTGTTTTGTGTGGGCGTGCACGTGCGACATGCGCGCAAATCCAGGGGTACTGCTGATAAATTTTTGCTTAATGCCTATTTTATGGGCATAAATAATTCAATGATTATTTATTGTTCTTTTCGGGCCGCATCCGGGCCGGGCGGAACGTTGTCCGCCCGGCCGGCCTTTGGGAGGGCAATGGGGGGCTCGCTCCGGCAGTCCTGTTGCCGCCGTACGGCGTTTCATGGCCTGGACGGTGGGTGGGGGCTGGCGCAATATGGCGCCATGATCCCCGTGACCCACCGCATCTCCATCGACGAATCCGAGATCGAGGAAAGCTTCGTCCGCGCCGCCGGGCCGGGCGGGCAGAACGTCAACGCGTTCAGGACGTCATAGCTAGACCTCTCACCAGCCAGTGGACGGACGACCTGAACCGTCGATATAAAGCCGGATGATCCAGATCACGCACCGCATCAGCATCGACGAGAAGGAAATTGAGGAGAGCTTCGTCCGCTCGTCCGGTCCAGGCGGCCAGAATGTAAATAAAGTCGAGACTGCGGTTCAGCTACGCTTTGACGCTCGCCGGTCACCGTCGCTACCTGATGATGTGAGCGTGCGACTTCAGAAGCTGGCCGGAAGCAAGCTGACTCTGGACGGCGTGATCGTCATCACCGCCCAGACCCACCGCAGCCAGGAGCGCAACCGGGTCGAGGCGCTGTCCAAGCTGGTGGAGATGATCCGCGAGGCCGCCAAGCCACCACCGCCCAAGCGCCGTCCCACCAAGCCGACCAAGGGCTCCCAGGAACGGCGGCTGGAGAGCAAGGGCAAGCGGTCGGAGACCAAGAAGCTGCGGTCGCAGCGACCGGAATAGGCAGGTACTGCTGACGCGATTTCCGGCCTCTGGCTGGCCTTGAAGTGCCGGCCATCATGTCGGCCCGTCTCAGGCGGCTTGGGGGCTGGGAGGCCCCTCCTGGGAGTCTGGAGAGCTGTGCCTGGTTCTCGCGCCGCGCCAGTAATCTCGATGCCCATTGGAGCCAGCGGGCTATGCGTCCTTCAGGACCATCGCCTTCAGCGTTACGAAGGTCGGGTCATCGTCAGATACCGGCGCCTTGAGCCTCATGACGAGCGAGCTGTCCCCCGATCCTGATGGCGGCGATACCGGCGATGACACGCTGGTGGACCCGCCGGCCAGGTGGGTGGTCGCGTCGGTGTCGGTCTTCAGCCGACGATCCTGGCCGCGTCCTCCACCCTGATCTGGTTGTTTTCTGTGTCCTTAAGCAGGTTCTGGAGGGTGCGGCTGATATGGTCCTCGTCCATGGCCAGGACGATGACCTTGTAGTCACACAGCAACTCGGCCTGGACCGCCTCGCTGAAGGTAATGACGTGCAACTGCGGGCCGTACAGCTTTTCGTCATCCATGGAGCACAGGGCGACGTTGCCCTTTTCCGCCGTCGCCTTGGCAGCGTCGCCAAAGATGCGCGGTGTGGCGGTCATGTACAGCCGCTTGGCGGCACGGATGAAGCCGGCATCGTGGACCTTGACGAAGGTGCTCTCGTCCTCGTCGTCGAAGGTGGCGCCGGTGGTGCGGTGCGCCTCGTCGCAGACGATCAGATCGAAGTCAGGCAGGCCGTGCAGCTTCTGGGCCTGGGAAATGACGTCGATGGAATGGTAGGTGCTGTAGACCACCGTCATGTGGTGGTCGTCGTGGCGCTTGCCCATCTCGGCAGCCAGGCGCCCGGCATCGGTGGTGGCCGGATAGCGCAGCTCGTGGGCGAAGGTCTGCACCACGTCGTCGTCTTTGCGGCGCTTGTTGCCCACGTCGCTATCGGAGCAGACGGCAAAGCTGTGCAACGGGGTCTCGCTCTCCTGGGTCCATTCGGTCAAGGTCTGGGAGAGGAGCGACAGGCTGGGGACCAAGAACAGTACGCGCCGGCCCCGCCCGGCCAGCTTCTCGGCGACCTTCAGGCTGGTGAAGGTCTTGCCGGTGCCACAGGCCATGATTAGCTTGCCCCGGTCGGCGGTGGCCAGTCCCTGCTCCACCTTGGCCACGGCGACGATCTGGTGGTCGCGGAGCTTCTTCTTCGGCTTCAGGACCGGCTCTTGGCGGGGCTTGTACTGCGCCCAGTCGATCTGGCTGTTTTCCAGGTCGAACAGATCAATCTTGCTGACGGATGGCTGCTGGTTCTGGAGCGCGTCGCTTGCGTGCTCGCTCCAGTTGTTGGTCGTGGTGACGATGATGCGGTGGGTGAACGGCTTCTTCCCCGAGGCGGTGAAGAAGCTGTCGATGTCGGACTTCATCACCCGGTGATCGGGCGCAAAGAACTTGCATTGGATGGCATGGAACTCGGCGGTGCCTTCGGTCTTGGCCACCAGGTCAATGCCGGTGTCGCGCTTATCCAGCCCTTGCAGGTCAGCCCATTCCGCATAGGTCCATACGTCGCTGTAGAGGTCGCGATAGCTGGCCTCGTTGCGTAGGTAGCAGACGATCAGCTCCTCGAAATAGGTGCCTTTCTCGCGTTCGGTGACGGCAGCCTTGCGGAACGTGTCGAGGAGATCGTGCAACGCGGACATGGTGAGGCTTTCAACTGGCGGGCGCAAAATGGCCGGAATGGTAACCTGCGAAATGCTCCTTTGCCAGGGGGGAAGGCGGAGAAAGCCGTGGTGATGTCATCTGCTCGTGTTGCTCAGCCCGTTCCCACGAGGCACCGGAGGCGCTCGGGATCGCCCCCGGTGACTCGCAGCAGCTCCTTTTGGAGCTGATCCTTGCCGTGGGCGGTCTGTCCGCCGAGGGCGGCGACCACCTGGCGCAACCATGCGGCACCTTTCATGTAGACCTGGGCGGCAACCCACGCCTCGAAATCCTTGGCCTCGGGCAGCCGGTCGATTAGGGCAGTGGGGTGGTGGGGAGTGGTCGGGGACGACGGGGTTTCCTCCGCCAATTCCTCGCCAGCTCGCTCTGTCAATTCATCTCCGGCCCGCTCGGCAATCTCGGCGCGGATCTCCTGTTCCTCGCCCGGCGTCAAGACGGTGATGGTCAGACTGGCGGGCTGGTCGCTGGCCTGGTTCCCTCCGGCAATGGTAGGAAGAAGCCCGAGCCGCCGCAGGCCCTCTTCGCTTTCGCGTAACGCCCTGACCAGTCCGCCCATGGCGACCGGCCCGATCTTCCCGCGATTGGCTCTCATGTAGGCGTTGACCTCGCCAATTGTGGCCACGTAATTGGTTGCCAGCCCTCGCCATGCCTGCCCACCGGCGTGCGCCCAGGCTTCTGCCTCATCCTCGTTACGTAACGTTTCGGCGGTGGCCACCTGTTGCGGCTGGGGTTCTGGCGGGCGATCCGCTGGGGCTGGAAGGGCCTTGGCCGGGACGGCAGCGGGGGCAGTAGCGCCCCCCTGATCTCGACGGCGTTTTAGCCCCTTGGAAACAGCTTGCTCGGAAATCCCAAGTTCTCGGGCAAGCTCGGCCTGCGTCACCGTACCGGCAGCAAGGCCAGCGAGGTGATCTTCGGTCAAGCCAGCCATGCCAGGCCCAGAGGATGTCCGCCGCTTCGTCATCACCGCGCATCTCCCACGGGATGAACGAGAGACACCCCGCCGATGTGGTGGCGGGGCGGCTTCGCGGGCCAGGTGGTGGCCTGGACGTCAAGCATGGTCCAGACCGGACTTGATCAGGTCCAAGCCACGGCCCGGCAGAGACGGCGGGCGCCGATAGGGCAAGGCGTTGGCGTTGCGGCGCTGTTGCTGCTCGGCCTCGGCCTTGCGCTGTTCGGCCTCCCGCCGGGCCGTGGCTCGGATTTCTTCCTTCTCGGCGGCGTCCTGCCGCTCCATGGTGACCAGTTCGTCCACCTCGCCATCGGTCATGATGGTGCTGTCATCGGCGGACATGGCCTGCCGCTGGCGGTCGCGGAGCCACTGAAGGCGCTGGGTATCAACCGGCATGCTGGGTCTCCATCACCGTCGAGATTGCGTGGGCGGCGCTGCGCACCGCGTTATTCAAGAGCGTGGAGCTGGACAGGCGCTCGTCACCCACAAGGAGAGCCAAGGCGTCCAGCAAGGTCAGCGTCCAAGCGGCTTCGGTACCCTGGCGCCCGTCCTCCCGCTTCCAGCAGGCACGGGCACCGACGATCACGCCGGTGATGCCGACCTCTGTGGCCGAGGGGATGCCGGCGGCCAGGCGGTCGATCCGCTGGCGGGAGACGCCATACGCCTTGGCAACCTCCTGGGGAGATCGGCCAAGAATGCCGACCTCCAGCCGGACGGCGGCACGGGCGGCGGCGGTCAGGAAGACCGCCCGTAACGTGGCCGGACGGCGACCAAGGCGTCCTTGGCTTCTCGTTGGTCGAATTTTCTGCGGCTGCTGCGGCTCGCGCTACATCCATACCGACAGCAAGGGGACTCACTACTACTGCTGCAACGTCAGGAAGAACCGTGAGCCCCGAGACGCCTGCACGACCTCCCCCTACATCAAGATGGTCGATATCGACAACGAGGTGAAAGCCACCATCCATGATCTGCTGACACGGCGCCTGGGCGGCCCGGATAAGATGAAGGAGCTTATCTTGAGCCAGGTCTTCCGCGACCAACGGGAACTGGAGCTGCGCATTGGATTGGCGGAAGCCGAACTCGCGAAGGCGGATCAGGTCTGGAAGGAAAAGCGGGCGAAGGTTTCGACCCTGCTGGATGCCGGATATGACCTGAAGACGATGCCGGAGGTGAAGGAGGATGTCACCAAGGCAACCGAGAGCCGGGAGCGTATTGCGTCGGCGCTGTATGCCCTGATGGATCAAAAGACCATCCTCGACCAAAAGCTGGCCATGGACGTGGATGCGCTATCGCGTGTCATCAACCGCATCAACGATGGCCTGCGCAGCATGGCGGCGACTGAAGCCGCAGAAGGGCAGCGGTCTGATGTGGTCTTGTTGGTGAAGATGTTGGTCAAGAGGGTTGTCGTCCATGAAGACCGGAGCAGGACGATTGAACTGGTCGAAGACTCCTCGGCAATAGCGCAGGCGTTCATGAGGCTGTTGGAGGCGGCAGCCAGCGAGGTCAGCCAGGCCGATGGGATCAAGCATCACCTTGAGAGAGCGCATGTCTAGCTATGACGTATTGAACGTCAACAAGACCAGCACGGCGGTGCAGTTACGCTTTGATGTGCGGGGCAGCCCCAATCTGCCGGACCGGGTGAAGGCCAATCTGGAGCGGCTGGCGGGGCGGCGCCTCACCAAGGAGGGGGTGCTGGTGCTGGTGGCCCAGGACGCGCGAAGCCAGGAAATGAACCGTCAGGCGGCGCTGGAGCGTCTTCTCGAGATGATCCGCGAGGCCGCCAAGCCGCCGCCGCCCATTCGCCGCGCCACCAAGCCCACCAAGGGCAGCCAGCAGCGCCGCATGGACAGCAAGAGCAAGCGGGGAGAGGTCAAGCGCCTGCGGACCGAGCGGCCGGAATAGGGCTCAGTCCCGGCTGCCCAGGCGGGTGACCGCCACCGCCGTCATGTCGTCGTCGAGTGGCGTTTGCACCGTGTCGAGGAAGGTCTCGACCATGGCGGGGATGGCGATGCCGCCCCCTGGTGTGTGATGGCGGCGGACAAGGTCCTCCAGCCGCTCGTTCTCGAACATCTCGCCGTCCGGCAGCATGGCCTCGGTCATGGCGTCGCTGTAAAGGAACAGGCTGGAGCCGGGAGGGAAGGCGGCGAAGCGGTTGAAGTAGCGGCCCGCCTTGCTCAGGCCCAGCGGCGTGCCGATGGTGTCGAGCCATTCCACCCCGCCTTCGGCGTCGAACAGCAGGGGGCGCGGCGCCCCGGCGCCCGACCAGATGATGGTTCCCGCGGCGACGTCGATGACGGCCAGCACCATGGTGGCGTACTGGCCGCGCGGCAGCAGGCCGTGCAGCGCCGCGTTGAGCTGGATCAGGGTGGCGGCCGGATCGACCACCTGGCCCTTCAACTCGCTGATCAGGGTGTGCAGGCGAAAGACGTTCAGCGCCGCCCCGACCCCGTGGCCGGAGAAGTCTAGGGCGTAAAGGGTGAGGCAGCCGTCATTGCCCTCCATGCAGCCCCACAGGTCGCCGCCGATGTCCGACGACGGCTTGAAATAGCCCTCGACCGCCAGGCCGAGGGTGGTCCGGATGTTCTCCAGGCGGGCAGGGCGGGGCAGCAGGTCGAACTGCATGTTGCGGGCCGCCGACAGTTCCTCGGCCATGCGGTCGTATTCGCTGGCCAGCATGTCGGCCAGATGCAGCCTTTCGCGCTCGCTGCGGAAGCGGTAGATGGCGTTCTGCAGGGTCCTGGCCAGGGAGCGGGCATCCATCTCGCCCTTGACCATGAAGTCCTGGGCGCCCTGCTCGATGGCCTGTTCGGCCACCTGGGGGTCGTCCAGTCCGGTCATGATCACCACGGGCAGCGGCGGGACGGCGGACAAGAGCGCGTGCAGGGTGTCCGAGCTTTGCGAATCAGGCAGGCCGAGGTCGAGAAGCACGGCGTCGAAGCTGGAGCTCACCGTAAGGCGTTCGATGGCGGCGGCCAGGGTCTCCTCGTGCATGACGATGAAGCCGGCCGACCGGGCCTCCTTCAGGGCGGTCTTGATCAGCAGGGCGTCGCCCGGATTGTCCTCGACCAGCAGGATTCGCAATCTGTGACGCATCGACGCCCCTACCGGCCCGAATCCAGCAGCATTTCACGGAACAGGGACAGCAGCTGGATGTCCAACTTGCCCGGCATGTCATCCACCATGACCTGAAGGGCCTGTTCGGCCGTCCGCGCCGGCTTGTAGGGGCGGCGGTCGCTCAACGCGCAGAACACGTCGACGATGGCCGACATGCGGGCCAGTTCATTGAGTTCGACGCCCTTCAGCCCCTTGGGATAGCCCGATCCGTCCAGGCGCTCGTGATGCTGGTTGCCGATCAGCGGGATGTTGCGCGGCAGATCCTGGCACTTTTCCAGATAGGCATGGGTGCCCGTCACATGGCTTTTCATCAGGTCGTGCTCTTCCTTGGAGAGCGCTCCGACCTTGTTTAGCACATCGTAGGGGATCGACATCTTGCCCACGTCGTGCAGCAGCCCGCCGCTGCCCAGCAGCGACAGCTCGTCGCCCTTCAGTCCGATGGTGTAGCCGAACAGCAGCAAGAGGGTGGCGACCCCCAGGCTGTGGGCGTAGGAGAAGTTGTCGTGGCCGCGCACCTCGTCCAGGATGACCCGGAACTCCCCGGTTCCCACCGCCTCGACCAGGGGGCCGCAGGCGTCGGTGACCTTGGAATAGGCGATGGGCTCGCCGCTTTCGATCACGTCGCTGACGCTGTTGAAGATGTCCATGGTGCCGACCAGCGCGTCGCGCTGCAGGGTCGGCAGCTTCTCCCACCGGCGCTCGATGGCCCGGTTGATCTGCTGGGAGATGGCGCGGATCAGCATGGAGCGGCGATAGGGCTTGGCCAGGAAGGAATCCGCGCCGCTGTCCTTGGCGATCTTGCGCGTGGCCGGGTCGTCGCTGGAACTTATGAACACGATCGGGGTTTCGGCGAAGGCGGGGGCGCCGCGCAGGCTGGCGATGAAGTCGTATGAATCCTGCGGTCCGGCGCCCCGGTCGACGACGATGGCGCAGGGCGGCGACTTGCTCATGGCCGTCATCGCGTCGGAGGTGTTGCCGTAGGTGGCGATGCGATAGAACGAGGTCAGGGCATGTTCGACCTGGCGGCGGTGGCTTTCGCTGGTGTCGATCACCGCCACCGTTTCGCGATGGGAATTGGTCGTCTGGTCGAACGACATCAACGCCTCTCCCCGCCGGTGAACGCTTGATGGCGATGGCGGGAGCCCGGTGCGGACTGGATCGCCCCGTGGCCCTGCCTATGAAAAACAAGCGATATCATATTATTGCCAGGCTGTTTAGCTGGTATCGGGGCTATGTGCTGTCGGTTCGATGCGCCACTTTAGCACCTATTGTGGATAGGCGCACACCTATATCCATGGAATGTAGCCATAGCGGAGGTGCATCGACGGCGGGTTCGGGCGCTTGACTCCAATACCCCAGTAGTCTACAGATTAGTGGTCTAAAGAATGAATGACGTGGCCCGTGTGTGGAATTGGAGGGTGCGATGATCGGTTTTCATGAGGATGAAGCGCGGCGCTTGCTGCTGGCGGCCCTGTTCGCGGTGATGCTGGCCCTGGGGATGGCGGCGCTGATGCCCGGCGCCCAGGCGGCCGAAAGCCGGACCCTGCTCAACGTCTCCTACGATCCCACCCGCGAGCTGTACCAGGCGCTGAACGAAAGCTTCGTGCGTCAGTGGAAGGCCAAGAGCGGCGAGGATCTGAAGATCAACCAGTCCCACGGCGGTTCGGGCAAGCAGGCCCGTTCGGTGATCGACGGGCTGGAGGCCGACGTGGTGACCCTGGCGCTGGCCTACGACATCGACGCCATCGCCGACAAGGCCAAGCTGCTGGACCGCGGCTGGCAGAAGCGGCTCGCCTACAATTCCGCCCCCTACACCTCGACCATCGTGTTCCTGGTCAGGAAGGGCAATCCCAAGCAGGTCAAGGATTGGGGTGATCTGGTCAAGCCGGGCGTCTCGGTGATCACGCCCAACCCCAAGACTTCGGGAGGCGCGCGCTGGAACTACCTTGCCGCCTGGGGCTACGCGCTTGACCGCAGCAACGGCGATGCCGCCAAGGCCCAGGACTTCGTGGCCCAGCTGTTCAAGAACGTCCCGGTGCTGGATTCGGGCGCGCGGGGCTCCACCGTCACCTTCGCCCAGCGCGGCCTGGGCGACGTGCTGCTGGCCTGGGAGAACGAGGCTCATCTGGCGCTCAAGGAATTCGGCTCGGGCTTCGAGATCGTCACGCCGTCGCTGTCCATCCTGGCCGAGCCGCCGGTGGCGGTGGTCGACAAGGTGGTGGACAAGCGCGGCACCCGCGCCGTGGCCCAGGCCTACCTGGACTTCCTCTACACCCCCGAGGCGCAGGAGATCATCGCGCGCAACTTCTACCGCCCCCGCGATCCCGAAGTGGTGAAGAAGACCGCCGCCACCTTCGCGCCGGTCAAGCTTTTTACCATCGACGACGTGTTCGGCGGCTGGACCAAGGCCCAGACCGAGCATTTCTCCGACGGCGGCGTGTTCGACCGCATCACGGCCAAGAAGTAGGGGCCAGGGGGATGGCCGCCTTAGCCCTTTTCCTGCCGCGCCGGGCGCCCAGCGTCATTCCGGGCTTCGGTCCGACCATGGGCTTCACCCTGCTGTATCTGTCGCTGATCGTCCTGCTGCCCCTGGCGGCCCTGGTGATCAAGGCGGCGGGGACCACCCTGGCGCAATGGGGGGCCATCCTCAGCGATCCTCGGGTGCTGTCGGCCCTTGGCCTGTCCTTCGGCGGCGCCCTGGCCGCCGCGCTGATCAACACGGTGTTCGGCCTGCTGGTCGCCTGGGTGCTGGTGCGCTATCCCTTTCCCGGGCGCCGGCTGGTGGATGCGGTGATCGATCTGCCCTTCGCCCTGCCCACCGCCGTGGCCGGCATCGCGCTGACCGCGCTGTACGCTCCCAACGGTTGGCTGGGGCGGTTGCTCGAGCCCTTGGGCGTCAAGGTGGCCTTCTCGCCCTTAGGCGTGGTGGTGGCCATGGTGTTCATCGGCCTGCCCTTCGTGGTGCGCACCGTCGAGCCGGTGCTGCACGACGTGGACTTGGAACTGGAGGAGGCCGCCGCTTCGCTGGGGGCCGATCGGGTGCAGACCTTTTTGCGGGTGATCCTGCCGTCCATCCTGCCGTCGCTGCTGACCGGTTTTTCCCTGGCCCTGGCCCGGGCGGTGGGGGAGTACGGCTCGGTGATCTTCATCGCCGGCAACCTGCCCGGCGTGTCCGAGATCGCCCCGCTGCTGATCGTCACCAAGCTGGAGCAATACGACTACGTGGGTGCGACCGCCATCGCCACGGTGATGCTGGCCATCTCGTTCACCCTGCTGCTGGCGGTCAACCTGTTGCAGAAGTGGCGCCGCGGGCGCATGGGGGGAGCATGAGCGAGGCGAAGCCGAAGCGCGGCGCCCCTGTCGGCATTGCCGACAATTCGGTATTGCGCGCCTTCGCGCGCGGCGAGCGGCCCGGAGCGACCCCGGAGCGGAGCGCAGGGGGAAAGCGGAGGAAAGCCAAGCGAGCCGGAGGCTCGCGCCCGGCGATTGAGGGGTGGAAACAATGAACGGCAACGCTACGCGTGAACCGGCCGTGGTGCGCTGGAGCCTGACGCTGCTGGCCCTGGCCTTCCTGGGGCTGTTTCTGGTGGCCCCGCTGGCCGCCGTTCTGGTGGAGGCCTTCGCCAAGGGCTGGGGCGCCTATGTCCGGGCGCTGTCCTCCGACGACACCTTCTCGTCCATCCGCCTGACCCTGATCGTGGCCGCCATCGCCGTGCCGCTCAACATCGCCTTCGGGCTGGCGGCCAGCTGGGCGGTCGCCAAGTTCGACTTTTCCGGCAAGAGCCTGCTGGTCTCGCTGATCGAGCTGCCGTTCTCGGTCTCGCCGGTGATTTCGGGACTGATCTACGTGCTGCTGTTCGGGTTGCAGGGGCTGCTCGGCCCCTGGCTGGCCGAACACGACCTCAAGGTCATCTTCGCGGTGCCGGGCATCGTGCTGGCCACCATCTTCGTCACCTTCCCCTTCGTCGCCCGCGAGCTGATTCCGCTGATGGAGGAGCAGGGGCGCGAGGAGGAGGAGGCGGCGCTGACGCTCGGCGCCTCGGGCTTCGCCGCCTTCCGGTTGGTGACGCTTCCCAATGTCCGCTGGGGGCTGCTGTATGGCGTTCTGCTGTGCAACGCGCGGGCCATGGGCGAGTTCGGCGCCGTTTCCGTGGTTTCAGGTCATATCCGGGGGCTTACCAATACGATGCCCCTCCATGTGGAGATCCTCTACAATGAATACGATTTCGTCGGCGCTTTCGCGGTCTCCTCTCTCCTCGCCGTTCTGGCCCTTGTCACTTTGGCGGTCAAATCGGCGCTCGAATGGTGGCACCGGGACGAGCTTGCCGCGATCGGACATTAACGGGGCCGGTATTGAAGGATCGGATATGATCGAGGTCGAGAATATTTCCAAGCGCTTCGGCAGCTTTGCCGCGCTGGACCAGGTGTCGCTCAAGGTGGCGCAGGGCAAGCTGGTGGCGCTGCTGGGGCCGTCGGGTTCGGGCAAGACCACGCTTTTGCGCATTCTGGCCGGGCTGGAGCAGCCCGACGACGGGCGCATCCGCTTGGGCGGAGTGGACGCCACCGGGCTGGGAACCCGCGACCGCAAGGTGGGCTTCGTCTTCCAGCATTACGCCCTGTTCCGTCACATGACGGTGGCCGAGAACATCGCCTTCGGCCTGAAGGTCAGGAAGGGCGCCGACCGCCCCCCCGTGGCCGCCATCAACGAGAAGGTCCATACCCTGCTGGAGCTGGTGCAGCTGGAAGGCCTGGCCGGGCGCTATCCCAGCCAGCTGTCGGGCGGCCAGCGCCAGCGCGTCGCCCTGGCCCGCGCCCTGGCGGTGGAGCCGCGCCTCTTGCTGCTGGACGAGCCGTTCGGCGCGCTGGACGCCCAGGTGCGCAAGGATTTGCGCCGCTGGCTGCGCCATCTGCACGACGAGATGGGCCTGACCGGCGTGTTCGTCACCCACGACCAGGAGGAAGCCCTGGAAGTGGCCGACGAGGTGGTGGTGATGAACAAGGGCCGCATCGAACAGATCGGCACTCCGGCCGAGATTTACGACTCTCCGGCCACCCCCTTCGTCTATCGCTTCCTGGGCAACGTCAACGCGCTGCCCTGTCGGGTGGCGGGCGGCCAGGCCCAGGTGGGCGGCCTGCATGTGGGCGAGGGGCGGGCCGACGGCCCCGGCACCGCCTTCATCCGTCCCCATGACGTTGAAGTCCTGGAGCTGTCTCCCGATATCCCCCAGGCCAAGGTGCGCCAGGTGGTGGTGCTGGGCCCGGTGGTGCGCGCCGAACTGGAACTGGCCGACGGAATCATCGTCGAGGCCGAGCTGTCGCGCGACGTGAAGGACAAGCTTGGTCTGCGGCGCGGGCAGGATGTTTCGGTCTTTTTGCGCAAGGCGCGGGTATTCGTCGGTGAAAACGTGTAGAATGGTCTGAATTCAACCTGCCGAGTTGGGGGTTATCATGCGGACATTATCGTTTTGGGTCGTTCCGGCTGTGATTATCGCTTCCCCTCTCGCGGCTTGGGCGGCCGAGCCCGCTCCCGCCCCCCTGGCGGCGGCGGTCTGCGCCAATTGCCATGGGACCGAGGGGCGCAACGAGGGGGCCATTCCGGCCATCGCCGGCAAGCCCGCCTTCCTGATCGCCGGCAAGCTGCGCGACTTCAAGGCCGACAAGGTGGCCAACGCCACCGTCATGCCGCGTCTGGTCAAGGGCCTCACCGAGGCCGAGATCGACACGGTCGCCCAGTATTTCGCCAATCTGCGCTGAGAAGGGGGGCTTCGCCATGACCAATGCCTTCGACCGCCGTTCCTTCCTGACCCTGGCCGGCGCTGCCGGCCTGTCCTCGCTCACTTCCGCCTGCGCCACCGGCCCGTCCGGAACCGGCCCCCGCGTGGTGGTGGTGGGCGGCGGCTTCGGCGGGGCCACCGCCGCCAAGTACCTGCGCCGCCAGGACCCCTCCCTGCGGGTGACCCTGGTGGAGCGCTCCACCCGGTTCATCACCTGCCCGTTCAGCAATTCGGTGATCGGCGGCTTCCGCTCGCTGGAGGCCAACACCTTCGGCTATGACGGCCTGCGCGGCCACGGGGTGGAGGTGATCCACGCCGAGGTGACCAATATCGACGCGGCGGCCAAGCTGGTGGTGCTGCAGGGCGGCGAAAAGCTCGCCTACGACAAGCTGGTTCTGTCGCCCGGCATCGACTTCAAATGGGGCGAGCAAGGCTATTCCGAGGCCGATGCCGAACTGGCGCCCCACGCCTGGAAGGCCGGGCCGCAGACCCTGCTGCTGCGCCGCCAGCTGGAAGCCATGGAGGACGGCGGTGTGGTGGTGATGACCATTCCCGCCAATCCCTACCGCTGCCCGCCCGGCCCCTACGAGCGCGCCAGCCTGATCGCCCATTACCTCAAGACCAGGAAGCCCCGGTCCAAGCTGCTGCTGCTGGACGCCAAGGATTCCTTCTCCAAGCAGCCGCTGTTCGTCGAGGGCTGGGATCAGCTCTACAAGGGGCTGCTGGAATGGGTGCCGCTGTCCAAGGACGGCAAGGTGGTGCAGGTGGACGCCAAGACCCTGACGGTGGAGACCGAGTTCGGCACCCGCCACAAGGCCAGCGTGCTGAACCACATTCCGCAGCAGAGCGCCGGACGGATCAGTATCGCCGCCGGGCTGGCCGATTCCTCGGGCTGGGTGCCGGTGGTGCCGCAGACCTTCCAGTCGGCCAAGGCCCCCGACATCTACGTGGTGGGCGACGCCACCAACGCCGCGCCCCAGCCGAAATCGGGCTTCTCGGCCAATTCCCAGGCCAAGGTGGCCGCCGCCGCCATCGTGGCGGCGCTGCGGGGCCAGCCGGCCCCCGATCCCATCTGGATGAACACCTGCTACTCGCTGCTGTCGCCCGATTACGGCATCACCGTGGCCGGCGTCTACCGGGTCATCAACGGCAAGATCGCCGACGTTCCCGGTTCGGGCGGCATCAGCCCCAAGGGTGCGTCTGCCATGTTCCGGGGACTGGAAGCCTCTTATGCCGAGAGCTGGTACGCCAACATCACCCAGGACATCTGGGGATGAGGCGGGGGGCTCCGCCTACTTGTAGAGCCCGATATAGGTGATGAGGTCCTTGCCGGGAACGGCTTTGACGTAGGTGATCTTCGGCTCGATCCGGTTGCTGGCCGGATTGAGCCACTGGTACTCGACCCAGCCTTCGCCCTTGTCGCGGGCCACGGAGATGATCTCCTGGACCAGCAGCTTGCCGCCGCTGTCCTTGGCGTTGAGCACCGACTTGCCCTCGTTCCTGGGGTTGGGCGGATAGATCAGCCAGGTGCCGTTGCCGTCGATGACGTTGACGTAGATCTCGCCGAAGCGGAACTCGCCTTCGCGGTGGAAGGCTTCGCGCGCCTTTTCCACGCCGTTGGCGGCCAACAGCGCCGCGGCCTTCAGGGTGAGAGCCTGGACCTGTTCCTGGGTGGGGCGCTCGGCCGCGGTGGCCGTGGTGGCGGCCAGGGCGGCGGCGAGGCCGACGAGAACCAGACGACGGCCGATCATTCGAACCCCAATTCGCTCAAGGTGGCGTTCAGGCGGTCGCGGGACATGGGCTTGAGCAGCACGGTGTCGAAGCCGCCGTCGAGGAATTCCTGCACCTCCTCGGGCATGGCGTGGGCGGTATAGGCGGCGATCTTGACCATTGGCCCGCCCAGGCTTTCGGCGCGGACGCGCCGGCAGACCTCCTGGCCGCTCATGGTCGGCATGCTGACGTCCAGGAGGATCAGCGACACGGTGTTGGCGGCGAGGAAACTGAGCGCCGCCTCGCCGCAATCCACGTCGGAAACCGTCCAGCCGGCCTTGGTCAGCAGGCGGGACGCCAGGATACGGTTGACGTCGTTGTCATCGACCACCAGGGCGTTCTTCATGAGGGGCTCTCGGGCTGTGGGCAAGGCAGGGTGAAGTGGAAGACGGTTCCCTGGCCGAGCGTGGATTCGACACCGATGGTGCCGCCCATCAGTTCGACCAGATGGCGGGCCAGGGTAAGTCCCAGGCCGGTTCCACTATGGGAGCGGGTCAGGAAGGAATCAACCTGACGGAACTTCTCGAAAATGGCGTGCAGCATGTCTTCGGGAATGCCGGCCCCGGTATCGGCCACCCGGAACACCACATGGCCGGGCGTCCGTTCGACGCTCAAGGACACCTCGCCTTTCTCCGTGAACTTGACGGCGTTGGACAGCAGGTTGTGGAGGATCTGGCGCAGCCGCAGCGGATCGGCCTGGATGGTTTCCGGGCAATCGTCGCCGATTCGGTTGACCAGGCCGATTCCCTTGGCCTGGGCCGCCGATTGGTGGACGGCGGCGGCTTCCGTCACCAGGGCGGCCAGCTTCACCGGCTGAACCGCCAGGGTCATGGCGCCGGCCTCGATCTTGGCGATGTCGAGGATGGAATTGACCAGTTCCAGCAGGTGGCGGCTGCTCTTTTCGATGATGTCGGCGTTCTCGCGCGTTTCGTCGTCGGCGGCCTCGTCGCGGATCAGCTCGGAGAAGCCGATGATGCCGTTCAGGGGGGTGCGCAGCTCGTGGCTCATGTTGGCGAGGAACTCGCTCTTCATGCGGCTGGCCTCCTCGGCCCGCTTGCGGGCTTCCTCGAGGCGGAGGAACGATTCGCCGACGCGATCGGCCATCTGGTTGAACGACAGCGCCAGGCTGGCCATCTCGTCGTCGCCTTGGACCGGCAGGCGGTATTCGGTCTCCTGCTCGCTGAAGCGATGGATGCCGCCCACCACCGCCGTGATGCGCCGGGTCAGGAACGAGGCCATCCACACCGCGATGCCGATCACCACGGCGATCATCACCAGGGTGGACAGCGACAGCTGGCGCGCCAGGCTTTCCACCTGGGCGGCGATCAGCGCCATGACGTTGTCGTACTGGGCCTGCAGGTCGCGGTTGCGCAGCGCCAGGATCTGGTCGGTGTTCTCCTTCTCCTTGGTGGCGGCGGCGTGGAAGTCGTCGACGTTGGCGCCGATGGTGACGAAGCCGAAGCCGCGCGGAGACTGTCCGTAGGGGCCGGTGTAGTAGGGGATGGTGGCGGCCGTGGTCAGCTTCCACAACCCGCTCCAGAAGATGTCGAACGAGCCCGAGCCGCCCTGGCTGGTGAGGTCCATCCAGCCGGTGCATTGCGGCGCGTGGTTGAGATAGCGGCAGTCGAGGCCCAGCAGCCCCTGCTTGACCAGTTCGGGAGAGCCCTTCTTCTTCAGGGATTGCTCGAGGAAGGTGGGGGCGGTCTTCAGGAACTCGCCGATGGGCTTGCCGCTTTCCTTCCACTGGGCGTAAAGCCCGGCATCAAGCCACGGCACCGCCGGCTCGCCGGTCTCGGGGTCGTAGCCGGTGATGAAGTAGTGGCGGGGATGCACCACCGAGCGGCCCTTGTAGTCCCAGATGAAGGCGTAATTGCCCGACGCCGCGTCGGCGATGGGCGAATAGCGGTCAGGCGTCGGCAGGATGTGGTCGGTGAATTCCATCAGGTGGTCGTGATCGAGCGCCAGCGTCACCCAGCCGGTGGTCTGTCCCTGGCGGACCACCGGAGTGGCCCAGCGCACCAGACCGCGAAAGCGGGTGCCGACCGGGTTCTCGGTGCCGGCGAAGGCCGCCTTTTCCGGCGCGAACTCGATTCCCTTGGCCGCCGCCGCCTTTGGCGTGAACGGGCCGATGATGGGCGAGCGCACATAGGCGCCGATCACGTCCGAGACGTGGATCTTGTCGGGGCCCAGCGCCTTCAGGCTGTCGAAATAGGTTTCGGCCTTGATGAAGGTGTTTTCGCGCCTGGAAACGTCGCGCAGCTCGCGGCTGGTCAGGTCCGAGGTGGTGACCTTGACCTTCTCGCGGCCGTCCAGGCCGATGAAGGTCATTTCCAGGAACAGGGGGCGCTCGACCTTCAGGCCGCCCTCGGTGGCGGGGCGGTAGTTGAAGTTGCGGCGGTTGTCCTCGATGGACGACTGGACGGGCGGGGCGTCGTAATGGGGCACCGCCTCGGGGCCGGGCACCCATTTGGAGCCGTCGGGGGTGGGGACCCAGGGGTAGTGGCGCTCGATCAGGCGGGTGCGGCCGCGCAGGAAGCGGCGGTAGCTGTCCTCGCTGGGCTCGATCATCGCCGCCGAACGGATGTCGCCGTCCCGGTCGTAAAGGAAGTCGGCCACCTGGCGGGCGGTGTCGGTGGTCAGCCGCTCCAGGCTTTCCCTGGCGGCGTCGTCCAGCGCCTTGATCGCCGAATTGGTGGTGCCGGCCACCACATGCTCGGTGGTCTCGCGCATGGCCCGCGTCATGCCGGTGACGTTTTCCGAGACCCGCTCGGCCAGCCAGGCCTGGCCGCGCCAGGCGAAAGCCGCCAGCACCAGCAGGGGGATGACCTTGATCAGGACGAAGATCAGGATGAGCTTGGCGCGGATACCGAAGCGGGCGATCTGGGGCATTGTAGTCCGGCTGTTCCTGCGGAATGTCGGAAGGAGCCCCAATCCCCTCCCAAGGGAAACGGACTATAGGTCTTTCGTATGGCGTTTTCCAGTCCATTGATCATCTCGGCGGCTCCTTGAAATTCGTGGTTGCCCGAAAATACCGCTTCATTAGGATGTGCCGCGTGGATGAGCGCTTTATCTTTATCCGGGCAGGGTGGCATGAACCGGCGGGTGGGTGAAATCGTGGGACAGGTTCTGGCGCGTCTTCGCCCCAAGGCGAAGTCGCTGATCATTACCGTCTATGGCGACGCCATCTCGCACCACGGCGGCAGCGCCTGGCTGGGCAGCGTGATCAATCTGGTCGAGCCGCTGGGCCTGAACGAGCGCATCGTGCGGACCTCGGTGTTCCGCCTGTCCAAGGAGGCGTGGCTGTCCTCCATGCAGATCGGGCGGCGCAGCTATTACCGCCTGACCGAGATGGGCCGCCGCCGCTTCGAAGCCGCCCACAACCGCATCTATCACTACAACGGCAAGCCCTGGGACGGTAACTGGACCCTGGCGGTCACCAATATCGAGGGCATGGATTCCGAGCGTCGCGATTCGCTGCGCCGCGACCTGGGCTGGCTGGGCTTCGGCCAGCTGGCCAGCGGCGTGCTGGTCCATCCCGACCCCGACAAGAGTGCGGTGCGCCAGGCCCTGGCCGAGGCGGGCGTGCAGGACCGCGCCGTGATGATGAGCGCCAGCGCCGAGGATTGGGTGACGCCCGAGGCGTTGCGCGACCTGATCCATACCTGCTGGGACCTGGACCGTCTGGCCGCCGATTACAACGAGTTCCTCGACACCTTCCGGCCCCTGTGGCAGGCCCTGTCGGGCAACGGCGAGCTGAACCCCGAACTGTGCTTCGTGGTCCGCACCCTGCTGATGCACGGCTATCGCCGCGCCCTGCTGCGCGACCCCATGCTGCCCGACGAATTGCTGCCCGCCCATTGGCCGGGGACTTCGGCCCGGGTGCTGTGCCGCAACCTCTACCGCCTGGTCCAGGCGGCGGCCGAGACCCATGTCATGAGCATGCTGGAAACCGCCGAGGGCCCGGTGCCCGAGGCTCATCCCGCCTATTACACCCGCTTCGGCGGGCTGCAATCGGCCGACTGATCCTTTTTCCCCTTCACTGACCGTCCTGCGCCCCGGCCATCGTGCCGGGGCGTATCGCTTTTGCTCGGCCAATTGGCGCGCCGGACGGCATAGGTCGCCTATGTCTTGATATGCAAAGTTACGCAAAAAAATTGACTCATGCGTAAAAAATGCATTACGACGTTAAAAAACGCAGTTCGCCGGCCGCGATGGCCGAGGGGGCGCAACCGGGGAGCAACGCCGCCGAAAGCGGCGCCGGATCAGGAGAAATGTCATGTCCGTCGAGACCAAATCCGTCCCAACCTATTGCTACAATTGCGTCGCTGGTCCCGACCTGATGTGTGTCACGGTCGAGGATGGGGTGGCGGTGGCGGTGGAGCCCAACCACGCCGGCAAAGGGATACACCCGGCCGACGGACGCCCCTGCGTCAAGGCCTATGGGCTGGTGCAGAAGACCTACAATCCCCACCGGGTGCTTACCCCCATGAAGCGGACCAATCCGCTGAAGGGCCGCGACCAGGACCCCGGCTTCGTCCCCATCACCTGGGACGAGGCGCTGGACCTGGTGGCCGGCAAGCTGCGGTCCTTGCGCGAGCAGGGATTGCTGAACGAACAGGGCATGCCGCGTCTGGCCGCCACCTTCGGCCATGGCGGCACCCCGGCCAATTACATGGGAACGCTTCCCTGCTTCCTGGCCGCCTGGGGCCCCATCGATTTCAGCTTCGGCTCGGGCCAGGGCGTCAAGTGCGTCCATTCCGAGCATCTCTACGGCGAGTACTGGCATCGCGCCTTCACCGTGGCGGCCGACACGCCCAACGCCAATTACATCGTGTCCTTCGGCACCAACGTGGAAGTGTCGGGCGGCCCCTGCGCCGTGCGCCGCCACGCCGACGCCCGCATCCGCGGCATCAAACGTGTGCAGATCGAGCCGCACCTGTCGCCCACCGGCGCCTGTTCGGCCGAATGGGTGCCCATCCGCCCCAAGACCGACCCCGCCTTCATGTTCGCCATGCTGCACGTCATGCTGCACGAGGCGGGCCGGGACAAGCTGGACCTCGCCTATTTGCGCGACCGCACGGCGTCGCCCTATCTGGTGGACGACGAGGGCTGGTACCTGCGCGACGAGGCCACCGGCAAGCCGCTGATGTGGGACACCGTCACCAATGGCCCGGTGCCCCACGACCATCCGGGCGCCGTGCCGGCCATCGAGGGCGAGTTCATCGTGTCGTCGGCCGTGGCCAAGCTGCCCGACGGCGAGATGGCGCGGCGCGAGAACGCGCGGGCCCGCACCGGCTTCGGCCTGCTGGTCGACGGCATGCGGGGCTATACCCCGGAATGGGCGGAAAAGGTCTGCGACGTGCCCGCCGCCACGGTGCGCCGGGTGGCCAACGAGTTCCTGGACAACGCCTGCGTCGGCCAGACCGTCGAGGTGGGCGGCAAGATCCTGCCCTACCGCCCGGTGGCGGTGACCCTGGGCAAGACGGTCAACAACGGCTGGGGCGCCTATGAGTGCTGCTGGGCGCGCACCGTGCTGGCCACCCTGGTCGGCGCGCTGGAGGTGCCGGGCGGCACGCTGGGCACCACGGTGCGCCTGAACCGCCCCTACGAGAACCGCCTGAAGAGCGTCAAGCCCGGCGAGGACGGCTTCATGGTCGCCCAGATGAACTCGACCAAGAAGGGCGGCTGGGCGGAAAAGCCCAAGGGCCGCAACGCCCACACCACCCTGGTGCCCATCGTCGGCGATTCCAGCTGGGCCCAGGCGCTGGGCCCCACCCATCTGGCGTGGATGTTCCTCAAAGACACGCCGCAAGGGATCGAGCCGCCGTTGCCGCCCGACGTGTGGATCGCGTACCGCACCAATCCGGCCATCTCGTTCTGGGACACCGCCCAGATGTCGGGGAACATGGCCAAGATGCCGTTCATCGTGTGCTTCGCCTACACCATGGACGAGACCAACCACATGGCCGACGTCCTGCTGCCCGAGGCCACCGACCTGGAAAGCACCCAGCTGATCCGGGCCGGCGGCTCCAAGTTCGTCGAGCAGCACTGGGCGCATCAGGGCTTCGTGCTGCGCCAGAAGGCGGTGGAGCCCCAGGGCCAGGCCCGCGACTTCACCTGGATCACCACCGAGCTGTCGCGCCGCGTCGGCCTGCTGAAGGAATACAACGTCGCCATCAACAAGGGCTTCGCCCTGGTGCCGCTGAAGGGCGAGGGCTACGACTTCACCCTGCCCGACGACCAGGTCCACGAGGTGGACACCATCTGGGACCGGGTGTGCAAGGCGGCCACCGCCGGCGCCACCAAGGGCGCGGAAGTGCACGGCCTGGACTGGATGAAGGAGAACGGCTTCTTCATGCAGCCCTTCGCCCGCGAGGACTGGTACCTGCACGCCACCATGGAGGAGCAGAATCTCCGCTACGAGCTGCCCTACCAGGAGCGCCTGACCCGGGTCGGCGTCGAACTGGGCCGCCGCCTGCACGAGGCGGGCATCTTCTGGTGGGACGACCAGCTGGAAGAGTACCAGGGCATTCCCCACTGGCACGACGTGCCCGGCCGCTGGGTGAAGGCGGTGGAGCAGACCGGGGCCAAGGCCGAGGACTTCCCCTTCTGGGGCATCACCACCAAATCCATGCCCTACACCACCGGCAACAACGCGGGCATTCCGCTGATGAACGAGGTGGCAGGCAATCTGCGCGGCCACGGCTCGGTGATCATCAACGCGTCGTCGGCCAAGGCGCTGGGCATCAAGGACGGCGACTGGGTGGAGGTCAGCTCCATCGTCGGCCGCACAAGGGGGCGCGCCGCCCTGGTCCAGGGCTGCCGTCCCGACACCCTGGTCATTCCCGGCCAGTTCCAGCACTGGAAGACCCCCTACGCCAAGGATCTCAACTTCCCGTCGCTCAACGCCATCACCCAGATGTCGCTGGAACTGACCGACGCCACCGGCTCGGGCGCCGATCTGGTGCGCGTCGCGGTGCGCCGCGTCGACGGCCCCCTGGCGGAAGGAGACGCCCCATGACCCGCTACGTCATGGTCGCCGACCTTCGGCGCTGCGTCGGCTGCCAGACCTGCACGGCGTCGTGCAAGGAGACCAACGCCACGCCGCCCGGCGTGCAATGGCGCAAGGTGCTGGACATCGAGGCGGGGCAGTACCCCGACGTGCGGCGCATCTTCCTGCCCACCGGCTGCCAGCATTGCGACGAGCCGCCCTGCATGGAGGTCTGTCCCTCCACCGCCACCCGCAAGCGGGCCGACGGCATCGTCACCATCGACTACGACATCTGCATCGGCTGTTCCTACTGCGCCGTCTCGTGTCCCTACGAGGCCCGCTACAAGGTGGATGAGGCCCAATACGCCTATGGCAATGGTCCGATGGGGCAGGAAAAGGCCCGTCTCGCCCAGCAGAAGATCGGCGTCGTCACCAAATGTACCTTCTGCGTCGACCGCATCGACGCGGGCATCAAGGCGGGCAAGGTGCCGGGCGTTCACCCCGAGGCCACTCCCGCCTGCGTCAACGCCTGCCTGTCGGGCGCGCTGCGCTTCGGCGACAAGGACGATCCCGACAGCGCGGTGTCGAAGCTGATCAATGAGAACAAGTGGTTCCGCCAGCACGAGGACGAGGGCACGGGACCGGGATTCTATTACCTGTGGGACGGAGCACGGCCATGAGACAGATGATCACCGCCCGGCTGCAGAAGAGCTGGGACCTGCGCGCCGCCGGCAACTTCATCGGCGGCGGGGCGGGGACGGGGCTGGTGCTGGCCGCCATCGCCTTCGACGGCGGCAGGCTGCCGCTGGCCGCCGGCCTGGTCCTGGTGGGCCTCGGCCTCGCCATGGTCTGGCTGGAAATCGGCAAGCCCTGGCGGGCGCTCAACGTCTTCTTCCATCCCCAGACCTCGTGGATGACCAGGGAAGGCATCGTCGCCGGGCCGCTGATGGCGGCAGGCGCAGCCTTCTGGCTGTTCGGCCATGCCGCCCTGGCGGTGCCGCTGGCCGTGCTCGCCGCCGGTTTCCTGTATTGCCAGTCGCGCATCCTGAAAGCGTCGCGCGGCATTCCCGCCTGGAAGCAGGCGGAGATCGTGCCGCTGATCATCGCGTCGGGCCTGGCGGAAGGGGCGGGGCTGCTGGCCCTGCTGGCCGAGCCCACTCCGGCGGTTCTGGCCTGGGCCCTGGCCGCCGGGCTGCTGCGTGAAGCGGCCTGGGCCTTCTACCTGCGGGGATTGGCCGCCTCGGGCAATGCCGGGCGGGCGCTCGGCATCTTCGCCTCGCCGCCGGCGCGGGCGGCGCGTCTCGCCCAGGTGGCGGCGCTGGCCCTGTGGGCGCTGGCCCTGGCCGGTCTGCCCGTCGCCCCCCTGGCCGGTCTGCTGGCGGCGCTCTCGGGCTGGGCTCTCAAGGCGCTGCTGATCACCCGGGCGGCGTTCACCCGGGGTGCCTCGGTGCCCCATGCCCCGGTGCGCGGGCGCGGCCTGCCCATGGCGCTGGGGGGGCGGATATGAGCAAGCGCGTGGACGGGACCTCCCCCGTGGCGGCGGTGCGCCTGGACCGCTACGTGGTGGACGAGGAGCTGTGCTCGGTGATCACCGAGGACACGCTCACCATCAGCGTCGAGGGCGTGGGCACCTACACCCTGATGTGGACACCCACCGGCGGCGGCGCTTGCGCCATGGCCTATACCCCCGCCGACGGCATCCTGGGCGAGGCGGGGGTGGCCGAGCCCCTGGCCATGGCGGTGGGCTTCCTGTTCACCGAAGGCATCATCGAGACCGTCGCCGATCTGCGCGCCGTGGCCTTCTGCCCCGACGATTCCAAGGTGGTGACCGCCTATCTGGCCGATACGGCCCGCCCCCAGGCCCGGCGCCGCGACGTGGTGATGAACAGCTCGTGCGGCGTCTGCGGCGAGGGCGGGCGGATCGAGGAGGTGATTTCCGGCCTGCCCCAGGCCGCCGACGGTCTGGTGGTCGACGCCGCCACCCTGCATCGCCTGATGGCCGAGATGGGCACCGGCCAGACGGTGTTCGCCGCCACCGGCGGCGCCCATGCGGCGGCGGTGTTCGACGCCTCGGGGCGCATTGTCGCCATCGCCGAGGATCTGGGCCGCCACAACGCGCTGGACAAGGTCATCGGCCGCTGCCTGCTGGACGGCGTCGATACGTCGTCCTGCGGCGTGCTGCTGTCGTCGCGCCTCAGCCTCGAGATGGTCACCAAGGCGGCGCGCGCCCGCTTCCAACTGGTGGCGGCGGTGTCGGCGCCCACCTCGCTGGCGGTGGAGGTGGCCGAGCGGCGCAACATCACGCTGTGCGGATTCCTGCGCGGCGACCGCTGCACCGTCTACAGCCACCGCCGCCGGATCGGGGAGCTGGGCTCCTGGGTCAACTGATACCGCCGCTCCCTTGGGGAGCGGCGGCAAGGGCAAGGCCCGTCGCGCCTTATGGCGCGGAAAGCCAAGCGAAGCGCCCGGCGTTTGAGGGCAATGAGGCGAGCCAATGAATTGGCTCGCCGGAATGGAAACATATTGTTTGCTAGGTAAACAATCTTGTTGCCAAAGTCGTTGACCTGGTCAACAATGCCCGGAAATGGAATGAGGGTATTGTTATGCCGGGCAGCCAGGCCAAGATCGCCGACACCGAGGACGGAGCCGGAACCTCGTTCGGTCCCATGACCGACGAGCTGGGGTTCCATCTGCGCCGCGCCCAGGTGGCGGCCTTCAAGCATTTCGCCCAGACCGTCACGGCTGCCGAGGGCATCACGCCCGGCCTTTACGGCATGCTGCAGGTGATCGCCAGCAATTCCGGCCTGACCCAGAGCGCCCTGGCCGAGGTGATGGAGGTCGACCGCTCCTCCATCGTCAAGGTGGTCAACGCGCTGGAGGACAAGGGGCTGATCCGCCGCGACGCGGCGCCCAACGACCGCCGTTCCTATCATCTGCGCATGACGGACGAGGGCAAGCTGGCCCTGGCCCGCATCCAGGCTGCGGTGGCCCGCCAGGACCATGATTTTTCCGCCGGTCTGTCCGACGACGCCCGGCGCCTTTTGATCTCTTTGCTCAAGCGTCTCTACTAACACCAAAAAGACCCAAAGCTTCCGAGGGAGGAAGACCTTGAAAAGCATCCTGCGATTGACCCTCAACGGCCGCGCCCGCGAGGATCTGGTGCCCGACAACATGTTGCTGCTCGACTACCTGCGCGAGGTGACCAACCTCACCGGGACCAAGCAGGGCTGCGACGGCGGCGAGTGCGGCGCCTGCACCGTACTGGTGGACGACCGGCCCCGGCTGGCCTGCTCGACGCTGGCCCATCAGGTGGCGGGCAAGAGGGTCGAGACGGTGGAAAGCCTGGCGACCCAGGGCACCATCTCCAAGCTGCAGGCCGCCTTCCACGAGAAGCTGGGCACGCAGTGCGGCTTCTGTACGCCGGGCATGCTGATGGCCTCCGAGGCGCTGCTGCGCAAGAACCCCAATCCCAACCGCGACCAGATCAAGGACGCGCTGGCCGGCAATCTGTGCCGCTGCACCGGCTACGTGAAGATCATCGAATCGGTGGAAGTGGCCGCCCAGGCCCGCTGCGGTTGCCAGGAGGCGGCCCAATGAGCCCGAAATTCCCCAAGAACGGCACGGTCGGCGCCCGCACGCCCCTGGTTGACGGCGTCGAGAAGGTCACCGGCAAGGCCAAGTACACCGCCGACATCGCCGCCCCCGGCGCCCTGGTGGGGCGAATCTTAAGGAGCCCCGTCGCCCATGCCCGCATCAAATCCATCGACACCTCGGCGGCCGAGGCGCTCGACGGCGTGTTCGCCGTCTGCACGGGCGCCGAAACGCCGGTCCCCTACGGCGTGCTGCCCATCGCCGAGAACGAATATCCGCTGGCCCGCGACAAGGTCCGCTATCGCGGCGACCCCGTTGCCGCCGTCGCGGCCGTCGATGAACTGACCGCCGAGAAGGCCATCAACCTGATCAAGGTCGAGTACGAGGTGCTGCCCGCCTACATGACGCCCAAGGCGGCCATGAAGGAAGGCGCCGTCGCCATCCACGACGACAAGCCCAACAACGTGCTGCGCGAGGTCCACGCCGAGTTCGGCGATGTGGAGGCGGCCTTCGCCGAGGCCGAGCTGATCCGCGAGAAGGTCTACACCTTCGCCGAGGTCAACCACGTCCACATGGAGCTGAACGCCACGCTCGCCGAGTACGACCCGGTGCGCGACATGCTGACGCTCAACACCACCACCCAGGTGCCGTACTACGTGCACCTGAAGGTGGCGGCCTGCCTGCAGATGGATTCGGCCCGCATCCGGGTGATCAAGCCCTTCCTGGGCGGCGGTTTCGGGGCGCGCACCGAGGCGCTGCACTTCGAGATCATCGCTGGCCTGCTGGCACGCAAGGCCAAGGGCACGGTCAAGCTGGTCCAGACCCGCGAGGAGACCTTCATCGCCCATCGCGGTCGTCCGTGGACGGAAGTGAAGATGAAGATCGGCCTGAAGCGGGACGGCAAGATCACCGCTTTGGCCCTGGAGGCCACCCAGGCGGGCGGCGCCTATGCCGGCTATGGCATCATCACCATCCTTTACACCGGCGCCCTGATGCACGGGCTCTATCACATCCCGGCCATCAAGCACGACGCCTGGCGCGTCTACACCAACACGCCCCCCTGCGGCGCCATGCGCGGCCACGGCACGGTGGACACGCGGGCCGCCTTCGAGGCCCTGCTGACCGAGATGGGCGAGGAACTGGGCATCGATTCGCTCGATATCCGCCAGCGCAACATGCTGCCGCAGATTCCCTATGTCACGCTCTACGCCCAGCGGGTGATGAGCTACGGCGTGCCGGAATGCCTGGAGAAGGTCAAAGCGGCCTCGGGCTGGGCCGAGCGCAAGGGCAAGATGCCCAAGGGCAGGGGCTTAGGCATCGCGCTGTCCCACTTCGTCTCGGGCACTTCTACCCCGAAGCATTGGACCGGCGAGCCCCACGCCACCGTCAACCTCAAGCTGGACTTTGACGGCGGCATTACGCTGCTCACCGGCGCCGCCGATATCGGCCAGGGCTCCAACACCATGGCGTCCCAAGTGGCGGCCGAGGTGCTGGGCGTGCGGCTTTCCCGTATCCGGGTGATCTCGGCCGATTCGGCGCTGACGCCCAAGGACAACGGCTCGTACTCGTCACGCGTCACCTTCATGGTGGGCAACGCCTCCATCGCGGCGGCCGAGGAGATGAAGGCCGTGCTGATCAAGGCGGCGGCCAAGAAGCTGGACGCCCGCGAAGAAGACATCGAGGTCATCGATGAAGTCTTCATGGTGGCCGGCAGCCAGGACCCGGGCCTCACCTTCCAGGAGGTGGTCAAGGCCGCCCTGATCGACACCGGCACCATCACGGTGAAGGGCACCTTCACCTGCCCGACCGAGTTCCAGGGCGACAAGAAGATCCGGGGCAGCGCCATCGGCGCCACCATGGGCTTTTGCTACGCGGCGCAAGTGGTCGAGGCCTCGGTCGACGAGATCACCGGCCGCGTCACCGCCCACAAGGTGTGGGTGGCCGTGGACGTGGGCAAGGCGCTCAACCCGCTTGCCGTCGAGGGCCAGACCCAGGGCGGTGTGTGGATGGGCATGGGCCAGGCGCTTTCCGAGGAGACCCGCTGGGAAGACGGCAAGATGATGCACGGCAACATCCTCGACTACCGGGTGCCGACCATGGCGGAAAGCCCCGATATCGAGGTGATGATCGTCGAAAGCATCGATCCCAACGGCCCGTTCGGCGCCAAGGAGGCGTCCGAGGGCATGCTGGCCGGCTTCCTGCCGGCGGTGCACGAGGCGGTCTACGAGGCGGTGGGGGTGCGCTCCACCAAATTCCCCTTAAGCCCTGAGACCATCACCGAACTCCTCGACGCCAAGGAGGCCGCAGAATGAACATCCTTCCCGATTTCCGCACGCTCAGGCCCGCCTCGCTGTCCGACGCCGTCGCCGCCCTGGCCGCTCCGGGGGCCGAGCCCCTGGCCGGCGGCACCGACCTGCTGCCCAACCTGCGTCGGGGCTTAGGTAAGCCCGAGACCCTGGTGGACCTCACCGGCATTAACGGCTTCGGCACCATTTCGGTGGGCGCCGACGGGGCCTTGCGCATCGGCGCCGGCGCCACGCTGGAAGCCATCGCCGAGGATAGCCGTATCCTGGCCTCCTGGCCGGCGGTGGCCCATGCCGCCTCGCTGGTGGCGGGGCCCAGCCACCGCGCCGCCGCGACGCTCGGCGGCAACCTGTGCCAGGACACCCGCTGCGTGTTCTATAACCAGTCCGAGTGGTGGCGGTCCGGCAACGGCTTCTGCCTCAAATACGAGGGCGACAAGTGCCACGTGGTGGTCAAGTCCGACCGCTGCTACGCCACCTATCACGGCGACGTGGCTCCGGCCCTGATGGTGCTGAACGCCTCGGCCGAGATCGTCGGGCCCAAGGGCCTGCGCCAGATCGCGCTGGCCGATTTGTTCAAGGAAAGCGGGGCCGAGCATCTGGCCCTGGAAGCGGGCGAGGTTCTGGCCGCCGTGCTGGTGCCGCCGGCCACCGGCTGGACCGCCGCCTATTCCAAGGTCCGCGTGCGTGACGCCATCGACTTTCCCCTGGCCGGGGTGGCGGTGGCCTTGAAACGGGACGGCAACGTCATCGCCGGATTGCGGGTCGCCATCACCGGCACCAATTCCGCGCCGCTGACCATCCCCACCGACGCCCTGTGGGGCCGCCCGTGGAACGACGAGACCGCCGAGGCCCTGACCCAGGCGGTGCGCAAGGTCTCCAACGTCCTGAAAACCACGGTGGCCGGGGTCAAGTACCGCCGCCGCGTCCTGCTGGCGGTGGCTCGCAAGCAGGTGGACGACCTCTGGAACGGGAAGTAGCCCCATGTGCCTCGACGCCATCAAGTGCGATCCCGCCGACATGGCGGCGGACGACTGCGAGGTGCTCGCCACCGCGCTGAAATGGATGGACGAGGGCAAAAGGGTGGTCATGGCCGTGGTCATGGCCACCTGGGGCTCGGCTCCTCGCTCCATCGGCTCCTACATGGCGGTGGACGCCGATGGCACCTTCGCCGGTTCGGTGTCGGGCGGCTGCGTCGAATCCGCCGTCATCTCCGAGGCGCGCGAGCTGGAGGCCGGCGAGGCCCCCCGGCAGCTGGCCTTCGGGGTCGAGGACGAGATGGCCTGGGCCGTGGGCCTGCCCTGCGGCGGCAATATCCGGGTGGCGGTGTTCAACCCCGAACGTGACCTTCTGGAAAAGGCGGTGCGGCAACAGGCCTTGCGCCAGCCCACCGCCCTGGTCCTCGATCTGGCCACCGGCGCCCAGGCGCTGGTCGGCGACGATGGGGTGAGCGGCTCGCTCGCCCTGGACGAGACCCGCCTGGTGGCCGCCCAGATGCATCTGGGCCAGGGGACCTGCGGCGTGGTGGCGGACGAGATCTTCGTGCGCAGCCACGAGGCTCCCTGGACCCTGATCATCGGCGGCGCCGTCCATATCAGCCAGGTGCTGGCCGGCATGGCGCGCCAGGCGGGTTTTGCCGTCACCGTGGTCGATCCCCGCCGCGCCTTCGCCGACGAGGCGCGCTTTCCCGGGACCACGCTGATCTGCGGCGAGCCCGACGAGGTGCTGGCCGATATCAGCATGGACCGCCGCACCGCCGTGGTCAGCCTGACCCACGTGCCGCGCCTGGACGACGCGGCGCTCAGGGCGGCGCTGGGCTCGGAGGCCTTCTATATCGGCGCGCTGGGCAGCACGCGCACCCATGCCAAGCGCTGCCAGCGCCTGGAAGACCTGGGCGACAAGCTCAAGCGCATGGCCGCCCCGGTGGGCTTCGACATCGGCGCCCGCACCCCGGCCGAGATCGCCGTCTCCGTCCTGGCCGAGCTGATCGCGGCGCGGCGGGGCAAGCCGCTCAGGGTAAGATAAGGAATGCGGGCGGGACGCCCGCGCTCCAACGAGCATTTCGGAGCGCGGGCGTCCCGCCCGCATTCCTTCCATAGCCCCAGAAACCAGAAGGCCCCCGGATTTCTCCGGGGGCCTTGGCATTTTCACCCTTGAAGGCGAAGGATTTAGCCGTTGACGGCGTCCTTCAGACCCTTGCCGGCGGTGAACTTCGGGGCCTTGGAGGCCGCGATCTTGATGGTGGCGCCGGTGCGGGGATTGCGGCCTTCCTTGGCGGCGCGCTGAGTCACCGAGAAGGAACCGAAACCGACCAGGCGGACATCGTCGCCAGCCTTGAGCGCCGAGGTGATGGCGGCGAAGGTGGCGTCGATCACGTTGTCGGCGGCAGCCTTGGACAGACCGCTGAGCTCGGCAACCTTGTTCACCAGATCCTGCTTGTTCATGAGACCCCCAATGGAATTGTCGTGACCGGTTGAAAATGACACGACCGTTGCGGACGTCAACAACTCTGTTGTGGCGACGCCACCCGGCCTTGAACCCGAACCCCAGGCTGGAAGCCTTGTCACAGGTGGGCTTCCGGCCAGCGGGGAGTTAAGCAATGTGTCGGGTTTTCCGCAACAATACAACGGTCCTGTCCCGAATCGCTGGGGGTTTTCCCCAGGAATCATCAAGCGATGAATACCTCATCGGGTAAAGACCCGAGTTCCGCGGAATTTTTGCATAAGTTCGCCAGATGCCGGGTTTCGGGCAGCATCCAGTCGCGCACGTGTTCGGCCACGGCACGGATGCGGGCCGGGTTGGCGGCATGCTCGGCGGCCGCTTCCAGCCGCGCCCAGGCGGCGCCGAAGGCGACCAGACCGGTCAGGCGCAGATAGGAGGTGGCGGTGAGCCCGATATCCTTGCGGGCCGCCATGGCGGAACCGGCCTCGTCCCAGGCGGCCAGGGCCTGGCCCAGGGCGGTGGCGAAGGCGGGGGAGGCGCCCCCCATGGCGGCCTCCACCTCGGTCTTGAACTCGGCCAGCGCCCTCCCCTGGTCCAGACGGATCACCCGGCCGGCCACGGTGGCGGCCTGGATGCCGTTGGTGCCTTCGTAGATGCGGGTGATGCGGCCGTCGCGCAGGATCTGCTCCACCCGGTATTCCTTGAGGAAGCCATAACCGCCATGCACCTGGATGGCGTGGTCGGCGGCCTCCATGGCGGCCTCGGTGGCGAAGGCCTTGGCAACCGGGGTCATCAGCTCCATCAGGGCCGGCTTGTCGCCCAGTTCCAGGTCCACCAGGGTACGCATCACCATGGCGCGGCAGCCCATGGCCAGGGCCATCTGGGCCAGCAGCATGCGTCGCACGTCGCCGTGCTTGGCGATGATGTCGGGGCCGGAATCCTTTCCGGCACGGCCCTGCTTGCGTTCGTTGGCGTAGGCCAGCGAGCGCTGCAGCGCCACCTCGGCCAGACCGACGCCCTGCACCGCCACGTCCAGGCGCTCGGCGTTCATCATGGTGAACATGCGGGCCAAGCCTTCGCCCGGCGCGCCGATGATCTCGGCCCGGGCGCCGTCGAAGGCCACCTGGCAGGTGGGCGAGGCGTGCATGCCCATCTTCTCCTCCAGGCGCACCACCGAAATGGCGTTGCGCGTGCCGTCCTCCAGCAGGGAGGAGGCGAGGAACAGGGACAGCCCCTTGACGCCGGGCGGCGCGTCGGGGGTGCGGGCCAGCACCAGATGCATGATGCGGCCCTCGGTGAGGTTCTGGTCGCCGCCCGAGATGAATATCTTGCCGCCCGAAATGCTCCACGAGCCGTCGGGCTGGGGCGTCGCCATGGTGCGCACCAGCCCCAGATCCGAACCCGCCTGGGCTTCGGTCAGGCACATGGTGGCCAGATACTCGCCGGCGGCGAGGCGGGGAATCCAGGTGGCGCGCTGTTCGGCCGAGCCGCTGGCCGCCAGCGTCCGCATGGCGCCGTGGGCCAGGGACAGCACCATCTGGTAGGTGATGCAGGCCCCCGACAGCATCTCGGACAGCGCCGAGGCGAGAATGTGAGGCAGGCCCTGGCCGCCGTCCTCCTCGGGCACGGCGAGGCCCTGCCAGCCGTCGCCGGCGAACTGGCGATAGGCGTCGACGAAGGGCTGCGGCATCACCACGCGGCCGTCCACCAGCCGGGTGCCCTCGGTGTCGCCCAGCGGGTCGAGCGGCGCGATGATCCCGTCCACCATGGCGCCGGCGTGGGTCAGCACGGTCTCGGCGGTCTCGTCGTCCCAATGGGGCAGGCGGGCGGCCTCGGCGCCATGGCGCAGCGCGAACATCAGGTCGCTAAGGGGAGTGCGGTAATCGATCATGGTCGTGTCCCTGGGCTTTTGACTGTGCCAAGCTTTCCCTCTCCCGCGTGGGGGAGAGGGTGGCGAGCATGAGCAAGCCGGGTGAGGGGCTTAACAGCTTATCCCATCCGGATGACGTCGGGATCGTCGCCGGGGGTGTAGAGCTTTTCCACCAGATGGGCGCGGCTGGTCAGCACGGCCCGCTGGTTGATGTAGCCCTTGTCGGTGATCTCGTTGGCGTCGATGGAAGGCGGGGCGTCCATCAGGATGGCGCGGGCGATGCGGTGCGAGCTGCCCTTGCCCTCGGCGGCCAGGGCGATCATGGCGGCGCGCATCTTCTCCCTGACCTCGGGACGCTTGATCAGATCCTTCAAGGGCGTGTCGGGGGCGGCGTCGGGGCACAGGCGCAGACAGCCGGGCAGGCTGGCGAAGCCCAGCAGGCCCACCTCCTCGCGGTCGTGGCCGGTGACCACCGCGTCCTGGAGCACCGGCGCGGCGGCGTCGATCACCGCCAGGCGCAGCGCTCCCACATGCACCCAGGTGCCCGACATCAGCTTGAAATCCTCGGCGACGCGGCCGTCGAAGACGATGCCCTTGGACGGATCATCGGGGTCGGCCAGCTTGCCGGCGTCGCCGATGACGTACCAGCCGTCCTCGTCGAAGGCCTTGCGGGTCAGGTCGTCGCGCTTGAAATAGCCGGGCGTGACGTTGGGGCCCTTGATCCGCATCTCCAGCTTGCCGCCGTTGGGGATCATCTTGACCTCGCAGCCCGGGGCGGGCAGGCCGATGATGCCGGCGCGCGGAATGTCGAAATGCACGGTGGTGATCATGGGCGAGGTCTCGGTGGCGCCCCACGACGACACCATGCGCACCTTGTGGCCCAGGGTACGGATGGACAGCTGCTCCATCTTGTCCCACAGGTTCTGGGGCAGCGCCGCGCCGGCGTAGAAGATGATCTTCAGGTCCTTGAAGAAATTGGCCCGCAGTTCCTCGTCCTTCTCCAGCAGCGGGATCAGCATGTCGAAGCCGCGCGGCACGTTGAAGTACAAGGTCGGCGAGATTTCCTTCAGGTTGGCGGCGGTCTTCTCCACCAGCCCCGGCATGGGCTTGCCCTCGTCGATGTAAAGGGTTCCGCCGTGGCGCAGCACCATGTTGAAGTTGTGGTTGCCGCCGAAGGTGTGGTTCCACGGCAGCCAGTCCACCAGCACCGGATGGCTTTCCAGCAGGAAGGGCCAGGCCTGGCGGATGGCCTGCTGGTTGGAGCACAGCATCTTCTGGGTGTTGATCACGCCCTTGGGCATGTCGGTGGAGCCCGAGGTGAACAGGATCTTGGCCACCGTGGCGGGGCGGACGCTGGCGAAGGCGTTCTCCACGTCGGGGCCGGGTGTCGCGCCCAGCAGGGCGTCGAAGGTGACGCCGCAGGCGATGGGATTGACGCTGGTCACCACCTCGACGCGGGCCAGTTCGGGGATCACCAGAGCGTCGGCAAACTTGGCGCCGTCGGCGGCGTAGACCAGGCCCGGCTTCAACAAATCGGCGATGTAGCGCAGCTTGGAATGGTCCTGGGAGATCAGCGAATAGGCCGGCGAGATGGGGGCGACCGGTATGCCCACATGCATGGCGGCCAGGGCCAGCAGGGCGTGGTCGATGGAATTGTCCGACAGGATCATCACCGGCCGGTTCTTGTTCAGGCCGCGGTCCAGCAGCGACTGGGCGATGGCTTCGACCATCTTCAGCGCCTGGCCCCAGCTCACCTTGCGCCAGCCTTCGCCGGCCCGCTGGGCCAGGAATGTGCGGTCGGGGATGCGTTCGGCCCAATGGACCAGAAGGTCGCCGAGGCAGCGCGAATAGGGCTTCAGGCTGTCGGGCGAGCGGATGATGAAGGCGCCGTCCTCCAGCTTTTCCACTTCCACCCGCGCGGGCGCGAAATTGATGGGTGCCCAGGCAACCGAATTCATAGTGACCTCCCTCGCCGCCTTCAGCGGACCGCTTTTTCTTGTCGTCCTTTAGAGGCCGAGATAGGCCTGACGGACGCCATCGTCGTTCAAGAGGCCGGTTCCGGTGCCCGACAGCACCACCCGGCCGTTTTCCAGCACATAGCCCCGGTCGGCCAGCTTCAGCGAGGCCGACACGTTCTGCTCCACCAGGATCACCGTCATGCCTTCGTCATGCAGGGTCTTGATGATCTTGAACATCTCGCCGACCACGGCGGGCGCCAGCCCCAGCGACGGCTCATCGAACATCATCAGGCGCGGCTGGCCCATCAGGCAGCGGCCGATGGCCAGCATCTGCTGCTCGCCGCCCGACAGCGTCCCCGCCGCCTGGTCGAAGCGGACCTTGAGCTTGGGGAACATCTCGTAGCAGCGTTCCAGCGTCTCCTTGCGCTTGGATCGCGCCCGGGGCAGAACGGCGCCCATCTCCAGGTTCTCGCGCACGCTCATGGAGGGGAAGATCTGCCTTCCCTCGGCCACCTGGGCCACGCCCAGATCGCAGATCACCGAACTCAAGCGCCCGGTGATGTCGTGGCCGTCGAAACGAATCGTGCCCCGGCCGGGCTTCTTCATGCCGGCGATGGCGCGGATAAGCGAGGTCTTGCCGGCGCCGTTGGCGCCGATGATCGCCACCACCTCGCCCTCGGCCACGTCGAGGGACACGCCGTCCAGCGCCTGGGCATCGCCGTAGAACAGGTCGAGATCGCGAACTTCCAGCATCATCCGTGATCCTCTCCCAGATAGCATTCCAGCACCTTGGGATGGCTGGTGACCTCGGCCGGCGTGCCCTCGGCGATCTTCTCGCCGTGGTGCAGCACGACCACGTGATCGGACAGCGCCATCACGGCGCGCATGACGTGCTCGATGAGCAGGATGGTCAGCCCGGTCTCCTTGTTGAGGCCGGTGAGGATGGCGACCATGCGGTCGCATTCCACCGGGCGCAAACCCGCCATCACCTCGTCGAGCAGCAGCAACTTGGGCCGCGTCGCCAGGGCCTTGGCCACTTCCAGACGCTTGCGGTCGGGCAGGGTCAGGGTCTGGGCCGGGTCCTTGGCACGGTCGCCCAGTTCCAGCAGGTCGAGGATGGCCCGGGACGCCGCCCTGGCCTTCTCCACGTCGCCGTTGTCGTGGCGGAGCGCGCCCACCATGACGTTCTCTTCCACCGACAGGCCGGCGAAGGGCTTGACGATCTGGAAGGTGCGGCCGACGCCCGCGCGGCAGATGGCCGCCTGGCCCAGGCCGGTGACGTCTTCCCCGTCCAGCACCACACGACCGTCGCTGGGCGGAAGCGCGCCGGCGATCAGGTTGAAGGTGGTGGTCTTGCCCGCCCCGTTGGGGCCGATCAGGGCGACGATGTCGCCCCGGGGCACGTCGAAGGTTACGGCGTTGACGGCGCGCAGGCCGCGGAAGCTCTTGCCCAGGTTCTCGACGGAAAGCATGGGAGCAGGGGCGTTCATCGTCCGTCTCCCTCCAGGCGAAGCGCCTTGCGCAGCCACGGCCACAGCCCGTTCGGCTTCAAGACCAGGATCAGCATCAGACAGACGCCGTAGGCGATCTGCTTGACGCCGTCGATGCCGATATGGGCGCCCAACTCGGTCAGCAGCTCGCCCAGCGCGGTCAGCACCACGGCGCCGAGGATCGGCCCGAACAGGGTGCCGATGCCGCCGATGATGGTGCCCAGCATCAGCTCGATGGAGCGATGCATGGAGAAGATGCTTTCCGGATAAAGATTGTTGTTGAAGAAGGCCAGGAACACGCCGCCCAGGCTGGTCATGGCCGCCGAGATCAGCACGGCGATCATCTTGTTCTTGAACACGTCGATGCCCAGCGCGTCGGCGGCGTCCTGATCCTCGCGGATGGCCTGCCAGTAATAGCCGATGCGCCGCGTCAGCAGGGCGCGGCTGAACCAGAAGGCGGCCGCCGTCATGCCCAGCGCCACGTAATAGAACATGGTGGTCGAGCCGCGCAGCAGCCACAGATTGTTGGGGCTGTTGTTGGGGGCGGGGGGCAGGAACAGGCCCGACGAGGCGCCCACCCAGCCCCAATGGTCGAACAACACGCGGGTGAACTCGGCGAACGCGATGGTCAGCAGGGCGAAATAGACGCCCATCACCTTGAAGCGGAAGCCCAGCGTGCCGATCACCGCGCCGGCGGCGGCCGAGACCGCCATGCCGGCCAGGGCGCCGATCCACGGCGGGGTGCCGTAATGGACGAACAACGCGCCGCCGGCATAGGCCCCCAGGCCCACATAAAGGGCGTGGCCCAGCGAGAACTGGCCGGCGAAGCCCATCATCACGTTCCAGCTCATGCCCAGATAGGCCTGGAGCAGCACGGTGATCAGGATGGAGAGCAGGTAGTCGCCCGCCGCCAGGGGAGCCACGGCGAGAATCGCCAGCAGGCCGAGAAGCAGGACCGCGCGGCGGTCACGGAACAGGGCGCTCATGGCTTCTTCCCCAGGATGCCTTGCGGGCGCAGCAGCAGGACGAGGATCAGCAGGCCGAAGCTGAACATGCTTTTGAGGCTGGGCGCGATCAGCACGCCCGACAGCGCCTCGGACAGGCCCACCAGGATGCCGCCCAGCAGCGCGCCGCCCAGGCTGCCCAGGCCGCCCAGGATGACGATGATGAAGCCCAGCAGGGTGTAGTCAGATGACAGGTGCGGATGCACGTCGACCAGCAGCAGCAGCAGGCAGCCGGCGGCGCCCACGCAGGCCGTGCCGATGCCGAACGTGATGGCGTAGAGCTTTTCCACGTCCAGGCCCACCACGCGCGCTCCCACCGGATTGTCGGCGCAGGCGCGGATGGCGGTTCCCGTGGTGGTGTACTTAAAGAAGGCCCACAGCAGAAAGGCCACGCCGCCGGCGGTGAAGGCGGCGATGACGCGGACCTTGTCCAGCACCAGGCTTCCGAGCGAATAGCTCTCGAAGCTGGCGTCGAGTTGGATGTTGCGCGCGTCGGGCCCGAACACCATCAGCACCACGTTGGTGATGATCATGGCCACCGAGAGCAGCAGCAGGAACTGGATGTGCTCGGTGACTTCAAGAAAGTGGTTGATCAGGAAACGCTGCAGCAGGTAGCCGACGACGAACAGGCCGCCGGCCACCAGCGGCAGGGCGGGGACCGGTGCGATCCCCAGCTTGGTGAAGAGCAGGAAGGCGGCATACATCGCCACCACCATCATGTCGCCATGGGCAAAATTGACCACGCGCATGACGCCGAAGATGACCGACAGCCCAAGGGCCATCAGGCCGTAGACCAGGCCGGTCAAAAGACCGGCGCTGATCACGTTCATGAAGAAGGTGGCGTCCATCCCGGCTCCCCGCCCAAGCTTTGCCGATGTTGCGGCTTTTCTTTAAGTGCGGCCCTTGAAGGGCGGCATGGGGAAGATGGGCTTGGCTTCGGCCGAGGCCGCCGGCAACGTCACCGTCGGCTTGCCGCCCAGGTTCTGCACCGCCGCCGAGATCAGGTTCATGTTCTGGCCGTTGGCCTCGAACTTGATCGCCCCGCCCAGCATGACGCGCTTGGACAGGTTGGTGGCGCGCAGGGCCTCGGTCAGGGCCTGCGGATCATTGCTGCCGGCCCGCTTGTGGGCGTCGGCGGCGATCAGCACGGCCTCGAAGGTGAAGCCGACGTTCAGGTCGCAGCTTTCGTCGGGGAAGGCCTTCTCGAAGGTCTTTTCCAGCTGCTTGGCCATTTCCTGCTTGGGATCGAACCACGGCACGTTGGTGGTGCAGTATTCGGCGTACTTGCCGAGCGCCTTGAAGAACTGCTTGTCGTACATGCCCGGAGCGCCGGGGCTGATGATGCCCATGGTCTCCACCTGCTGCTTGACCATTTCGCGCACCAGCAGGATGGCGTCGTTGAGACGGGTCACCGTCATGATGAAGTCGGCCTTGGCCGCCTTGGCCTTGGACACCTCGATGGAGAGGTCGCGGGCCTTGGGGTCGTAGGCGATGGTCTCGACGATCTGGAACGGCATGTCCAGCTTGGGCATCAGGGCGTTGATGCCGCCCAGCATGGCCATGCCGAAGCTGTCGTTGATGTGCAGCAGCACGGCGGTCTTCGGCGTCACGCCGGTGGCTGCGAAGATGTCCTTGTAGAGCAGCAGCCCGCCCTTGCCCAGCATGCCGGCGGAGGGGAAGTTGCGGAACACGTACTTGAATCCCTGCTCGGTCAGCTTGGGCTCGGAGGCGATGTTGACCACGAAGGGCACGCCCTTCGCCTCGGCCACGCCGGCCACGGCGAGAGTGGTGGCGGAATCGAAGCAGCCCATCAGCATGTTGGCGCCTTCGCGGATCAGCTTTTCCGCCTGGGTGCGCCCCACGTCGGGGTTGGATTCGGTGTCGGCGTTCATCAGCTCGACCGAATAGCCCATGTCCTTCAGCATGGGCAGACCGATCTCGGCGCCGCGCTGGCAGGCCTGGCCGATCAGGGCCAGGTGGCCGGAGCGCGGCAGCAGCACGCCCAGCTTGAGCGGAGTCGCCGCCCGCGCCGAGCGCAGGGGCAACCCGGTGGAAGTGACCAAGGCGCCGGCCGCCGCGGCCGTGGTGAACTGACGGCGGGTAATGGTCCGTGACGCGGACAGACTCGTGGTGTTGTCAGACATTGGGACGTCCCTTTCGCGTTCGAAAGCCTCCTGGGTCGCTCTTTGGCGACTTTGATGGATACGACTGTGAGGCAGTCCTCGGCGTTCGTCAAGGGTATTGTTGGGCATAAAAACTGTTGTGCTGCACAACAATAAAATCGAGTCCGGTTTAGATACGGGCGGTTCCCTTGCCCGCCGGGCCGGGGAATGCGATAAAGGCGTTCCCTTTTTCTTGGATGTCTGGACATGCTCTCCGCCGCCGCGATCCGCGCCGCCATTCCCGGCGTGCTTACCGAAGCCGAGTTTTCCGAACTGCCCAATTACTATCGCGGCAAGGTGCGCGAGAACTACGACCTGCCCGACGGGCGGCGCATCCTGATCTCCACCGACCGCCAGAGCGCCTTCGACCAGGTGCTGGCGGCGGTGCCGTTCAAGGGCCAGGTGCTGACCCAGACGGCGCGCTTCTGGTTCGAGGCCACCAAGGACATCTGCCCCAACCACGTGATCGAATATCCCGATCCCAACGTGGTGGTGGGACGTCGTCTCGACATGCTGCCCATCGAGATGGTGGTGCGCGACTACCTCACCGGGTCCACCGACACCTCCATCTGGTCCATGTACAAGGCCGGACGGCGCAATATGTACGGCCTCGACTTTGCCGACGGCATGGTCAAGAACGACAAGCTGCCCGCCACCATCCTGACCCCGACCACCAAGGCCGAGGTGGGCGGCCACGACGCCCCGGTCTCGCCGGCCGAGGTGGTGGCGCGCGGCCTGCTCACTCAAGCTCAGTGGGACGAACTGGCGCGTCTGTCCCTGGCCATCTTCGCCCGCGGGCGTGAGATCGCGGCGAAAAACGGCCTGATCCTGGTGGACACCAAGTTCGAGTTCGGGGTGGATGCGCAAGGGCGCATCACGCTCGCCGACGAGATCCTCACCCCCGATTCCAGCCGCTACTGGAAGGCCGACAGCTATGCGGCCCGCCACGCCAAGGGCGAGGAGCCGGAAAGCCTGGACAAGGAGTTCCTGCGCATCTGGATCGCCGGGCGCTGCGATCCCTACAAGGATCCCATCCCGGCCATTCCCGACGACACCCTGGTGGAGTTCTCGGCCAAGTACATCGCGCTGTTCGAGGCGGTGACCGGCCAGGCCTTCGAGGCCCCCTCGGCGTCCGAATCCGTCAAGGAGCGCATCCGCCGCAATCTGACAGGTTACTTCGCTTAAGACGTCTCGGAAGACGGGCATGATCTCCACCAGCCTGCGGGTCCGCTTTTCCCTGACCTTCGCCCTGTCCATCATGGTCGGTTCGGGGCTGCTGTCCTATGCCATCGGCAGCCGTTCCTCCGAGGGCGTCAGGGCCGAGATCGGCCGCAACCTCAGCGAGGTGACCCACCAGATCGCCGACAAGCTCGATCGCGGCATGTGGGCGCGTTCGGGCGAGGTGGCGCTGCTGTCCACCCTGGTCGAGACCCAGACGACCCTCGATCCCAAAGCGGTGCGGGTTTCGCTCGATCGCTTGAAGCACTCCATTCCCTATTTCGCCTGGATCGGCTTTACCGATCCCCAGGGGCGGGTGCTGGCGGCCACCGGCGGCATCCTCGACGGGGTGGATATTTCCAAGCGTCCGGTCTTCGCCGAAGGGGTGAAGGGCGTGTTCGTCGGTGACGTCCATGAAGCGGTGGTGCTGGCCAAGCTGCTGCCCAACCCATCGGGCGAGCCCATGAAGTTCGTCGACATCAGCCGGGCGGTGTATGGCCGGGACGGCACCATGCTCGGCGTCGTCGCGTCGCATCTCAGCTGGGAATGGGCGCGCGAGATCGAGCAATCGGTGCTGACCCCCTTCGACGCCAGCCAGGAAGTCGAGGTCTTCGTGGTCGCCACCGACGACACGGTGCTGCTGGGGCCGTCATCCCAGATCGGGCACCCCCTCAAGCTTCGTTCCATCGCCAGGGCGCGCCAGGGCGACGGGAATTGGCAGGTGGAGACCTGGCCTGACGGCCGGGAATACCTTACCGGCTATGCCCTGGCCCGGGGATACAAGGATTATGGCGGGCTGGGTTGGACCATCGTCGCCCGCCAGCCCACCGAGACCGCGTTCGCCGCCGTATCGGCGTTGCAGCGCCACGTCATCTGGTGGGGCGCCGGGGTGGCGCTGGCCTGTGCCGCTTTCGGATGGCTGGTGGCCAGCCGGGTCTCGGCCCCGCTGCGCCGCATCGCCCTGGCCGCCGACCGCCTGCGCGGCGGCGAACCGGTGGATATTCCCGCCGAGAAGGGCGTTTTGGAAATCCAGTCCCTCAGCACGTCGCTGCGCGCCCTGATCGACAGCCTGACCCGCAGCGAGGCGGCCCGCAGCCATGCCGAGGTGCAAGCCAGCCACGACCGTCTCACCGGGCTGACCAACCGCCTGGGGCTCGAGGATCTTCTGGGGCGGATGCTGGCCTCGGCGCGGCGAAGCCAGAGCAGTCTGGTGGTTCTGTGCCTGGACCTCGACGGCTTCAAGGGGGTCAACGACACCCTGGGCCACGGAATTGGCGACCTGCTGCTGCAGGAGGTGGCGGTAAGGCTGCGGGCCTGCGCCCGCCAGGGCGACATCACGGCGCGCCTGGGCGGCGACGAGTTCATGATGGTGCTGTCCGCCCCGTCCCATGCGGCCGCCGCCGACGCGATGGTGGTGGGAGAGCGCATCGTCCATTCCCTGGGCGAGCCCTTCGTGCTCGACGGCAATCCGGTGAAGATCGGCTGCAGCGTCGGCGCGGCGCTGTGGCCCTTGCATGGCGACGATATCGGCGACGTCACCCGTCTGGCCGACGAGGCGCTGTACGCCGCCAAGCGCGGCGGCAAGAACCGGGTGGTCCTGCACGCGGAGGGCTGATAAGCCCCCCGCGCACGGCTCCGGCCATCAGCCGGCGGTGACGTAGGTCCGCAACGCCTCGGCCTCGAACTCGGCCCGCTCCAGGCTGTTGGAGACCAGATCACGGATGGAGACGATGCCCTTCAACTGCCCATGGTCCATGACCGGCATGTGGCGGAAGTGGTGGGTGGACATGGTGCTCATCACCGAGGCGACGGTGTCGCCGACCTGGCAGGTCAGCGGATCGCGGGTCATGTGGTCACCCACCGGGGATTCCAGGACGCCCGCCCCGTGGGCCGCCAGGCAGCGGGTGACGTCGCGCTCGGTGAAGATGCCCAGCGTCCTGTCCTTGTCGTCCACCACCAGGACCGCCCCCACCTTGAAGGCGGCCATGCCCTGGACCGCCTCGATCATGGCCTTGGACGGCAGGATCTTGAAGATCTTGTTGCCCTTCTTGTTCAGGATTTCGGAAACGAGCATCAGCGTTCCTCCCCTTATTCATCGGACGTGGATGCAGGATAACCTGAATGGGACAGTCCACAAATCGCGATAATGGATAAGGCGGCGCTTCTGTCTGCTTGAATCTTGTCGCACCGCATCAAATATGCAAAGACTTACCGAATTAACCCGGAGAGCCTTGCCGTGAGCCGTTCGACCCTGATCCATCCCTTTAGCGAGCCCCCAAATCCCGCGCAATTGCTGGAGGTGGCGCCGGGGGTGCGGTGGATCCGCATGCCGCTGCCCTTTGCGCTCGACCACATCAACCTGTGGGTTCTGGACGATGGCGAGGGCGTGGTGCTGGTCGATACCGGCCTGGGCAACGACGCCACCAAGGCCTTGTGGGAGGAGATCCTCGCCGGTCCGCTGGCGGGCAAGACGGTCAACCGGCTGGTCGCCACCCATTTCCATCCCGACCACATGGGGCTGGCCGGCTGGCTGTGCGACAGGCTGGACGTGGACCTTACCGCCATGATGCGCGAATGGCTGTTCGGCCGCATGCTGTGGCTGGAGGACACGCCCGAATTCGTCGCCAACCAGCTGCACTATTATACCCGCATCGGCCTGGACGCCGAGCAGCTGGAAGGGGTGAAGGAGCGGCGCAACACCTATCGCTCGCGCATCGACATCATGCCGGTCCGCGTCATCGGCATCCGCCACGGCGACGAGATGACCATCGGCGGCCGGATTTGGCGGGTGATCGAGGGCGGCGGCCATTCGCCCGAGCATGCCTGCCTGTATTGCGAGGAGGCCGGTCTGCTGATTTCCGGCGATCAGGTCCTGCCGCGCATCTCGCCCATCGTCGGCGTCTGGCCGCAGCAGCCGGAATCCGAACCACTGTCCCTGTTCCTCGACGCCCTGGACCGGCTGCGCCAGCTGCCGGCCGAGACCCTGGTGCTGCCCTCCCATGGGCTGCCGTTCCAGGGGCTGCACACCCGGGTCGACGACCTCAAGGCCCACCATGCCGAGCGGCTGGACAAGACCCTGTCCGCCTGCGTCGAGCCGGCCACCGCGGTGCAGGTGCTTCGGGCGCTGTTCACCCGTCCGCTGGACGCCCATCAGCTGGGCTTCGCCACCGGCGAAACCCTGGCGCATCTCCATCATCTGATGAAGCTGGGGAAGGTGGTGCGGAATTTGGAAACGGACGGGGTGTGGCGCTACCGGCGGGCTTGAGCCCGCCGCGTCAACCGGCGCAGGCGGCGCCTTCCGGCTTGCAGTACAGCCCGTACAGGGTGTCGATCACGGCGCGCGCCTCGATTCCCGCCAGGGAATAGAAGATGGTCTGGGCCTGGCGCCGGGTGGTGACCAGGGAATCGCGGCGAAGGCGGGCCAGATGCTGCGACAGCGCCGATTGGGACAGGCCGATGATGCGTTCCAGTTCGCCCACCGACTTTTCGCCGGGAAGCAGCTGGCACAGGATCATCAGGCGGTGTTCGTTGCTCATGGCCTTCAGCAAGGCGCTGGCCCGGCGGGCGCTTTCCTGAAGTTTTTCCAATTCCATGACCACGTTCCTCAAATCTCGGATGTCACATATATAATATCACTGATTCACGCTAATTCAATCCATATACAAAACGGCGCCGCCCGATGTCGGGCGACGCCGTTATACTACGTAGATACGTGTGTATATTGTCAGGCGCTGACAGCCTCGCGAGTCTCCCCCAGGGTCGCCAGCACGGTGGCCACGATGCCCGAGGCGTTGAGGCCGATCTTCTCGTACTGGATGGTCGGGGTGTCGTGCTCGACGAAGGCGTCGGGCAGGGCCAGGGGACGAACCTTGAGACCGCGGTCCAGGGCGCCCTTGGCCGCCAGCAGGTGCAGCACATGGCTGGCGAAGCCGCCGACCGAGCCTTCCTCGACGGTGATCAGCACTTCATGCTCGCGCGCCATGCGCAGGATCAGTTCCTCGTCCAGCGGCTTCATGAAGCGGGCGTCCACCACGGTGGGGGCCAGGCCGCGGGCGGCCAGATCGTCGGCGGCCTTCAGCACCTCGGCCAGGCGGGTGCCCAGCGACAGGATGACGGCGCGGTTGCCTTCGCGCACCACGCGGCCCTTGCCGATGGGCATCACCGAGCCGCGCTCGGGCAGCTCGATGCCCACACCCTCGCCGCGCGGATAGCGGAAGGCGGAGGGGCGGTCGTCGATGGCCACGGCGGTGGCGACGGCGTGCATCAGCTCGGCCTCGTCGGACGGGCACATGATGACGATGTCGGGCAGGCAGCCCAGGAAGGCCATGTCGTAGGAACCGGCATGGGTGGCGCCGTCGGCGCCCACCAGACCGGCGCGGTCGATGGCGAAGCGCACGGGCAGCTTCTGCAGCACCACGTCATGCTGCACCTGGTCGTAGGCGCGCTGCAGGAACGAGGAGTAGATGGCGCAGAACGGCTTGAAGCCCTCGGTGGCCAGGCCGCCGGCGAAGGTCACGGCGTGCTGCTCGGCGATGCCCACGTCGAAGGTGCGCGCCGGGAAGCGGTCGCCGAACTTGTCCAGGCCGGTGCCGGCCGGCATGGCGGCGGTGATGGCGACGACGCGGTCGTCCACCTCGGCCTCGGCGATCAGCGCCTTGGAGAACACCGAGGTGTAGGACGGCGCGTTGGCCTTGGGCTTTTCCAGCTGGCCGGTCAGCACGTCGAAGCGGCCCACGCCGTGATACTTGTCGGCGGCGGCCTCGGCCGGCGGATAGCCGCGGCCCTTCTTGGTCACCACGTGCAGCAGGACGGGGCGGGTCTCGTCGGAATCGCGGACGTTCTTCAGCACCGGCAACAGGTGCTCGAAATTGTGGCCGTCGATGGGGCCGACGTAATAGAAGCCCAGCTCCTCGAACAGGGTGCCGCCGCCCGAGACCATGCCGCGGGCGTATTCCTCGGCGCGGCCCATGGCGCGTTCCAGCGGAGGCGGCAGCAGGTGGGCCAGATCCTTCACCAGATGACGCAGCGAGTGGTAGGAGGGCGACGACAAAAGCCGCGACAGATGGGCCGACAGCGCGCCCACCGGCGGGGCGATGGACATGTCGTTGTCGTTGAGGATGACGATCAGGCGCGAGCCGGCGGCGCCGGCGTTGTTCATGGCCTCGTAGGCTTGACCGGCGCTCATGGCGCCGTCGCCGATCACCGCGATGACGTTGTTGTTGCCGCCCTTGAGGTCGCGCGCCACCGCCATGCCCAGCGCCGCCGAGATGGAGGTCGAGGAATGGCCGGCGCCGAAGGGGTCGTATTCGCTTTCCGACCGGCGGGTGAAGCCGGACAGTCCGCCGCCCTGGCGCATGGTGCGCATGCGGTCGCGGCGCCCCGTCAGGATCTTGTGGGGATAGGCCTGATGGCCCACGTCCCAGATCAGCCGGTCGCGCGGCGTGTCGAAGATGTGGTGCAGCGCCACGGTCAATTCGGCGACGCCCAGGCCGGCGCCGAGATGGCCGCCGGTGAACGATACCGATTGAATCATTTCCTGGCGGACCTCATGGGTCAGCTGCTCCAGCTCCTCGATGGAGAAGTCGCGGATGTCGGCCGGGCTCGACACGCGGTCGAGCAGGGACGACTTGGGCTTTCCGGGGACGGGGGGAGGCGTCATGACCTTAGGACCTCACGAACGGCGGCGAACGACGAAGCGGGCAACGTCCCGCATCAGATCGGCCTTCTCGCCGAAGGGATCGAGATGGCGGCAGGCCTGCTCGGCCAGCATGTCCGCCTGGGATTTGGCGCGCTCGAGGCCCAAGAGCGACACGAAGGTCGCCTTGCCGGCATCGGCGTCCTTGTTGAGGCGCTTGCCCACCTCGGCCACGTCGCCTTCCACATCCAGGATGTCGTCGGCGATCTGGAACGCGAGTCCCAGGTCGTGGGCGTAGTTGCGCAACGCCAGGCGCAGCTCGCCATGGGCCTTGCCCAGCACGGCGCCGGCCTCGCACGAGAACGAGAACAGGCGGCCGGTCTTCAACTGCTGCAGGCGGGTGATGCCCGCCACGTCCAGGTCGAGCGTATGGGCCTGCAGGTCGATCATCTGGCCGCCGACCATGCCCTGGCCGCCCGAGGCGTGGGCCAGATCGGCCACCAGCTCGCAACGCACCGACGGGTCGGCGTGGGTGGCGGGATTGACCAGCACCTCGAACGCCTTGGTCAGCAGGGCGTCGCCGGCCAAGAGCGCGGTGGCCTCGTCGAACGCCTTGTGGCAGGTGGGGCGCCCGCGGCGCAGGTCGTCGTCGTCCATGCAGGGCAGGTCGTCATGGACCAGCGAATAGCAGTGGATCATCTCGATGGCCGAGGCGACGCGGATGGCCGAGCTTTCGGCCACGTTGAACAGGCTGGCCGACTGCATCACCAGGAAGGGGCGCAACCGCTTGCCGCCGTCCAGGGTGGCGTAGCGCATGGCCTCGTGAACCCGGGAATCAGGGGCATCGGAAACCGGCAACAGGCGGTCCAACTCGGAATTGACGGCCTGGCTGACGACGGTCAGAGCCTCGGTGAGGCGCGGAGACATGGGAGAATCAGTCAATGGTTCACTCGACTTTCAAGGATCACACGTTATTTCCGGCCTCAAGGACCAGGCTGCCATCGGGACCCGATACGATCCGCTCGACCTTGGTTCGCGCCTCTTCCAGCTTGGCTTCGCAATGCTTCTTCAGCAGCGCGCCGCGCTCGTAGGCGACGATTGAATCATCAAGGCGGCCCTTGCCTTCCTCCAGCCGGCGCACGATGAGGTCCAATTCGGCCAGGGCCTCCTCGAAACTCATGGCGGCGATGTCGGTGGGGATGTCTGCCATGGGAACTCTTGACTTAAGCAACCGGTATCGGGTCTTCCAACGAAGCGCGGAAGTTTACGGGCGGAGGTCCCCGAAGGCAAGCGCCACTGCGCACCATTTGAAAAAACCTGCGACCATCCGACGAAATTTTTGGTCTTGCCCTAATGTCCGATGGCTTGCCGCAAGGCGGGGTCTTCGGGCCATTTGGCCAGCGCCTGGGCCAATATCTCGTCTGCCGCGGCCTGCTCACCCAGACGCCGCAGCATCATCCCCAGGTAGATGTAGGCCTCGCGGTATTGCGGATCGGACTGGATGGCCTGGCGCAGCAAGGGCGGGGCTTCGGCCAGCCGTCCCAGTTCAGCCTCCGCCATGGCCAGGTTGAACAGGCTGCGGGGGTGGCCGGGCTTGAGGCGCAGCACGTCGCGGAACGCGTCGGCCGCCTCGGCGAAGCGGTTCAGCAGGAACATTTCGCCGCCCTGCTGGAAACGCGCCTTGGCCTCGGCATCGTCGGCGTTGCCGCCATCGTCGGGGCGTCCCAATCCGACCTCGCCCAGCAGGGCCGCATCCGTCTCCAGCCCATCGCGCAGCAGGGACATCTGCCACTGCAATAACGAGGGGTGGCGAAGCAGCTTGATGGTCGCTTCGAAGACGAAGCCGCCGGCCGAAAGGGTCACGACCTGCTTGACGACGTCCTCGGGACGGTGGGACGTGGCGTGCAGGATGCGAACGCCGCCTTCGGGATGGGTTATGAGCGGCATTCCCTCGTCCGTCTGGCCGACACGGGCCGACGACAGGAATGAGGCGCACAGGTTCCATTCCCACATATGGAGCGCCAAATAGCCGGCAGGGTGCGCCACTAGGTTAAAGGCGTTCTGCTCGAACAGATTCTCGTCCGGCATGTCCCGGCACTGCCGGTCCCAGGCGGTGAAATACTCCCGCGAGGCGCAGGCGAAGAAGCCCGAATTGAGGTAGGGCGTGCCGGCGTCGATGCCGCGCGCCTTCGCCAGCGTCTCGAAATGGGGGGCGGGGACGACCCGCAGCAGGTCCGCGTATGTCGTCGGATCGCTACACACCGCCAAGGGCCGGCCTTCCGCCAGCAGGCGCTCGGCGATGGCGGTCAATTGGGAACCGCACGGGGCCACCGCCATCATGTCGGCGTCCAGCCAGAACGCCACGTCCCACGGCCGGTCCTCGAGATAACGCCCCAGCGCCGCCTTGCAACGCCAGGGATGCGCTCCCGCCAGATCGGCCGGCGCCTTGATCAGCAGGCCCTTGCGGTCAAGGAACGTCCGTTGCTGCTCGGTCAGGCCGAAATCGCAGACCTCGATGCGAATATCGGGGGCGAAGCGCCGCAACGAGGCGAACAGCGGGAAAAGGATGAAGAAGTATTCGGCGTTGACGCCGGTGACATAGCGGATGTTCGCCATGGATGCTTAGAGCCCCATCAGCGCCCGCACATGCTCGCGGGCGCTGGCCGCCAGGGCGCGCAGGTCGTAGCCGCCCTCCAGCAGCGAGACCACCCGGTTGCCCGCCGTCTCCTCCGCCACCTGCAGCAATTGCCGCGTGACCCAGCCGAAATCGGCGGTGGTCAGCCGCAGATGGGCCAGGGGGTCGGCGGCATGGGCGTCGAAGCCGGCCGAGATGATCAGGAAATCGGGGGCGAATTCCCGCAGCCGGGGCAGCAGGATGTCGGTGAAGGCCATGCGGTAGTCGTCGGACCCGGTGCCCGCCGGCAGCGGCACGTTGACCATGATGCCTTCGCCGCCCGTCTCGTCGGCCAGGCCGGTGTTGGGGTAGGCGTGTTCCTGGTGGGTGGAGGCATAGAGCATGCCCGGCTCGTCCCACAGGATGTGCTGGGTGCCGTTGCCGTGGTGGACGTCGATGTCGACGATGGCCACCCGCTTGTAGCCGTGGGCGTCGCGGGCGTGCAGCGCGGCGATGGCGGCATTGTTGAAGAAGCAGAAGCCCATGGCGTTGTCGCGCTCGGCATGGTGGCCGGGCGGCCGGGTGGCGCAGAAGCAGTTGCGCACCTCGCCCTTGGCCACGGCGTCTACCGCCGCGATGCCGGCGCCTGCCGAGCGCAGCGCCGCCTCGCCCGAATAGCGCGACAGGATGGTGTCGGGATCCAGGTGATGGTGGCCGTCGCTGTTGGGCACCGAATCCAGCACATAGTCGATATGGCTGAGCGGGTGGGCCCGCATCAGCTGCTCCATGGTGGCGTGCGGCGCTTCGTCGCGCAGCAGCATCATGAACTCTTCGCTCTCGAGCGCGGCGAGGACGGCCTTGATACGGTCGGCGCATTCCGGGTGATAATCGCCCGTGTCATGCTGCAGACAGACTGGGTGCGTGAACAGCAACGTTGTCATTCTGGCTTGGACGTCCCGCGTTTATATGAATTTTCTGTATTCTCGGGGAAAGGAAGGGCAATTTCCATCCCTGTTTTTTGCATGGGACGGCAGCGTATGAGCGCAAAAAAGCGGGCCGATCAATTACTGGTCGACCGGGGATTGGTGGAAAGCCGCTCCAAGGCCCAGGCCCTGATCATGGCGGGGCTGGTCTATAGCGGCGACAGACGGGTGGACAAGCCGGGCACCGCGCTGCCCGAGGAGTGCGCGCTCGAGCTCAAGGGCCAGGACCATCCCTGGGTGTCGCGGGGCGGCCTCAAGCTGGCCAAGGCCATCGAGGCGTTCGGCCTGGACCCCGCAGGCAAGGTGGGAATCGACGTGGGCGCCTCCACCGGCGGCTTCACCGACGTTTTGCTGGCGCACGGTGCGGCGCGGGTCTACGCCGTGGACGTGGGGCACGGGCAACTGGCCTGGAAGCTTCGAAGCGACGCCCGCGTGGTGGTGCTGGAACGCACCAACGCCCGCCACCTGACGGAACAGCAGATCCCGGAGCCCGTGGACATGGTGGTGTGCGACGCCAGCTTCATCGGGCTGGAGACGGTGCTGCCCGCCGCACTAGCGCTGGCCCGGCCCGGGGCCTGGCTGGCGGCGCTGATCAAGCCGCAATTCGAGGTGGGCAAGGGACGGGTGGGCAAGGGCGGCGTGGTGCGCGAACCCGAACTGCACGAAGAGGTGTGCGAGCGGATCCGCGCCTGGCTGGACGGCTTGGCCGGTTGGCGGGTGGAGGGCATCACCGAAAGCCCCATCCTGGGGCCGGAGGGCAACAAGGAATTCCTCATCGTCGGGCGGTTCGAGGGTGCGCCGTGTGCTCCCGCTTCGAGCTGAAGGCCAATTCCGCTGATCTGGCGCGGCGCTTCCGCCTGAGCGTACCGCCGCCTCTGCCTTTTTCCCGGGAACTGCGCCCCACCGATGCCGTCCTGGCGATCGGCGGCGCGGGTGCCCGGTTGATGCCCTGGGGGCTGGTGGTGGAGTGGCAGGCGGCGCCGCTGATCAACGCCAGGGCCGAGACCCTGGCGGCCAAGCCGACCTTCCGGTCGCTGCTATCGGGCGGAAGAGTGCTGGTGCCGGCCACCGCGTGGTGGGAATGGCCCCGGCGGGCCAGGACCCGAATCGCTCCGGCGGGTGGAGAGGTCTTCGCCTTCGCCGGGCTGACCGACGGGCAACGGGTGGTGATCGTCACCTGTACGCCCGGCGCCGAACTTGCTTCCATCCACGACCCCATGCCGGCGGTGCTGGCGCCCGCCGACGAGGCGGCGTGGCTGGACGGCTCGGTGCCGTTCGATCAGGTCGCGCCAGCCCTGCATCCCCATTCCGGGCCGTTCTCCGTCACGTCGGAGGCCGCCCAGGGCGACCTGTTCGGCTAGTTGACGGCGTGCTCGCGCCGGAACTGCTCCAGGCCGCGCGCCCAGTCGCACAGGCGGTCCCTGTGGTGGATTGCGGCGGCTTCCACCTCCTCGCACAGGATGGCGGCGACCTTGGCGCAGCCGTCCTCGGCCGCCAGGACGGTTTCCGCCCATTCGGCGACGATGATCAGAGGCAGATGTTCGTGGCAGGCGACGGCTTCCAGTTGCTCGGCCGTCAAGCCGCTGAAGGCGATACAGTCTTCCAGGCTCAACATGGCTGATCTCCCCACGCTTTTTTCCGGAAACGACTAAGGTAAACAGCTTACCACATATGCCTGCGCCGGGGGTGCGCTGCCCAAGCGTATCGGGCCTGCGCGGAGGGAGTAGGTGCGTACCGTAAGCCGGGGCCGAATACCAGCCGTTGGGGAGCGTGGGGGAGGGGAGGGGCCAGATCTTGCAGGCGGGCGATGCGCTCGCTGGTGCTGGGATGGGTGCGGATCAGCTGCCACCAGCCGGTGGGCGCGAAGGAGCCGTGGCGGCGTTCCAGGCGGCCCAGCGCCGAGATGAGCCCCAGGGGCGAGCCGCACAACCGCGCCGCCTCGGAATCGGCGGCGAATTCCCGGGTGCGCGACAGCCGCAGGCGCAGCAGGTCGCAGCCGATGGGCGACAGGGCCAGAAGGACGATGGCCGGAAGGTTCGGCGCCGCCTCGCCCGCCAGCATGTCGGGCAGGAGGACGGCCAGCAGGATCAAGGTGGCGGCCGCCAGGGCATGGGTGAGGTGGCCGGCGGTGTCGGCCAGGCGCAGCAGCTTGAGGTCGCCGGCCCGGATATGGGCGATCTCGTGGGCAAGGATCGCGGCGATCTCCTCCGGCGAAAAGCGCCCGAGCGCGCCTTCCGACAGGGCGATGGCGCAATGGCGCCCCCAGCCGGTGGACAGGGCGATGACGGAGGCCGAGGGAATGATCAGCAGGGGAGGAACCGTCTCGAGCTCGGCGCGGCGGCACAGCTCCATGTGGATGCGCCACAGCCCCGGCGCCGCCTGGAACGGCAGCGGACGGGCACGGTAGAGGGTGCGCAGCAAGGCGACGGAATTGCCGGGACTGATCGCCAGCGCCAGCGCCGTCCCGGCCAGGGCAGCCACAACCCCCAGCCCGCCCGCCAGCAGCCAGCCGGCCAGGGACATCAGCGAGGCGATGGCGGCCAGGACCAGGACGGTGTCGCGGCGGTTGCGCCGGGCCTGATCCTTAAGCGACAGATAGTCCAGCATGGGACGTTTCCCGCGAAGACCGGGCGCCGCCCGGATGCGCGGCGCCCGGGAGGTTCACGCTATTTGGCGGCGATGGGAATCTTGCGTCCCGTTTCCTTCGGCCGCTCGACCTTGGGCAGGGTGACGGTCAGAACGCCGTTCTCGACCTTGGCCAGGGTGGCGTTCTCGTCCACGTCGCCCACGGCAACCGAACGTTCGAAATGGCCGAACCAGCGTTCGGACATCACGCCCCGCTCGGTCTTTTCCTCGGATTCGGTCTTCTTCTCGCCCTTCAGGGTAAGGATGCCGTCATGCAGGCTGAGTTCGACGTCGTCCGGCCCCAGGCCGGGCAGCTCGGCGACGACGGACACCGTCTTGTCCTCGTCGCGCACCTCCAGGGTGGGGAAGCGGTGGCCGGCGAAGACGGTCGGCACGTCGAAGCCGTGCCAAAGGTCGTCGAACATGCGGTTGATGCCGCGCTGCAGCGCGAAGAACGGGTCAAGGCGCCCCTCGCGGGAGGCCAGAGGCGTGTGGCCCTTGGGAATCATGGTGCGGTTCATGATTGTCCTCCATCGGAGATGTTGCTCGTCCGCATGCCGCGCTGCCCGGGACGGGTGGAACGTTGCCGATGGCCGGCTCGACGCCTGGGTCTTGGAAAGCCCCGGCGCTCACCCGCGCCCGCACGCGGCGGCACGCGTTTGGCAAGGCTTCGCTCGAACACCTTGCCCTCTGTTCGATGTAGGGTGATACTGCGCGCCGTCAAGGGCCGGTTTCGTCATTGAAATCAGCCTGTTGCGCATGCCGGGCATGAGGCTGCCGAATGGCTTTCGCGATCATTACCAAAGGTTAATCGCGGTGAAATGCTGCGGTAACGTCTCGCCTGCCATGATCCGCTTCATCAGGTTGGAGACGGCGGTCGGCGGCAAGTTTGCGCTCCACGCCAAAGCCTCTCGAACCCGGCGGAATTGAACTCCCCGCCGCAAGGCTAGCCGCTTCTTCCCCCCGAGCGGCGACGTCGAACGACCGGCAGCGTCCCCCCGTTGCCGGACACCGGAAAAAGGCCCCCGCGCTCTCCCCCCTGGCGCGGGGGCTTTTCGTTGGGGGTGGTTGATTGTATGGTCCCCGGCACAACAGGATACATGGGCAGATGCGCATCCTTCTGATCGAGGACGACAGCGAAGCGGCGGCTTACATGGCCAAGGGCCTGAAAGAGGCCGGCCACGTGGTCGACCATGCCGCCACCGGCACCGACGGGCTGTTCCTGGCGACGTCCGAGCGCTGGGACGCCATGATCATCGACCGCATGCTGCCCGGCCTGGACGGGCTGGCCATCATCCAGGCCCTGCGCGCCGCCGGCAACACCACGCCGGTCCTGGTGCTCTCGGCGCTGGGCAAGGTGGACGACCGGGTGCGCGGCCTGAAGGCGGGCGGCGACGATTATCTGGTCAAGCCCTACGCCTTCGCCGAATTGCTGGCCCGTATCGAGGCGCTGTCGCGCCGCGTGTCCACCTCCCAGCCCGAGACCCGCCTCAAGGTCGAGGACCTGGAGATGGACCTGCTGGCCCGCGCGGTGACGCGGGGCGGCCAGGAGATCGACCTGCAGCCGCGGGAATTCCGCCTGCTGGAATACCTCATGCGCCACGCCGGCCAGGTGGTGACGCGCACCATGCTGCTGGAGAACGTCTGGGAATACCATTTCGACCCCCAGACCAACCTGATCGACGTGCATATCAGCCGGTTGCGCCAGAAGGTGGACAAGGATTTCGAACTGCCGCTGATCCATACGGTTCGCGGCGCCGGATACACCCTTCGTGCGGCCCGCTAGCCTCCTTCGCACCACCACCTTCCGGCTGGCGCTGAGCTATCTCGGCATCTTCACGGTCTCCGCCATCGCGCTGCTGGCGCTGGTGTCGTGGAGCACCACCATGTTCATCGAATGGCAGGTTCAGGAAACGGTGGAGGCCGAGGCCACCGGCCTGTCCGAGGTCTATCACTCGCGCGATCTGGGCGGCCTGGCCGAGATCATCGGCAGCCGCATGCGCCAGGACATCGAAAGCCGCAACACCTATCTGCTGATGGGCCATTCCGGCCATATCCTGGCCGGCAACATCAAATCGTGGCCCGCCGAGGTTTCCAGCCAGCTGGGCTGGGTGCGCTTCCGGGTGCTGCAACTGGGCACCGTCGGCCCCGGGAACGAGGTGCTGGCCCACGTCTACGAACTGGCCGACGGCTACCGCCTGCTGGTCGGGCGTTCGCTGGCCGACGCCAAGCGGGTGAAGTCGGCCATCAACCGGGCGCTGGGCTGGGGTCTGGCGCTGACCATCCTGCTGGGCGTGGTGGGCGGCTACTTCACCAGCCGCCACCTGCTGCAGCGCGTCGAGGAGATGAGCCGCACGGCCCGGCGCATCTTCGGCGGCGACATGAGCCAGCGCATGCAGGTCTCCGGCATCGAGGACGAGTTCGATTCGCTCGCCGAAAGCTTCAACGAGATGATGGACGAGCTGGAGCGCCTGCTGGAGGGCATCCGCACCGTCTCGGACAACATCGCCCACGATTTGCGCACGCCCTTGAACCGCCTGCGCTCGCGCATCGACCTGGTGCTGCTGGGCGAAGGCGATTGCGACGCCTATCGCCGCACGCTGGAGGAAACCCTGGCCGAGGCCGACCATCTGCTGGCCACCTTCAACGCCATCCTGACCATCAGCCACGCTGAATCAGCGGCGCGCCTCGACCGGTTCGAGGTCATCGATCCCGCCACCCTGGCCGCCGACGTGGTCGAGCTGTACGAGCCCCTGGCCGAGGAGAAGGGCATCCGCCTCCAATGCCGGGCCGACGAAGGCGGCCTCGCGCTCAAGGTCGACCGCCACCTGCTGTTCCAGGCGCTGGCCAATCTGGTGGACAACGCCGTCAAGTACACCCCATCGGGCGGCGAGGTCACGGTTGCCGTCGAGGGAGGTTCCGGCTCGGTGGCCATATCCGTGGTCGACAGCGGCCCCGGCATTCCCGAGGATTCGCGTGAAAGCGTGCTGGAGCGCTTCGTCCGCCTGGACGCCACCCGCTCGACGCCGGGCAACGGACTTGGCCTGTCGCTGGTCCAGGCGGTGGCCCGGCTGCACGGCGCCAAGCTGTCGCTGGGCGACAATCAGCCGGGACTGGCGGTGCGGATGGAATTCACCGTGAAAGATCTCCCGGCTTGAAGCGCAGGATCATCTGACGCGGCCAGCCCTTGCCGTCGTCGGGCGGCAATTGCAGCGGCTGGGCCATGCGCAGCGCCAGCAGGAAGGTTTCCAGCATGCGCTTGGTGGTGCCGTCCGGCAGCTTTGAATAGCCCTTGATCGCCGCATCCGGATTCCACGGCGCGTCCTTGTGCATGGGACCCGACAGGGTGCCGTCGCGGTTGATCAGCAGGCTGGCGCTCAACACCATGTCGCTGCCCCGCAAGGCGCCGGAATTGAAGTGCCACATGGCGATGACCTGGGCCAGGACCTTGTCCTGGGCGCTTTGGGCCAGGTTGCCGGCGGCCTGGGCCGGGCGCGACAATGCCCCGGTGTCGGCCGACAGGCCGGGGCCGGACTGGGCCGCGTGGGGGGCGGGGTCCGGGCGTTGGGCCGGGCGTGGCGTCGATGACTTCTCCGCCAGTGGCGCGGATTGCAGCTGCGGACGCTGCAACGGCGGGGGCGATGGCTGGGGGGGCGTTTCAGTCTTGGGCGGCGGCTCGGGCTGGGCCGGTGGTTCGGGTGGTGGCTGTGGCTTCACCGGCCTGGGCGGTTCGGAAACCACCTCGACCTCCATGCTCCGCTCGGACCGCTCCTTGGGAAACAGATCGGGCAGGACCTCGACCTGCAGCAGCAGGGCGATCAGCACATGCAGCGCCGCCGACAGGAAGAGGGCGGCCACCAGCCGCCGGTCCGCCATTTCCGCATGCATCAATGGGATTCCGCCCGGCAGGCCGGAATCTGCCAGATCAGGGCCAGCAGGGTCAGCACGGCGGGCACGCCCAGGCCCACCGCCCAGGCCACCGGCGGCCAATGGCCGTCCACCTTGTCCCACAGGCCGATCAACGCACCCAATCCCCACTGGATGATGAAGGCGGCGACGAAGATGGTGAGGTTCAGGCTGGTGTTGACGCGACCGGCCAGGCGCAGCGGAAAGCGCCGGGTCAGCACCGCGTAATTGATCGAGCAGGCGGTGCCGGTGAGCCCGTAAAAGGCGGCCAGGGCCAAGGGCGCGGCGCTCCAACCGGCGGCCATGGCGCCCAGCGCCAGAACGTGCAGGCCCATGCCGACCGCGCCCTGGGTGATGGGCGGAATGCCCAGCTTCTCCAGCTTTTCCGCCATGGCGCCCACCGACAGATAGCCCAGTGCCATGGCCGCCGCCATCACGGTCAGGCCGGTGGCCGACTGGTCGGGGGTGAAGCCGGCCGCGTCGCGCAGCCAGGGGCCCGCCCACAGGCCCTGGATGGACATGAAGCTGCCCATGGACAGCATGGTGGCCGGAGCGACCCGCCAGAAGCCGGCGTCACGGTAGATCTCGGCCACCTCGGCGATCTGGGCGCGCAGGCCGCCGGCTCCCGGCGGCGGGTGGCGGTCGGGGACGGCCGCCCACAGGAACGTGCTGGCGCCCAGCGTCAGGATGGCGACGCCGGCATAGACGCCGCGCCAGTCGGTCATGTGCAGGGCGGCCTGGACCGGGGCGGTGGCGGCGATGGCTCCCAGTCCGCCGGCGCCCAGGATGATGCCGTTCATCAGCGGGATGCGGGGGGGAGGGAAGAACTGGACGTTGGCCTTCAGCGCCGCCATCAGGCAGGACGACACGCCGAATCCCACCAGGGCGCGCCCGACCACCAGGGCGGGGACCGATTCGGCCAGGGAGAAGGCGAAGGCCCCCGCGGCGGCGAAGCACAGCAGGATGCTTTCCACCCGGCGGGGCCCGAAACGGTCGAGCAGGATGCCCAGCGGCAGCTGGGCGGCGGCGAAGGTCATGAAGTAGATGCCGGTCATCAGGCCGATGTCGCCGCCGTCCAGGTGGATGGCGCGGCCGATCTCGGGGGCCAGCACCGCGTTCACCGTCCGGTAGAGATAGGACAGGAAATAGCCGGCCGCGAAGGGCAGGACCACACGCCCCAACATGGCGGACACGGTAGGCTGGGCGGAAGACGGCACCGATGGGATCCTTGGCAAGCGAATATCCCCATGGAAGACAGGGGCCGCGGCCGCGAGCAACTGAAAAATTCTCAACGGGCCATGCGCCTTGGAAGGGCACCGTCGGTTTTCCGCAATTCGGATAACCGCAATCGACAGGAACACGCCCGAACGGGTAGGAAGCGCGAAATATCCGCATCCCATCGAGGAATACGCCGATGAAGCGCCTGACCAGTCATCTCTATTTCTGGGTTCTGCTCGCCATTTTCGCCGGCGGCACCCTCGGCTACTTCTATCCCGATGTCGGCGTCAGCCTGAAGCCCCTGGGCGATGGCTTCATCTCGTTGGTCAAGATGCTGATCAGCCCGGTGATCTTCTGCACCGTGGTGCTGGGCATCGCGGGCGCCGGCGACATGAAGAAGGTCGGCCGCGTCGGCGGCAAGGCGCTGCTGTACTTCGAGGTGGTGTCCACCTTCGCCCTGGTCATCGGTCTGGTGGTGATGACCGTGCTCAAGCCCGGCGACGGCTTCCACGCCGACCCCGCCCAGCTGGACGCCAAGGCGGTGGCCAAGTACGCCAAGGCCGCCACCGAGCAGAGCACCGTCGACTTCATCCTGCACATCATCCCCAAGACCCTGGTGGACGCCTTCACCGGTTCGGGCGACCTGCTGCAGGTGCTGCTGGTGGCCATCCTGTTCGGCTACGCCATGACCCATATGGGCCGGGCCGGCCAGGGCGTGCATATGTTCATCGAGGAATGCTCGCACATCTTCTTCGCCATGATGAACACCATCATGAAGGTCGCCCCCCTGGGTGCCGGTGGCGCCATGGCCTTCACCATCGGCAAGTACGGCGTGGCCGCGCTGAAGCCGTTGGCCGCGCTGATGGGCAGCTTCTACCTCACCTGCTTCCTGTTCGTGGTGGTCGTGCTGGGCGCCATCGCCCTGGTGGTTGGTTTCAACATCTTCAAGTTCATCGCCTACATCAAGGAAGAGCTGCTGACCGTGCTGGGCACCTCGTCCTCGGAATCGGCCCTGGTGCCGCTGATGAACAAGCTGGAAGCCATGGGCTGCTCCAAGTCGGTGGTCGGCCTGGTGGTTCCCTCGGGCTATTCCTTCAACCTGGACGGCACCAACATCTACCTGACCATGGCGGCCCTGTTCGTCGCCCAGGCGCTGGACATCGAGCTGACCTTCACCCAGCAGATCACCCTGCTCGGCGTGGCGATGCTGACCTCGAAGGGCGCCTCGGGCGTCACCGGCGCCGGCTTCATCACGCTCGCCGCCACCCTGGCGGTGGTTCCCTCGGTTCCGGTGGCCGGCCTGGCCCTGATCCTGGGCATCGACCGCTTCATGTCCGAGGCCCGCGCGCTGACCAATTTCGTCGGCAACGGCGTGGCCGCGGTGGTGGTCTCCAAGTGGGAGAAGGAACTGGACCACGACAAGATGAAGGAGGTTCTGGGCTAGGCTGTCCCCCCACCCCAGGACCAAACTGGGCCCGTTCAGCCGACGCTGGACGGGCCCATTTTCATGGTGATCCAGCCCTTGTAGCCGTGGTCGGCGTCGATGATGTGGTAGGACAGCCAGGTGGACAGTTCCTTGATGATCTCCTGGCGGATGGCGGCCGGGTCGCCCTGTCCCCAGCGGGCCCGCAGACCGGCCACCGTGGCGCGGAAATCCTCGTGCTGCTGGAGGTGCTCGGTCAGGAACGGGTAGCCGACTTCGATCATGAGGCGTTCCTCGCGGTCGAAATGGGCAAGCACGTAATGCTCCAGGGCCTGAATCTGGGCGTCGATCAGCTCGACCTCGCACGGGCCCTGGGACAGGGTGGCAAGCACCTCGAACAGGCTCCGGTGTTCGGCGTCCAGTTCGGAGTGTCCGACTTCGTAGAGGGGATTCCATTCCAAGGAAAGGTGTGTCCTGCAACAATTGGACGGCGAGGATATCGCCGTCCAATCTTCAGGCACAATATGCGGATGTCCGATACGCCTTTAGGAGTGGAGCGGCTATTCCGCCGCCATACGGGGGCGTGCCAGGGCGATGCCCGGCCAGGCCCGCGCCCCGGCGGCCCGGTATTGCGGCGGATAGCTCATCTCGGCCCCCAGCACCTGGGCGGCGTGCCAGACCCAGCGGGGATTGTCGAGGAAACCGCGTCCGATGGCGATCAGGTCGGCGGTGCCGTCCCTCAGGGCGGCTTCGGCCTGTTCGGGCGTGGCGATCAGTCCGACGGCGCGGGTGGGAATTCCCGCCTCGCGGCGGATGCGCGCCGCCAGGTCGATCTGGTAGCCGGGGCCCAGGGGGATCTTGGCATAGGACACCAGCCCGCCCGACGAGACGCAGACGAAGTCGATGCCGGCCGCCTTGAATTCCCTGGCGTAGATCACCGCCTGATCGGCGTCCCAGCCGCCGTCCACCCAGTCGGTGGCGCTGATGCGCAGGCCCAGGGCTTTGTCGGCGGGCCAGACCTCGCGCACCGCCCGGATGACCTCCAGCGGAAAGCGCATGCGGTTTTCCAGGGAACCGCCGTATTCGTCGTCGCGCTGGTTGGACAGCGGCGACAGGAACTGGTGCAGCAGGTAGCCATGGGCCGAATGGACCTCGATGAAGTCGAAGCCGACCCTGAACGCGCGCTTCGCCGCGTCCACGAAGGCCTGCTTCAGCCGGGCGAGATCGTCCCTGGTCGCCGCCTTGGGCGCCGGCCAGCCCTCGTCGAAGGCAATGGCCGAGGCGGAAATGGTCTGCCAGCCGTCGGGCGAGAACTTGCCGCCCTCCCACGGCGGGGCGGAGCCACCCTTGCGCCCGGCATGGGCCAGCTGCACGCCGATGGCGCCGCCGCCGCCGAAGCCCTTGATCGCCGTCACCAGCCGGGTGAAGGCCGCCTCGGTGGCGTCGTCGTACAGACCCAGGCATTTGGGCGAGATGCGGCCTTCCGGCGTCACGCCGGTGGCCTCGATCACCACCATGCCGGGGCCCGACGCCGCCAGGGCGCCGTAATGCATCAGGTGCCAGTCCTGGGCGACGCCATCCACGGCCGAGTACTGGCACATGGGGGCGACGGCGACGCGGTTGGGGACGGTAAGCCCTCGGGCGGTGAAGGGCTGGAACAGCAAAGGCTGGGTGCTCATGCGGGCCTCGACAGGTTGGGGGAGAGGTGGGCTTGGATGAGGATGTCGGCGGCCTGGGCCACCGAGGCGGACGGAGCGGCGGCGCCCATGGTGGCGCAGATGGAATAGGCGCCTTCCAGCAGGACCATCAGCTGGTCGACCAGGGGGGCGGGCTCGGCCAGGCCGATGCCTTCGGCCAACAGGGTCAGGCGGCGGCGCAGCTCGGTGAAATGACGTGCCAGCACCTCGCGGGCCGGGTGGCGGGGATCGGGAAATTCCACCGAGGTGTTGACGAAGGGGCAGCCCCGGTATTGCGGGTCCGAGGTGCGCCGCGCCACCGCCTCGAACAGGCCGCGCAACTGGCGGCGCGGGTCGTCGGGGGTCCGCGCCAGTACCATGTCCCACCAATCCCAGTACATGCGGTCGCGCATGTCCAGAAAGGCGGCGACCAGATCGTCCTTGGAGGGGAAGGCGCGATAGAGGCTCATCTTGGCGACGCCGGCCCGCTCGATCACCGTGTCGATGCCGATGGCGCGGATGCCTTCGCGGTAGAATAGGTCGTTGGCGGCGGCCAGAATGCGGTCGCGGGCGGAAAGCTTTTCGGCGGGTTCGGGCATCGGTCGGCTGGGGTTCCTGTTGTCTGTGGTTGACATGATACAGACCTGTCTGTACAAGTCAAATGATACAGACCTGTCTACCTCATTTTTTCGGCCCACCTCCTTTATTTTCGGAGTGCCCACCATGTCCCAGCCGGTCCGCTCCCCCCGTCTGCACTATGGCTGGATCGCCGCCGGGCTGACCTTCGTCACCCTGCTGGTGGCGGCGGGCATCCGCTCGGCGCCCGGCGTGATGATGGTGCCGGTCGAGGCCGAATTCGGCTGGAGCCGCGCCACCATCTCCTTCGCGGTGTCGGTCAACCTGGTGCTCTACGGCCTGATGGCGCCCTTCGCGGCCGCCGTGATGGACCGTATCGGCGTGCGCCGCACCATGGCCCTGGCGCTGGCCGTCCTGGCGCTGGGGGTGGCGGCCACCACCTTGATGCGCACGCCGTGGCACATGGTGCTGCTGTGGGGCATCGTGGTGGGCGGCGGCTCGGGCACCATCGCCCTGGTGCTGGGCGCCACGGTGGTCACCCGCTGGTTCGACGCCCATCGCGGCACGGTGATGGGCCTGCTGTCGGCGGCCACCGCCACCGGCCAGCTGATCTTCCTGCCCCAGATGGCCATGCTGGTCGAGCATTGGGGCTGGCGCGAGGCGGTGCTGCTGATCGCGGCGGCCGCGGCCGTCTTCACCCCCGTCATCTGGCTGTTCATGCGCGACCGCCCGGCCGATCTGGGATTGTGGCCGGTGGGCGCCACCGAGGCGCCGCCGCCTGTGGTCCGCGCCGGAAATCCGGCAGTGGCGGCAGTGATGGCGCTGAAAGACGGCATGAAGTCGCGCGATTTCTGGCTGCTGGCCGGTACCTTCTTCGTCTGCGGCCTGTCCACCAACGGTCTGATCGGCACCCACCTGATCTCGGCCTGCTTCGACCACGGCATCCCCGAGGTCAAGGCCGCCGGCCTGCTGGCCGCCATGGGAATCTTCGACATCCTCGGCACCACCGCGTCGGGCTGGCTGTCCGACCGCTGGGATTCGCGCAAGCTGCTGTTCTGGTATTACGGGCTGCGCGGATTGTCGCTGATCTTCCTCGACCTCGCCTTCGGCCCCGACGTGTTCGGCCTGTGGCTGTTCGCGGTGTTCTACGGCCTGGACTGGATCGCCACGGTTCCGCCCACCGTCAAGCTGACCACCCAGGCCTTCGGCCGGGAAAAGGCCGGCGTGATGTTCGGCTGGATCTTCGCCGCCCACCAGTTGGGCGCGGCCACCGCCGCCTTCGCCGCCGGCGTGATCCGCACCGACCTGGGCGATTACTGGCTGGCCTTCGTGTTGTCGGGACTGGCCTGCCTGGTGGCGGCGGCCATGTCGCTGATGATCGGCCGCAAGGTGGGACCGCGGCCGGTGGCGGAAGGAGCGGCGGCATGACCCATTATCTCGAGGACCTCACGCCCGGCCGGGTGTTCTCGTCGCCGTCCTACGAGGTGACGGCGGCCGACATCAAGGGCTTCGCCGCCGCCTGGGACCCGCAGCATTTCCACCTGGACGAGGAGACGGCCAAGGATTCGTTCTTCGCCGGGCTGGCGGCGTCGGGCTGGCACACGGCGGCGGCCACCATGCGCCTGATGGTGACCAGCGAGCTGGACCTGCCGCTCGGCATCATCGGCAGCGGGCTGGAGTACCTGAAGTGGCACCGCCCCGTCCGGCCCGGCGACGTGCTGCGTTTGCGCATCGAGGTGGTGGAGACCCGCGAGATGCGCTCCAAGCCCGGAATGGGGCTGGCCCGTCTGCGGGTCGAGACCCTGGACGCGGACGGTCAGCCGGTGCAGACCCTGGAGACTCAGCTGGTGGTGCCGGCCCGGACGGGCAGTCCGGTCCAATAGGCGGCCAGATCGTCGCGGCCGCCGGCGAACACCGAGCGGTCGCAGCGCTCCACGCCGCGGACCGAACGGCTGCGGTCGCGGAACGGCCCGCCGGTGACGGCGTCGTCGCCGGCGTATTGCCACAGCCGCCAACCCTTGGCCCCCCAGGCGCGGGGCAGTTCCGGCTCGTAGCGGTAATCGGCCAGCCACAGGTCGCAGGCGGCCAGGATCGAGCCCGGCTCGACGGCGCCGCCTAAGCTCTGGCCCGACATGATTTCGCCGTCGGCCCAGGCGGGATGGGTGTAGAGCAGGGGCAGCCGCCCGGTGGTCTCGGCGATCTCGCGCACGAAGTCCTCGGCGGCGTCGAGGCGCATGGCATTGCCCGGCGCCCGCAGGTTGGCCTCCAGGTCGAGCACCAGAAGCGTGGAGGGATCTGGGCGGGCGGCGGCCAGGAACATGCGGGCCTGGACGCGGCCCGAATGCTGCCTTGTGCCGAAATGATAGGCGCCCCACAGCAGGTCGGCGGCCAGGGCGGCGGCCCGGCGCTCCTCGTAGCGGGGGTCCTGCCAGTCGCCCTCGCTGGCCTTGTGGATCACCGCCAGCACGCCGCTGCCATCGCGGGCGGCGGCGAAGCTTTTGACGGTGTTGGCGTGATGCAGGTCGATGACGGCGTTTAAGCCCGCCAAGGCGGGCTCGTCCACCAGACCGGGCGTGGCCTTGGGCCGTGGCGGTCGGGCGACGCGTGAGGGTTCCGAGGCGCAGGCGGCCAGCCCCAGGGCCAGACCGCCGGCCAGAACGTCGCGGCGGCGCATCATTCGTCCTTCTTCGGAACGATGGCCTTGGGCTTCCAGGCGGCGACGGTGACCGGCTTGCCCGATTGCGAGCGCATCATGCGCGGTTTGAGCACCTGGTCGATGGGATCGACGGAAGAGGCCGGCTTGTTGCGGGCGGCCGCCTCCTCGGAATAGTACTTCACCATGTCGGCGAAGGGGATTTCCTCGTTGATGCCCTTGGCCATGGCCAGGGCGACGGGGGCATGCTCGACGATCTTCTTGGTCAGCTGGTCGGCGGTGTAGGGGCCGTAGCGGCGCCAGATGCCGTCGAGGAAATGGCTGACCTGCTCGGACAGCATGTTGCCCTCGATCATGGTCGGCCGCCCGAAGGCGAAGGCGTGGAACACCGTGGGCTCGATGGGGCCGAAGGCGTCGGTGACGAAGGTGGCGGGCATCAGCTTGCGGCCGTGATAGGCCACGGCGAAATAGGCCTGGGACAGGTAGAGCAGGCGGTGCAGCTTTTGCGGCTGGATGTATTCGCGATCGTTCAGCGCCTGGTCGGAGATCCAGAACACCACGTCGAGGCATGATTTAACGGCTATGGGCATCGGGACCGGTTTCCTTGAAGCGATGCCGATGATAGCGTCGTCGTGAGCGCAAATCAAAGGAGCCGGGCCATGCGCGTGGCGTTCTCACTGAACGGCGAAATGGTGGAGGCCGAGGTCGAGCCCCGCACCCTGCTGGTCACCCTGCTGCGCGAGACGTTCGGGCTGACCGGCACCCATGTGGGCTGCGACACCGGCCAGTGCGGCGCCTGCACCGTCCATCTGGACGGCCGCGCCGTCAAATCCTGTCTGGTGCTGGCCGCCCAGGCCGACGGACGCAGCGTGCTGACCATCGAAGGCGTGGCGGATGGCGAAAGCCTGCATCCGCTGCAGGCCGCTTTCCGCGACCGCCACGCGCTGCAATGCGGCTTCTGCACGCCGGGCATGGTGATGAGCGGCCTGGACCTCGTCGCCCATCTGGATGGCCCCGACGAGGCCGCTATCCGCCATGGCCTCGACGGCAATCTGTGCCGCTGCACCGGCTATCGTCCCATCGTCGAGGCCATCGCCCAGACATTGCGGGAGAAGGGCTGATGTTTCCCTTCGACTATCTCCGCCCTCAAAGCGTCGCCGAGGCGGTGGCGGCCCATGACGGCGAGGAGCGGCGCTATCTCGCCGGGGGGCAGAGCCTGCTGGCGGCCTTGAAGCTGCGTCTGGCCCAGCCCTCGGCCCTGATCGACGTCGTCCGCCTCGGGGAGTTGAGCGGCACGCGGATCGAGGACGGGCGGCTGGTGGTGGGGGCGGCGGTGACCCATGCCGGGATGGCGGCGCTGTCGGCCATTCCCGCCCTGGCCGAACTGGCCGGCTCCATCGGCGACCTGCAGGTCCGCAACATGGGCACGTTGGGCGGCGCGCTGGCCAATGCCGATCCGGCCAGCGACCACGCGGCGGGCGTTCTGGGCCTGGGGGCCGAGATCCTGACCGACCGCCGGGTCATCAATGCCGACGATTTCTTCCTCGGCATGTTCGAGACGGCCCTGGAGCCGGGAGAACTGATCGTCGCCGTGCGCTATCTTCTGCCGCGCCGCGCCGGCTATGCCAAGGTGCGCAATCCGGCCTCGGGCTATCCGGTGGTGGGCGTCTTCGTCGCCGAGACCGAGGCGGGCGTGCGGGTGGCGGTGACCGGGGCGGCGTCCTGTCCGTTCCGCCTCGAGGAATTCGAGATGGCCCTGGCCGGGGACTTTTCCGCCGCCGCCCTGGAGGGGTTGAGCGTTCCGCCCGACGAGTTGAACCGCGACCTGCATGCCAGCGCCGAGTACCGGGCGGCGCTGATTCCCGTCCTGGCGCGGCGCGCGCTCAACCACGGATGTGGTTCGTGACGCCGCCGGTGCTGGCCGGGCTGGTGCTGGCGGCGGGAAGGGCCAGCCGCATGGGCCGCGACAAGCGCCTGCTGCGCGTCGAAGGCCGTTCCATGCTGGAGCGCGCCGTCGCGGCGGCTTTGGAAGGCGGCCTGTCGCCGGTTCTGGTGGTCACCGGGCCGGAGCCCCAGCCCGACCTGCCCGAAGGCGTCATCCGGGTGGTCAACGCCGACCCGTCCAGGGGCATGGCGTCGTCCCTGGCCGAAGGCGTCGCGGCGCTGCCCGGGAACGTGGCGGGCGTCATGGTGCTGCTGGCCGACATGCCGAGGGTGACGGGGGCCCATGTGCGGGCCCTGGCCGCCGCCTTCCGTCCCGAAGGCATCTGCGTGCCGGTGTTCGCGGGGCAGCGGGGCAACCCGGTGCTGCTGGCGCGGCGCTTCTTCGCCGCCATGGGGGAATTGACCGGCGACAAGGGCGCCAGGGGGCTGATCGCCCAGCATGCCCAGGCGGTGGCCGAGATCGCCATGGAAGACGACGGAATCCTGATCGACGTGGACACGCCCGAATCATTGCGGGCCTTGGGAGGAGAGGAATGATCAAGTCCATTCGCGAGGCGTTTCCCGCTTTGGGGCGGCCGGGATTTCATTACCTGGACAGCGCCGCCATGGCGCAGATTCCCGGCATGGTGTCGGAGACCATCGCCCACCTGAACCGCACGGCGCGCTCCAACGTGCGCCGCGGCCTGCACGAGATGGCGCGCCGCGCCGACGAGGCCTATGACGGGGCGCGGGATTCGGTGGGGCGCTTCCTCAACGCGCCGCCTGAGGAGGTGGTGTTCACCGGCGGCTGCACCCTGGCGCTGAACATGGCCGCCTGGGGGCTGGGGCGGAATCTGGGGCCGGGCGACGAGGTGGTGGTCAGCCGTCTCGAGCATCATTCCGCCTGCCTGCCCTGGATGGCACTGGCCAAGGAGCGGGGATTCGCGCTGCGCTGGCTGGGGGTGACGCCCGAGGGGCGGCTGGACCTGGACGGCCTGGGGGCGGTGATGACGCCCCGCTGCAAGGTGGTGGTGGCAACCCACGCCTCCAACGTCACCGGGGCGGTCAGCGACCTTCCCCGTCTGGCCGAGGCGGCCCACGCGGTCGGCGCCCTGCTGGTGGTGGACGGCGCCCAGATGGTGCCGCACGGCCCGGTCGATCCGCGCGCGCTGGGCGCCGACCTCTACGCCTTCGCCGGGCACAAGGCCTATGGCCCCACCGGCATCGGGGTGCTGTGGGGCCGCGCCGAGGTTCTGGCCGGCATGACGCCCCTGGTGGTCGGCGGCGGCATGGTCGGCACGGTGGAGGACGACGGCTTCACCCTGGCCGATCCGCCGCACCGCTTCGAGGCGGGCACGCCGCCGGTGGCCCAGGCGGTGGGGCTGGCCGCCGCGCTCGACTGGATGGGCGGGCTGGACTGGCAGGCGGTGCGCCAGCAGGAAGCGTCGCTGACCTGGCATCTGCTCGACGGCCTGCGCGGCATGGAGGGCGTGCGCATCGTCGGGCCGACGGGCCTGGAGGCCCGGGTGCCGGTGGTGTCGTTCACGGTGGCGGGCTGCCATCCCCACGACCTTGCCCATCTGCTGGCCGAGCGCGGCGTGGCGGTGCGCGGCGGCGCCCATTGCGCCCGGCCGCTGATGAGCGCCCTGGGGCTGGAGGAGGGGACGCTGCGCGCCTCGCTGGCCGCCTATTCCGACCGGGCGGACGTGGATGCCCTGCTGAAGGCCTTGGGCGAAGCGGTGAAGGTGCTGCGATGAACGACGAACTTTACGGCGCCGCCATCAAGGATCTGGCCGCCAGGGAGCCGGTCGCGCTGGACCATCCCGACGCCAGCGCCACCCAGGACAATCCCCTGTGCGGCGACCGGGTCAGCCTGGACATCAGGCTGGAGGAGGGCCGCGTCACGGCCTTCGGCCACAGGGTCAAGGGCTGCGTGCTGTGCCGGGCCGCCTCGACGTTGGCGGCGGAGCAGGCGGTGGGCCTGGACGCGCAAGCCGCCGCAAGGCTGGCCGATCAGGTGGCGGGCATGCTGAAGAAGGGGGCCGAGCCCGCCTTTCCCGCCCTGGCGGCCTTTCTGCCGGTGCGTCCGCACAAAAGCCGCCACGACTGCGTTCTGCTGCCGTTCAAGGCCCTGGCCAAGGCGGTCAGGGGAGCCTGACCTTAGGATCAGATGGTGATGCCGATGCTGGCCAGGGTCTTGCTGAGCAGCATCATCTTGCGTTCCTTCTCCTCGCCGCTGGCGGTGCCCAGGTAGTCGGTGAGGAAGCCGGCGTCGCGGAGATAGGTGTTCAGGGTCTGGCGCACGGCGTCCATGTTGACGCCGTCGATGAAGGTTCCCTTGCGGCAGAGGTCTAGAAGGGTCAGCACCTTCTGGGCCGGTCCGCCCCCCTTCTTGTCGATCTGCTCGAACAGCCGCGCGTTCTTCAGCAACTGGGCCTGCGCCGCCTCGACCTGGGCCATGAAGGCCTGCTTGTCGCCTTCGGGCAGCCACGACGCCTTGATGGCGCGATGGATGCCGGCCAGGGTCTGCAGCTTGGGGACCGGGGGTTCCTGGCCTGAAACCACGCGCGGCACGAAGTCCTTGTCGCCGAAATAGTGCTCGATGAAGGTCTTGAGCGTGGCCCGGTTGCCCTGGCCCACCGCCACGGCGGTCAGCTGCATCAGGAAGGCGTAGCGGTCGGCCACCACCTTGCGTTCGCGCAGCAGGTCGGTGACGCCTTCCTTGTTGAGGTGGCGGGCCTGGCGCCGCTCCAGCGAGGTCAGCGCCTTGGCCCCACCGATCAGGGTGCTGCCGGTCCACATGCGCTTGAACAGGTCGAACAGGGCGGAAATCTCGATTTCCGGCTCGGCCGAGCGCAGCGGCATCTTGTTGGCCAGGGTGCGCAGCAGGGAGTATTCTACCGACGCCTTGCAATTGGGCGCCGAACCTTCGGTGATCATGCGGGCGATGGCGGGCATGGCGGCGTGCGCGGTATCGCGCTGCTTCCACTCGCCCTTCCACAGATCGGCCAGGTCGTTGCAGCGTTCTTCCAGGGTTTCGCACAGGCCCAGCATCTGGTCCAGCGCCGGGTCGCTCTTCAGGCATTCGGACAGGATCTGCTCGACGTAGCGGCTTTCATCCTTGCCCGCGGTGAGCTCCAGCATCTTCACCAGGACCGTGACCTTGTCCTTCCACACCTTGTGCGAGAATAAGAACTCGGTCAGGGCGCGGTTGGCCGCGTAATCCTTTTCGGCGGGGGTGCCCTTCAGTCCGGCGCAATAACTGGAGAAGCTTTCCGGGGTGATGGCGGGCGGCGGCTTGTCCTTTTCGTCATCCCACACCTTCTTCATGCCGGCGCTGATCAGGGTGTTGAGGTCGCGAAGGCGCGCCGCCGCGCTTTCGCCCTTCAACTTGGCCTGCAGGGTGGCGATCTTGTCGACCGCGTTCATCATGGTGCGGCCGGCATCGTTCAGGCGCTTCTGGTACTTGGCCGAAAACACCAGCTCGGTCGGCGTGATGACCAGGGATTCGGTGAAATTGGTCAGAAAACGCCCGATGAGATCGCGCGATCCGGGCGAGAAGAAGTCCTCGACCTTGGCGCAATAGGCACCTTCGAGCAGGGCCTCCGGCGCCGCATCCAGATCGTCTTTGGTTGGTATTGCCATCGAAGGTTAGTCCGCTGCCCGTTTACTGGTCCCTCACCCTCGCCATCATTATCGTCGGGGTCCCATGGCATCAAATGATTTTTGCAATCGAGCCAGGATGGGATCGGATGATTACTTAGATGGCAGGTAGTCCGGAGGGCTGTGTAGAGACCACAAGCGGCGTCAAGGGAATAATTCTCGCTAAAAAGATATTGGAACATCTGGGCAAGCGCCCGTGGCATGGAGTAAGGTAATCTCCGTACGCTGTTGTCTCTCTGGGGAGAGGGACGGAGGGTGGTGGGGTGAAGGCGGACTTCAACAAATTCAAGGCATCGCGCTGGCGGTTAGTCGCGTTGCTGTTGTTCGTCAATGCATCCGTGCTCGGCCTGGCCTGGATGTCGCTGGATGCCAGCTACCGCCAGTACCAGGACAGGGCGGCCGTCACCACCCGCAACACGAACCGGCTGGTGGCGCAAAGCATCGCCGGCGAAATCGATCAGATCGACCTGGGCCTGCGCGCCATCAGCGACGAGGTCTCGCGGCTTCACGCCGCCGGCGGCTCGATTCGCGGGCCGGAGATGAAGGCGTTTCTCGGGCGTATCCAGGGCCGCCTGAAGATGACCGACAGCCTGCGTCTTGCCGACAAGGCCGGCGACGTCATCGCCAGCTCGGATGGGGCACAGTCCGGAATCAATACGTCCGACCGCCAATACTTCACCGTGCATCGCGACAATCCCGAGGCCGGGCTGGCCATCTCGCCGCCAATTCTGGGGCGGATCAGCAACAAATGGGTGCTGATCTTCGCCCGCCGGCTGACCCTGGCCGACGGCAGCTTCGGCGGAATCGTCTTCGCGCCGGTGACCATCGCGTGGTTCGAGCAGAAGTTCAACGACCTGGAAGTCGGTCCGCAGGGCACCGTGGTGATGCGCGGCGACGCCTCCCGCAATTTCGACCTGCTCGCCCGTTTCCCCCATGCCGGCTACGTGGGGCAGACGACGGTGTCGCAGACGTTCCGCGCCCGTATCACCGCCAATCCCCAGGGCGGAACCTACGAGGCGGTGGCGGGCGCCGACAACATCCGGCGCACCTTCTCGTACCAGCCCATCGCCAATTACCCGCTGATCACCCTGGTCGGCATGGCGACCGAGGATTATCTGGGCGAATGGCGCAAGGAAGGCGTCAAGGTCATCGTCCTGGCCGGGGCCTTCATCATCGTCACCACGCTGGGCGGCATCGGCATGCTGCGCACCTGGCGGGCGCTGGAACGCCGCACCGAGGAACTGGCCCGCTCCAACGCCGATCTGGAACAGTTCGCCTACGTGGCGTCCCACGACCTGCAGACTCCGCTGCGCAATATCGCCAGTTACGCGCAATTGCTGGCGCGGCGCTACGAGGGGCGCCTGGACAAGGATGCCGACGAGTTCATCGGCTATATCGTCGGCGGCGCCAAGCACATGTCGTCGATGATTCCCGATCTGCTCGACTATGCCCGGGTCTCGCGCTCGCCGCCGGAACTGATGCCGGTCGATCTGAACGCGGTGGTGAAATCGGTTATGACCAATCTCGGTCCGGACCTGCAGGAATCGGGCGCCACCATCAAGATGGACACGCTGCCGGTGGTGCTGGCCGAGGCGCGGCAGGCGGAAAGCCTGTTCCAGAACCTGCTGGAAAACGCGCTCACCTATCGCCAGCCCGACGCCCCGCCGCAGATCGAGATCACCGCCACGCAGGAGCCCAAGGGCCTGTGGCGCATCTCGGTCCGCGACAACGGCATCGGCATCGAACCCGCCTATTTCGAGAAGATCTTCATCATCTTCCAGCGGCTGGAGCCGACGCGCTTCCCCGGGGGAACCGGCATCGGCCTGGCCCTGTGCCGGCGCATTGTCCATCGCTTCGGCGGCACCATCTGGGTCGAATCCGAACCCAAGAAGGGCACCACCTTCAACTTCACCATGCGGCCGTCGGCGGAGGCCTGAGCCTCAGCTCTCAGCGGTGCCCGAGCGTCAGCTCTCGGCGCTGATGGTCACCTCCAGCTCCCCGACTCCGTCGATGACCCCGCGCAGGACGTCGCCGGGCACCACCGGGCCGACGCCTTCCGGCGTTCCGGTGAAGATCAGGTCCCCCGGCCCCAGATGGTAGTATTGCGACAGATGGGCGATCACCTCGGGCACCGACCAGATCATTTCGTTGATGTCGCCGCTCTGGCGGAGCTGGCCGTTGACTTCCAGGGTGATGCGCCCCGCCAGTTTGGGCTGGTCGGCGCGGACCAGCGCCGAGATGGGGGCCGAGAACTCGAACGCCTTGCCCAGGCACCACGGGCGCCCCTTGTCGCGGGCGGCGAATTGCAGGTCGCGCCGGGTCATGTCCAGGCCGACCGCGTGGCCGAACACCGCCGAGCGGGCCTCGTCGGGCGTGCATTTGTAGACGGGGGCGGACAGCGCCACCACCAGCTCCACCTCGTGGTGAAGGTTGGCGGTGCCGGGCGGGTAGGGGATCGCTCCGCCGCCGGGAACCAGCGCGTCGGCCGGCTTGGTGAAATAGAACGGCGGCTCGCGGTTGGGGTCGCTGCCCATCTCGCGGGCATGGCCGGCATAGTTGCGCCCGACGCAAAATACGCGCCGTACCGGATAAAGGGCCGCTTCCCCCTTGACGGCGACGGCAGGAAGGGCAAGCTCGAAAAGGTGGGCGGTCACGGCAGCGGGCTCCTTGGTCTGACCAGATGTCAGGCGAATGGTGAACCGGTCGCAAGACAAGATCAACTCCGCTCCGGGGGCGTGATTGCATTCCAAGTAAATGCGCATTAGGATGCCGATTTAAGTGGATCCGTATCCGATGCGATGACCGTCTGTTCCAGTGGAAGGAACGGGGCGGTGGTGGAGGGGCTGGCCGGGGACTGCCGGGCCCTCGTAACGAGACAACGGAACGGGCCACAGGCCTGAAAGTCTGGGAGGACTGTCATGGAAGATGTGAAGGGTATTTCCCGTCGCGCGGTATTGCAGGCGGGCGCCGTGGCCGCCGTGGGCGCCAGCGGCTTCGTGCCGACCCGGTTCGCCATCGGCAACACCGCCAAGGTCAAGGTCGGCTTCCTGCTGCCCTATTCCGGCACCTATGCGGGGCTGGGCGAGGCCATCACCAATGCCTTCAAGATGGCGCTCGAGGAACGGGGCGGCAAGCTGGGCGGACGCGACGTCCAGTTCATCGCCGTCGACGACGAGTCCAACCCCGCCAAGGGGCCCGAGAACACCAACAAGCTGGTGACCGGCGAGAACGTCGACTTCGTGGTCGGCCCGGTCCATTCCGGCGTGGCCATGGGCATGGTCAAGGTGGTGCGCGAGACCGGCACCATCACGGTGATCGCCAATGCCGGGGCCGGCGCGGCCACCGGCCCCTTGTGCGCACCCAACATCTTCCGCACCTCGTTCACCAACTGGCAGACCGCCTATCCCATGGGCAAGGTGGCCATGGAGCGGGGTATGAAGAATGTGGTGACCATGTCGTGGAAGTACGCGGCGGGCGAGGAAGCCCTGAGCGGCTTCGAGCAGGGCTTCACCAAGGCCGGCGGCAAGATCGCCAAGCAGATCCTGGTTCCCTTCCCGCAAGACGAGTTCCAGGCCAACCTGACCGAGATCGCCGCGTTGAAGCCCGACGGCGTGTTCGTCTTCTTCGCCGGGGCCGGGGCTCTGAAGTTCGTCAAGGATTATGCGGCGGCGGGCTTGAAGTCCATTCCGCTGATGGCGCCGGGCTTCCTCACCGACGGCGTGCTGAAGGAGCAGGGCGCGGCGGCCGAAGGCGTGCTGACCACGCTGCACTACGCCGACGCGCTGGACACCGCCGAGAACAACGCCTTCCGCGCCGCCTACCGCAAGGGGTTCTCCAAGGACGCCGACGTCTACGCCGTGCAGGGTTATGATTCCGCCCAACTGCTGTTCCAGGGCATGGCTGCGGTCAAGGGCGACACCGGGGCCAAGGCGGACCTGATCGCCGCCATGGAAAAGGCGGTGATCAAGAGTCCGCGCGGCACCTTCACCCTGTCCAAGGCCCACAATCCGGTCCAGGACATCTACCTGCGCCAGGTCAAGGGTGGACAGGAAGTGGTTCTCGGCGTGGCGGACAAGGCGCTGGCCGATCCCGCCACCGGTTGCAAGATGGGCTGATCCGTCGGGGCGCGTCGCCGGCTTTCCATGAAGGTGGAGGCTTCGTTCGCTCCTGGCGGACGAGGGCTTCGTGGAGAGCGGGCGGCGCGGCATCCCCGCCTTTCGACGTGTGCGGTCTGGAGCCACGATGGATTTCTGGTTTTTCCTGATTCAGGCGCTGAACGGCGTCCAGTACGGGCTGCTGCTGTTCCTGGTGGCCAGCGGCCTGACCCTGATCTTCGGGATCATGGGCATCATCAATCTGGCCCACGGCGCCTTCTACATGCTGGGCGCCTATCTGGCCTACTGGCTGGCGGGCGTGACCGGCAGCCTGACCGCGGCCGTGCTGCTGTCGCTGCCGCTGGCCGGCGCCATCGGCTATGTGATCGAGGCCTTGCTGGTCAGGACGCTTTACCGCCGCGACCATCTGGACCAGGTGCTGCTGACCTATGGCCTGATCCTCATCTTCAACGAGGCGACCCGCATGACCTGGGGCGCCGACGTCCACGGCGTGCCGGTGCCCGCCGCTCTCAACTGGTCCATCAAGCTTACCGACACCCTGTCCTATCCCGTCTACCGTCTGATGCTGTCCGGCATATGCGCCGTGCTGGCGGTGGGCATGTATCTGGTCATCACCCGCACCCGATTCGGCATGTGGGTGCGGGCCGGGGCCTCCAACCGCGACATGGTGGCGGCGCTGGGCATCAACGTGAAGCTGCTGTTCGGCGTGGTGTTCGCCATCGGCGCCGCCCTGGCCGGGCTGGCCGGGGCCATCTCGACGCCCATCACCTCGGTGGCGCCGGGCATGGGCGATTCGGTGCTGATCCTGTGCTTCGTGGTGGTGGTGATCGGCGGCGTCGGCTCCATCAAGGGCGCCTTTCTCGGCGCCATGCTGATCGGCCTGGCCGACACCTTCGGCAAGGTCTTCGTGCCTGATTTCGCCAGCTTCACCGTCTATGGCGTCATGGCGGCGGTGCTGCTGTGGAAGCCCAGGGGATTGTTCTCATGATCAATCCCCCCAAGCGTCTCACCCTGATCCTGCTGGTGCTGCTGGCCGTCCTGGCGCTGTTTCCCGCCTGGGGGCCGCTGGCCTTCGGGCCCAAGTACAATTTCCTGCTGCAGAAGCTGACCGGCATCATGATCCTGGCCATCCTGGCCATGAGCCTGGACCTGCTGGTGGGCGTCGCCGGGCTGGTCAGCCTGGGCCATGCCGCCTTCTTCGGCCTGGGCGGCTACATGCTGGCCCTGATGAGCCCGCAATACGAGGCCGCCAATCTGTGGGTGGTGCTGCCCGCCGCCATGGGCGCGGTGGCGCTGGCCGCGCTGGTCATCGGCTTCCTCGCCATCCGCACGGCGGGCATCTACTTCATCATGGTGACCCTGGCCTTCGGCCAGATGGGCTACTACTTCTTCAACGATTCGAAGCTGGCCGGCGGCTCGGACGGGGCCTACATCTACGTCAAGCCGGCGGTCGAGGCCTTTGGCACCACCCTGGTCAACCTGGACAGCAAGCCGGCCTTCTTCTTCGTCGTGCTGGGCTGTCTGGTGGCCGTCTACCTGCTGCTGCGGGTGGTCCTGGCGTCGCCCTTCGGGCGGGTGCTGGCCGCCATCGGCGTCAACGAGGGACGGGTGCGCGGCCTGGGCTATGACCCCATGCTCTACAAGCTGGTGGCCTTCGCCATCGCCGGCGCCCTGGCCGGGCTGGCCGGCTTCCTGGCCGCCACCCAGTATGGCTTCGTCAATCCCGCCATGCTGGGCTGGCACCAGTCGGGCCACGTGCTGGTGATGGTCATCCTGGGCGGCATGGGCACTCTGTTCGGTCCCATCCTGGGGGCCTTCATCCTGGAACTGGCCCATTTCGGCCTGGAAGCCATGACCGAGCACTGGCTGCTGCCCATGGGCGTGCTGGTGATCGCCATCGTCCTGGCCTTGCCCAAGGGCGTGGCCGGGCTGCTGCTGCAATGGTGTCAGCCCAAGGACAGGGGGGACAAGCCATGAGCGTCTCTCCCTTCCTGTTCGAGACCCGCGGGCTGACCAAGGCGTTCGGCGGCCTGATTGCCGTCAACTCGGTGTCCATCGGCTTCAAGGAGCGCGAGGCCCACGCCATCATCGGCCCCAACGGGGCGGGCAAGAGCACCTTCGTCAACCTGTTGACGGGGCATCTGCCGGCCTCGGGCGGCCACGTGATGTTCCGGGGCTCGGACATCACCCGGCTGCCGGCCCACAAGGTGACGCGGCTGGGCATCGGGCGGTCGTACCAGAAGACCAACATCTTCCCCACCTTCACCTGCTTCGAGAATTGTCGTCTGGCGGCGCAGTCCCATCTGTCCACCTCCATGCGCTTCTTGCGGCCCGCCGCCTCGTACCGCGAGATTTCGGAAAAAGCCTCCGCGGCGCTGGAACGGGCCGGGCTGGCGTCCCGGGCCGGGCGCATCGCCGGCACCATGTCCTATGGCGAGCAGCGCCAGCTGGAGATCGCCATGGTGCTGGCCACCGCACCCCAGGTCCTGGTTCTCGACGAGCCGCTGGCCGGCATGGGCAAGGAGGAATCCGAGGGCATGGTCCATCTGCTGCAGGATCTGGCCCGCACCTACACCCTGATCCTGATCGAGCACGACATGGACGCGGTCTTCGCCATCGCCAAGGTGCTGTCGGTGATGGTCAACGGTACCCTGCTGGAAAGCGGTCCGTTGGAGCAGATCCGCGCCAGCAAGGCGGTGCAGGACGCCTATCTCGGCGATGGGGCGGAGGCGTATTGATGGAAACCTTCCTCGAAGCCACCGGCCTGCACACCTATTACGGCGCCAGCCATATCCTGCACGGCGTGGATTTCCGCGTGGGCGTGGGCGAGACGGTGGCGCTGATGGGCCGCAACGGCATGGGCAAGTCCACCTTGCTGAAAAGCCTGCTGGGCGTCGTCGCCCCCCGCCAGGGCAAGGTGACGGTGCGGGCCAAGGACGTCACCGGCATGGAGACTTCGGCGGTGATCCGCCACGGCATCGCCTATGTCCCCGAGGGGCGCGGCATGTTCCATAACCTCTCCGTGCGCGAGCATCTGCTGATGGCGGCGCGCAAGGGCCTGGGCGGCCGTGCCGACTGGACCTATGAGCGGGTGCTGGAAACCTTTCCCCGTCTGGCCGAGCGCCTGGACAACATGGGCACCCACCTGTCGGGCGGCGAGCAGCAGATGCTGTCCATCGGCCGGGCGCTCATGACCAATCCCGATTTGTTGATCCTGGACGAGGCCACCGAGGGCCTGGCGCCGCTGATCCGCCGCGAGATCTGGCGGGTGGTGCGCGCCGTCAAGGAAACGGGCATCGCCACAATCGTGGTGGACAAGAATGTGGGGGTCCTCTTGGACCTCGCCGACCGTCACGTCATCCTCGTCAAGGGCGAGGTGGTCTATGACGGCGGCTCCCATGAACTGAAAAGCGATTCGAGCATACTCGAACGACATATCGGGCTCTGACCGGCAAAGCAGTCGCCAACCCGCTTAAGGAGGAAGGAGAACACCCCATGACGTCCCCCATCGCCTCGTCCGAGCACGCGCTCGACATCCCGCGCGACTACAACGCCGCCACCTGGTTCATCGACCGTCACCTGAAGGAAGGCCGTACCGACAAGGTGGCCTTCATCGATGCCGATGGCAGCCACAGCTACGGCCAGCTGGCGGAAAAGGTCAACCGGGCGGGCAATGCGCTGAAGGGCCTGGGGCTCCACATGGAGAACCGGATCGCCATGATCATGCTCGACACCGTCGATTTTCCGGCGGTGTTCTGGGGCGCGATCAAGGCCGGCATCGTGCCCATTCCGCTCAACACCCTGCTGACCACCGGCGATTACGGCTACATGCTATCCGACTCGCGCGCCCGCGTGCTGGTGATCAGCGAGGAGCTGTTCGACAAGGTCGAGCCCATCCTGCCCGACCTGCCCATGCTGGAGCACGTGGTGATCTCGGGCAAGAACGCCCACGGCCACGTGCTGCTCTCCGACCTTCTGGCCAAGGCCGAGCCCAAGCTGAAGACCGCCGAGACCACCCGCGACGACGTGGCCTTCTGGCTCTATTCCTCGGGCTCCACCGGCGCGCCCAAGGGCGCCGTCCACCTGCAGCGCGACCTGCCGGCCACCGCCGTGCATTACGGCCAGCAGGTTCTGGGCATCACCGAGGCCGACGTCACCTATTCGGCGGCCAAGCTGTTCTTCGCCTATGGCCTGGGCAACGGCATGACCTTCTCGCTGCACGTGGGCGCCACCTCGGTGCTGCTCAAGGACCGTCCCACGCCCGAATCGGTGATGAAGGTGCTGAAAGATCACCAGCCGACCATCTTCTACGGCGTGCCCACCTTGTACGGCACCATCCTGGCCGACCCGCAGTACAAGCGGGAAACCGGCTCGACCCGGCTGCGCGCCTGCGTCTCGGCCGGCGAGGCACTGCCCGAGGATGTGGGCCGCCGCTGGGAGGAGCGTTTCGGCGCCGCCATCCTGGACGGCCTGGGCTCCACCGAGATGCTGCACATCTTCCTGTCCAACCGTCACGGCGAGGTCCGTTACGGCACCTCGGGCAAGCCGGTTCCCGGCTATGACCTCAAGATCGTCGGCGACGACGGCCACGAGGTGCCCCAGGGCGAGATGGGCGAGCTGATCGTGCGCGGTCCCAGCTCGGCCACCGCCTACTGGAATCAGCGCGAGAAGTCGCTCAAGACCTTCCGTGGCGAATGGACCCATACCGGCGACAAGTACTATGTCGACGACGACGGCTATTACCGCTACGCCGGGCGCGGCGACGACATGCTGAAGGTCGGCGGCATCTGGGTGTCGCCCTTCGAGGTCGAAGCCGCCCTGATCTCCCACGAGCGTGTGCTGGAAGCCGCCGTGGTGGGCGAGGCCGACCACGAAGGCCTGGTCAAGCCCAAGGCCTTCGTGGTGCTCTCTCCCGGCGAGACCGGCTCGGAGGTCCTCAAGGAGGAGCTCCAGGCCTACGTCAAGTCCAAGCTGGCGCCCTACAAGTACCCCCGCTGGATCGAATTCGTCGAGGCGCTGCCCAAGACCGCCACCGGCAAGATCCAGCGCTTCAAGCTGCGCGGAACGCTGGCGCAGATGTAACGGCCGAAGGAAAAGGTGTGCGAAGGGACGAGGTCCCTTCGCGCATCCCTTCGAATTAGACAACGCGCTCCCTCGACAATCCCTTCGCTCAGGCCCACACTGGCCGCTGTTCAATCACAGCTCGGGGGCAATCCATGCGCAAGATTCTGATCGGGGCCGGCATCCTGGTGACGCTGGTCGTCGGCGCCGCGGTGTTCCTGTTGTCGTCGCTGGACACCATCGTCAAGAAGGTCATCGAGGACGTCGGCACCCAGGTGACCGGCGTGAAGGTGTCGGTGGGCGCGGTCAAGATTTCGCTGTCCGAGGGCAAGGGCTCCATCTCGGGGCTTTCCGTCGCCAATCCGCCCGGCTTCTCGTCCGATCCCGCCATCAAGCTGGGCGAGATCACGCTGGCGCTCGACACCGGCTCGCTCAACAAGAATCCCGTCGTGGTCAAGGACATCACCGTGGCCTCGCCCTTCGTGGCCTATGAGATGGCCGCCGGCGGCAGCAATATCGACGCCATTCAGAAGAACGTGAAGGCGTTCTCCGCCAAGCAGGGCGGCGGGGCCAAGGCCGAGCCGGCCAAGCCCGCCGGAAAGGACGAGGAGAAGAAGCTGGTCATCGAGCGCCTCGCCATCACCGGCGGCCAGGTCAAGCTGGCGGCGGGCGGCATTCCCGGCGCCGACGGCACCGCCAAGCTGGCCGACATCGTGCTGACCAACATCGGCAAGGACGGCGGCGGCGCCTCCTCGGCCCAGGTGGCACAGAAGGTGATGGATTCCCTGGTCAGCGGTGCGCTGAAATCGGCCTCCAGCTTCGGCAACCTGCTGGGCGGCGTCGGCGACAAGGCCAAGGCCCTGGTGCCCGGCGATGCCGGCGGCGCCATCAAGGGGCTGCTGGGCAAGTAATCCCCACCAGGACGAAGCCCCCCGGATCATGCGGTCCGGGGGGCTTTGCTTTGATGGGGGTGAGGTTGAAACTTTGTGGGCTCTGCCCACGCCCCAAAGGGCCTCGGCCCTTTGATCCTCTTGGATTTCTGACAATAGGGTCCAGGGACCCAGGTCCCTGGCGGGTGCAGGGCAGAGCTCTGCGTTATCCCAGCACCACCTGATCGGCGCCGCGCAGGCGCGACAGGGTGCCCAGGCGGGACCATTCCTCGAAGCGGCGCCGGGCGTCGGCCTCGGCCTGGCGGCGCGAGACGCGGCCCAGATAGGTGACGCGCATCTCGGCGCAGGTCTCGTCGGCGGGGTGGCCGTCGGCGGTGAAGCCGAAGCGAAGCGGACGGAAGCTTCCCATTTCAGTACCTCCGGAGCAGACCGACCAGACGGCCCTGCACCTTCACCCGGTCAGGGGGAAGGATGCGGGTCTCGTAGGCCTGGTTGGCGGGTTCCAGCGCGACGGAATTGCCCTTGCGGCGCAGGCGCTTCAGCGTCACCTCGGTGTCGTCCACCAGGGCGACGACGATGGTTCCGGTCTCGGCGCTGTCGCAGGAGCGGATCACCACGGTGTCGCCGTCGTTGATGCCGGCCTCGATCATGGAATCGCCGTCCACGGTCAGCGCGTAGTGATTGCCGCTGCCCAGCATGGAGGCGGGAATATCGACGCTGTTGGAATGATCGCGCAGCGCCTCGATGGGCGTGCCGGCGGCGATCTTGCCGTAAAGCGGCAGGTTTACGGAATCCGACGGTCCGGCCACCGGCGCGCCGGCCAGTTGCTGCCCGGTGAAGCCGCCCTTGATGACGTTGGGAGCGAAGGCCTTGGCCTGCGGCGGCAGGGCGGTGTCCGCCCGGTTCTCCGGCAGGCGGACCACTTCCAGGGCGCGGGCGCGGTGGGCGAGGCGACGGATGAAGCCCCGTTCCTCCAGCCCCGTGATCAGGCGGTGGATGCCCGACTTGGACTTCAGGTCCAGGGCGTCCTTCATTTCGTCGAACGAGGGGGAAATGCCGGTGGCGCGAAGCCGTTCGTCGATGAACATCAACAATTCGTATTGCTTGCGCGTCAGCATCGCGAAACCTCCCCCAATATGAGTCTGTTCAGGGAACAAAGAACAAACCATCTGGTTTTGTTCTATTCGCGTTCCTGGGGTCGGTCAAGGGGAATCTGTGCGGATGATTCCGTTTTGTTTCCCTCCGCCCCCCTTACAGGGTGGGGGGCAGGGGGATGACCTGGACCATCTCGCCCACCTGGGCGGTGGGGGCGTGGGGAGGGCGCACCAAGAGGCAGGTGGCCCGCGCCAGGCCCGACATCACGGCGCTGTCCTGCTGTTCGAAGGGCAGGGCGATCACCAGGCCGTTGTCGGTGCGTTCCAGGCTGGCGCGCATGAACTCCATGCGCTCGTCGTTGGGGGGCAGGTCACGGCCCAGGATGGCGTTGATGGCCTGGGTGACGGTGGACCGCCCGGTGAGCGCCCGGATGGCCGGTTCCAGGAAGATGATGGCGCAGACCATGGCCGACACCGGATTGCCCGGCAGGCCGAGCACGGGAACGCCCTTCATGTCGCCGAACATCAGCGGCTTGCCTGGCCGCATGGCCACCTTGTAGAAGCCGAGATTCATCCCGGCGTCCTTCAACGCGTCCTGCACCAGATCGTAATCGCCCACCGACGCGCCGCCGGTGGTGACCAGCATGTCGGCGCCGGCCGCCGCCGCGATCATGGAATCGAGGGATTCCCTGGTATCCTTGGCGATGCCGAGATGGATGGCCTCGGCCCCCAGCGCCGCGACCATGGCGGCGAGGCCGGGGCCGTTGGAGCCGACGATCTGGGCGGGGCCCGGCTGGTCGCCGGGCAGGACGATCTCGTCGCCGGTGGACAGGATGGCGATGCGGGGCTTCCTGCGCACCAGCAGGTTGGGAACGTTCATGGCTGCCGCCAGGCCGATGGTGCGGCCGCCCATGATGGTTCCCGCCGGGATCAGCACGTCGCCGGCCTTGAAATCCAGTCCCGCCGGGCGGATATGGCGGCCGGCGGGGGCGGAGGTGAGGATCTCCACCCGGTTTGCGCCCTTGCGGGTGTTCTCCTGCATGACCACCGCGTCGGCGCCCTCGGGCATGGGCGCGCCGGTGAAGATGCGGATGCACTGTCCTTCCCCCACCGTCCCGGCGAAGGCCGACCCGGCGGCCGACAGGCCGATGATTTCGAGGCTGCGCGGGACCTGGGCGATATCGGCGGCGCGGACGGCATAGCCGTCCATGGCCGACACCGCCACCGGCGGATGCGAGACGCGGGCCGCCAGATCCTCGGCCAGGATGCGCCCCGTGGCCTGGGCCAGGGAGATCACCTCGGTGCCCACCGGCTTGATGCCGGTCAGCAGATTTTCGCGCGCCACCTCGACGGAGATCATTCCTTGGCCTCGTAGATGCCGGACTTGCCGCCCGACTTGTGGATCAGACGGATGTTGTCGATGCGCATGGACTTGTCCACCGCCTTGCACATGTCATAGACGGTCAGCGCCGCCACCGAGACGGCGGTCAGCGCCTCCATCTCGACCCCGGTCTGGCCGGTCAGCTTGCAGGTGGCTTCGATATGGACGGCCGAGCCTTCCGGATCAAGGCTGAGCTCGACCGCCACCGAGGACAGGGCCAGGGGATGGCAGAGCGGGATCAGGTCGGGGGTGCGCTTGGCCCCCATGATGCCGGCCAGCTGGGCGACGGAGAGCACGTCGCCCTTCTTCATGCCGCGCCCGGCGATCAGGGCCAGGGTCTCGGGCTTCATCACCACCGAGCCGCGCGCCACCGCCTTGCGGGCGGTTTGCCCCTTGGCCGAAACGTCGACCATGACGGCGTTGCCGTCCGGGTCGAAATGGGTGAGCCCGTCCCCGCTCATCAGGCCGCCGCGCCCGCGCCGGCCAGCAGCACCTTCAGCGCCTGCTCCACGTCGGGGCGGCGCATCAGCGCCTCGCCGATCAGGAAGCGCTTGACCCCCACGGCGGCCATGCGCTTGAGGTCGCCCGGACCGTCCAGGCCGCTTTCCGAGACGACCACCTTGCCCTCGGGGATCAGGGGGACCAGGCGCTCGGTGGTGGCGAGGTCGGTCTTCATGATCTTGAGGTCGCGGTTGTTGATGCCGATCAGCGGCGATTTCAGCTTGAGCGCGCGCTCAAGCTCCGCCTCGTTATGAACCTCGATCAGCACGTCCATGCCGTAGCCCAGCGCGATGTCCTCCATCTGGCTCAGCTCGGCATCGGTCAGCGAGGCGACGATCAGCAAGATGCAGTCGGCGCCCAGCGCCCGGGCCTCGACGATCTGGTAGGGGTCGACCATGAAATCCTTGCGCAGCACCGGGATCTCGCAGGCCGAGCGCGCCGCGCCCAGGTCGGCGTCGGACCCCTGGAAGAACTTCTGGTCGGTCAGTACCGACAGGCAGGCGGCGCCGCCGCGCTGATAGGCCCTGGCCAGCAGTTCCGGCTTGAAGTCGGGACGGATCACGCCTGCCGAGGGCGAGGCCTTCTTGATCTCGGAAATGATGCCCCAGCCCATTTCCTTGACCTTGCGGTCCAGCGACGCGGCGAAACCGCGCGGCGGCGCCTGGTCCTGGGCGCGCTTCAGCAGTTCCTGGATGGGGCGGCGGCTTTTCTGCTCGGCGACCTGGCGGCGCTTTTCGTCGCAGATGCGGTCGAGGACGGTGGGGGTGGCGTTCATGATATCAGGGAGTCCGGTTGGTGATGGCGATCATGCGGTCCAGTACGGCTTCGGCCTCGCCCCGATCGATGGCCTGTTCCGCGGCGCGGGCGCCGTCGTTGAGAGAATCGACCTTGCCGGCCACCACCAGGGCGGCGGCCGAGTTGAGGACGACGATGTCGCGGTAGGCGCCCTGCTCCCCCTTGAGCAGGGCCTTAAGCGCGGCGGCGTTGGCGGCGGCATCGCCGCCCTTCAGATCGGCGGGGGCGGCGCGCTTCAGGCCCACCTCCTCCGGCTTGACGGTGAACAGGCGGACGTCGCCGCCCTTGTACTCGGCCACCTTGGTAGGGCCCGTGGTGGTCATCTCGTCCAGCCCGTCGGTGCCGTGGACCACCCAGGCGTGCTCGGCCCCCAGGCGGCCCAGCACGCGGGCCAGCGGCTCGACCCAGCGTTCGGCGAACACGCCCACCACCTGGCGCGTGGCCCCGGCCGGATTGGCCAGCGGCCCCAGCAGGTTGAAGATGGTCCGGGTGCCCAGCTCGCCGCGCGGGCCGGCCACGTGGCGCATGGCGTTGTGGTGGCGCGGCGCCATCAGGAAGCCGACCTTGTTGTCCCACAGGGTTTCGCGCACCAGGGCGAAATCGGCGTCGATGTTGACGCCCAAGGCGGTCAGCACGTCGGACGCGCCCGATTTGGACGACACCGCCCGGTTGCCGTGCTTGGCCACCGGCACGCCGCAGGCGGCCACCACGAAGGAGGCGGCGGTGGAGATGTTGTAGGTGCCGGCCTCGTCGCCGCCGGTGCCGACGATGTCCACGGCGCCGGCCGGGGCCTCGATCTTCAGTGCCTTGGCCCGCATGATGCGCGCCGCGCCGGTGATCTCCTCGACCGTCTCGCCCCGGACCCGAAGGCCCATCAGCAATCCGCCGATCTGGGCCGGGGTGGCGTCGCCCGACATGATGATCTCGAACACCTCCTCGGCCTGAGCCTCGGACAGGGTGGCGCCGGCGGCGACGCGGCCGAGGATTTCCTTCATCAGGGCGAGGGTGGTGTTCATCAGGCGGCCTGTCCGGTGCGGGTCTTGGTGAAGTCGATGAAGTTGCGCAGCATGGCGTGGCCGTGCTCGGTCTCGATGCTTTCGGGGTGGAACTGGACGCCCCAGATGGGCAGCTGCTTGTGGACGAGGCCCATCACCAGCCCGTCGGCGGTCCAGGCCGAGGCGTGCAGGCAATCGGGGAAGCTTTCCTTGTCCACCACCAGCGAGTGGTAGCGGGTGGCGCGGAATGGGCTGGGCAGGCCCTTGAACACGCCGGTGCCGTCGTGCTCGATGCTGTCGACCTTGCCGTGCATGGGCTTGGGCGCGCGCACCACCTTGCCGCCGAAGGCCTGGCCGATGGCCTGATGGCCCAGGCAGACGCCGAACAGCGGAATCTTGCCGGCGGCGCGCTCGATCAGCTCCAGGCAGATGCCCGCCTTGTCGGGATCGCAGGGGCCGGGCGAGATGACGATGCCCTGGGGCGCCATGGCCAGCACCTGATCGACGGTGACGGCGTCGTTGCGCTTCACCACCACCTCGGCTCCCAACTCGCCGAGATAGTGCCAGAGGTTGTAGGTGAAGCTGTCGTAATTATCGATCAGGAGGAACATCGGCGTCGCGCCTTAAGGAATTCCGAAGGCGGAAGAATGCAGAGGCGGCCTTGGCGCGTCAAGCTTGGCACACGCTGTTTGACGGATTCCACAGGCAGGTTAGCATGGCGGCGAAACCCAGGGACCCCGAGGCCATGCTCGACACCATTCTTTTGCTGGCGGGAGACGCCGAACGCCCGGTCCTGGCCGAGGCGCTGCGCCGCGCCGAGCCGGGCATCCGCGTGGTGGCCGCCGGTACGGTCCGGGACCTGCCCGATACCTTGGAAACGGCGCGGCTGATCGCTTTCGTCTTCCCCGAGATCGTCCCCGCCGGGGTTTTGCAGCGTCTGGGATACGGCGCCTATAATTTCCATCCCGGCCCGCCCGAATATCCCGGCTGGATACCGGCCGCCTTCGCGCTGTACGACGGCGCGGCCCGGTTCGGCGCCACCTTGCATGAAATGACGTCCTGGGTGGATTCCGGGACCATCTGCGACGTGGAGGGGTTTGACGTTCCGGCCGATTGCGCCCTGCAAGGGCTGGAGAGCCTGGCCTATGCCGCCTGCCTGCGCCTGTTCGAGCGCTGGGCCGAGGCGCTGGTCTCGCCGCTGAAGCCGCCCCGCCTGCCGCTGCGATGGGGGGCGCGCAAGTGTACGCGCAGGCTTTTCGCGGAACTGGCCCAGGTGCCGGAGGGTGCCTCGGAGGAGGAAGGGCGGCGACGGGCGAGGGCGTTCGGGAGCGGGCCCCTTGACATATAATTAGTTATCACTAATATAAGTGAAATATGAATTATTCCTGGGTGCTCCCATGCTCCGCTTCGACATCGCTCCGGTCTGCTCCAACGCCTATCGCTTCCAGGCGGCCATGAGCTTTTCCATCGCGGTCCTCTACCTGTTCACGCCGTACCAGTGGGTGGCGTTCCTGCTGGCGTTCGGCGGGGTGCTGCGGGGCTTCGTCTCGCCGCACAAATGCCTGTCCTATCGCCTGTTCGCGGCGATCACCGACCGGCTGGGCTGGAAGCATCCGGTCAATGCCGGCTCCAAGATGTTCGCCGACAAGATCGCCGCCGTCGCCGGTACCGTCATGGCGGTGTCGTGGCTGATGGGCTCCGAGGTCGGCGCCATTCCGGCCACCGCCATCCTGATCTTCGCCTTCGTCGATCTGGCCACCGGCTTCTGCGCCGCCTGCTGGGCCTACGGCCTGTGGCACAAGCTGCGGGAGGCCTGATCCTCGGGCGCTTGACGTCAAAGCCCGGCGAGCCCGTCTCGCCGGGCTTTGTCTTTACAGCAGCCCCATGGCCTTGAAGCTGGCGTGGCCCTTGCGGCCCACCACCACGTGGTCGTGGAGCTGAATCCCCACGGCGTTCAGGGCGTCCTTGACCGCGCGGGTCATGTCGATGTCGGCCCTGGAGGGCTTGGGATCGCCGCTGGGGTGGTTGTGTCGTTTGCCGGTGACCTAATATTTCAGCGTTCAGATCAAAAAAACCAATTCTTACCATATTTACGGTATTTATTCGTCAAACACCCAAAATGTTGAGACGTGATGCCGTTGAAACCTGCCAGTCCACCCTGTATGATTCGTCATCCATTGGGTGGCAAAAACACAAATGCGACACACGAAAAACGCTGAAAAATCAACGGACACAGTGCAGCACAGGGACCCGATCCCGCTCAATTTTACGCCCGTGTCAGAGGGAACTCAGCAATTATATTGGCGTGGGGATCGCTGGTACTGCCTTTTCAGGAGGCCAGGGGAGCGAGTCCCGGTTCGGCTGACCACAGGTACCGCTGATGAGGCAGAGGCTCGAAGAAAGGCCCAAGCTGAATTTATTAAGTTACAGACGAGAATCAGCAGCGGAAAACCCCGGAAGGATGTGACCTTCCGTATTGTCGCCAATAAATTAGCTGAAGAGCTTGAGGCGGAATTGAAGGCACGTAAAAAATATGGAGAGCGTGCCCCAAACGGTGATCGTCTGCGGCACCCACAAACTCTTGGAAAGAAAATTAATCACATACGGTCGTATTTGATCCCTTTATTCGCTGACAAGGCAATTAAGGATATAAGTGATGATGACATTAGAAAGGCAAAAACTCATTTTGCAACATACTGGACTGAGGGGCCTGGAAAAAATATTAGTAAGCTAAGTTTTGTAAAAAATGGGCGTATTCAGGAAACGACGAGAAGAAAGCTCGGTGTTTCTAACAGAAACACGATTAATCAATACGCTATGACCATTAATGAAGTTTTGCGATTTTCGAAAACACATTTTGGCACAGAGCACCGTCTGACAAAAACTGTCTACACGGATCGTCTGGATTCGCCACGATCCTCCATCACAGCGGAACAATTTAAAGCTATATGCGATTTGCAGCAGAAAAGAATTAATGCTGAGAAACGCGAATATCACAAATGGCGATTGCGAAGGGTTATTTGTGCATTTGAATTCGTTCTATATTCCGGGTTGCGTGTTGCAGAAATTCACAGTCTTAAGTGGGGTGATCTTGCGGTTATTCCAGTTCAGTTGGGGAAAACATTGCACATTAGCAATGTAAGATCAAAATTAAAGCCGGTGCGATCCGTAGTTTGCCGGTCTGAAATAATGCATACATATAATGAAATGAATGAGCATAGAAAGACGGATGATCCGCTTGAGTATGTTTTTTCTAATGAATTTAATCCATTAAAGCCGTGCCATATTAATGATGGTGTTCAGGTTCTGCTGCAAAAGGCTGGGTTATGGAGTGATGGAAGGGGAGGGTATCGCACTCTTGGCAGCATGAGGCATTCATATTGCCAATGGATGATCCACAACATGAATCCATTTAATTTGTATAAACTTGCTGCAAACATGGGTACATCAGAGATTCAGATCAGAAAGCATTATGCATCTGATATTAATCTGCGAGAAAATTTGGAGGCCCTTGCGGGGACTATTGATGTTGGTTTGGCCGACGTTTTTAAGAACGCTAAGCGGAAAGAAAATAGAGAAGCTATAAATCCATTCATTTCTGATGCTCGTGAAATGATTCGTATATGGGAAGAGGTGGGTGAAAACTGGCGTGCTATGGATGATGATTGGGTTGGTAACGAAATTCGGAATTTTCATGGGGAGTATGTTTATAACGGCGTTGAGTTGAAGGCTTTTATTGCGACGATCAGGTGCATGGTTGATGTTGATGCTCCACCTCACGACATGCCTTCCTGACCAATGCCAAGTCACGGGGATCGCTCAACCATACGATCACGGCGACGAACCCAAGGTGGTTCAGGACCGTTTGCCAATGAATCTCAGTCAATTCCCCGCCGCCGTTATCGGTGAACAGCACCTCCCCCAGGCGATTCTCCAGGGCAGCGTCCAGGTAGGCACGGCCCTCGTCATCGACTGCCAGCATGATCGATGATGGGTATCGGGATGACAGTTCCGCCAACCGACGTTGGATTGCGGCAACCAGGGTGATTTCTGCTTCAGACCTCATCATCATGAAACTCAGCAGCTACAAAGCAATTTTCGCATATGATCTTGTTCGTTAATGATATGAAGTAAAATACTCCCCCACATTTTGGACATGGTTTGGCGTAGTGGTCAGGGTCATTTTCCTGAGTTTCCGGAAACAAAATTACGTTATTTAATTGTTTGTCCATAATTCACCTCGCTTTCATATCTATTTATGCTGCGGGTGCAGTCCTGTGTCCCAGGCACCGGAAGTGGTGCAGGAACCAGGAGTTCTGGTGCCTGCACCATCAGTCCGTTCGTCGAAGGCTTGGGCTTCACTACGGACTCACGGTTGCTCCCCGAAGCGTCAGTGGGTACGCTGCAATGTCAGTCGGCATCGACTTGTCTGGTGGCGAAGCCTGAATCTGGAAAGAGGGCTGGAATTTTCTTGGTAATGGGGAGAATGCAATGGCTCGCAAAATAAAGATAACACGAGAATCAGCAAGGGAATCGCTTTCAAATGAACAGCGTGTTGAGTTCGACAAACTTGTAGATGACGTAGGTGCGTGGTCGATCAATTTCTATGGGACGAAGCTCGTTTCCTATGCAATTCTCGCTGAACTCATTCGAGATGGTTGGAAAAAGTCCTGTTAAATGCTTTCATGGACGCCGTTTTGAACGCAATAACACCCCAGCAAAGCACATACTTCGCCCACAAGGTTACACTTGAGGGCTTGGGCGAAGACGCCCTTGCTCAATCGCTGTCCACCGCCAGGGTGGATATGAACCCCCATCAGGTTGATGCCGCATTGTTCGCATTGGCATCTCCATTGTCCAAGGGCGTGGTGCTTGCCGACGAAGTTGGTTTGGGCAAAACCATTGAAGCCGCACTGGTGATTGCCCAGCGATGGGCAGAAAGGAAACGGCGGATCATATTGATCGTACCGGCATCACTGCGGAAACAGTGGAGCCAAGAGCTTCTTGAAAAATTCTCGATGCCCTCGATTATCCTGGAGGCCAAGGGCTATAACGCCGAAAAGAAGGCAGGAAATACCCGGCCATTCGATCAATCGAACAAAATCATTATCACCTCGTATGAGTTTGCCGCACGGAAATCAGATGAGATCAAGCGAAACCGTTGGGACTTGGTGGTCTACGACGAAGCTCACCGGCTTCGAAACGTATACAAGAAGGGAGCGTCAATCCGTGCGAGGACGCTCCGTGAAGCAACCAAGCCCTACTTCAAGGTTTTACTGACAGCCACCCCGTTGCAGAACTCTCTGATGGAGCTTTATGGGCTGGTTTCCGTCATTGACGAACATTTCTTCGGTGACGAGAAATCCTTCCGCTCCGCCTATGTGGCCAATGGCTCGAACAAGACAGGGCTTATGTTTCTGCGAAAGCGGTTGGAAAGCATCTGCAAACGGACGCTTCGCCGTCAGGTGCAACAGGCCGGTCTCATCAAATATACAGAGCGGTGTCCCCTCACCATTCAGTTCGAGCCTGCTGACCAGGAAGTACGGCTCTACAACGAGGTTTCTGCTTATCTGCAACGCACAGGAACCATTGCCTTTGGCAGTCGTACAAACGCACTGGTCACCCTCGTTGTCCGCAAGATTCTAGGTTCATCGACCTTTGCAGTGGCCGAGACATTGGCGAAAATCATTACACGCCTGAAAAGCCAGCAGCGTCCTGACACCGAATGCCTTTCCGATTACGAAATCGCGGATGAAGATGCTGAGGAGTTTGACGAGGATGGCCAGAGTGATGACGACCATCAGGCCGACGATGATAGCGACGCTATTGATCCGAAGGTGTTGATGGCTGAAATCGCTGAGTTGGAAGGGTTTCGACAACTTGCATTGACGATTGGGGCTAACAGCAAGGGCGACAAGCTGGTCAATGTCCTGCCCAAAGTTCTAGATGAGATCGTCCTCAAAGGTGGGCAACGGAAGGCTGTGATCTTCACCGAATCCGTTCGCACCCAGCGGTATCTGGCCGACCTTCTCACGGCCAACGGCTATGCCGACGACATCGTTCTGATGAATGGTCAGAACAACGACCCGGCCAGCCAAGCCCTCTATCGCGACTGGATCGCCCGCCACAAAGGAACCGACGCGATATCGGGGTCGAAGTCCGCTGATATGAAGGCGGCGGTGGTGGAGGCATTTCGCGAACGCAAATCGATTCTGATCGCCACGGAGTCGGGTGCGGAAGGTATCAACCTGCAATTCTGCTCTTTGCTCGTGAATTTTGATCTCCCATGGAACCCCCAACGGGTAGAGCAAAGAATTGGGAGGTGCCATCGGTACGGCCAGCGGATCGATGTCACGGTCGTCAACTTTTTGAACCTCAAGAACCGGGCGGAACAGCGAGTGTTCCAGCTTCTGGGTGAAAAGTTCAATCTTTTCGCTGGTGTGTTCGGTGCCAGCGACGAGGTGCTGGGTGCCATTGAACGCGGCGTTGATATTGAGCGTCGAATTCTAGAAATCGTTCAAAAGGGTCGCACCGAAGCTCAGATTGACGCCGCCTTCGACCAACTCCAAGACGATCTGCAAGCCCAGATCAGCGAGCAGGTGCTGGATACCCGCAAGCGGCTACTGGAAAATATGGATGAGGCCGTAGTTCGGCAGTTGAAGAGCCGCGATGGTGAGATCAGGCAGCACCTTTCAGATTTTGACCGCTCATTGCTGATGGTGGCCCGAGGCGAACTCCCCGAAGCACATTTCCACGAAGATGATGGGCGGCGGTTTGATCACAGCGATCTCACATATACGACGGAATGGCCGGTCGCGGATCGCCAAGGGTGGCAGTTTTTCCGGCTGACCGAAGGCAACCTCGCCGCTGAATTGGTCTCTCGGGCAAAAGGCCGCCCCTACGGGTCACCAGTACAGCTTCGGTTCGACCTGTCCGCCTATAATGGCCGCCTGATTGATGTTGAGCCATTGCGGGGATCGTCAGGGTGGCTGCGTGTAGCAAAGCTGCGTATCACCACGCCAGCGGCAACCCGTGAACACCTTGTTCTGTCGGTCGTCGCTGATGATGGCCGCGACATTCACCCTGAAACCATGGAACGCCTGATGGGCGTTCCCGCTCGTAACCTTGGTTCGGTGCAGATAGCCGTCCCGGAAAAGGCACTGGCGAAACGCGAGGCGGATCAACGCGGGTTGCTCATCACTCAGGCCGAGGAGCAGAACGCCAAATGGCTGGATGAGGAATCCGAGAAGCTGGACGCCTTCGCGGAAGACTTGGAACGTGGGTTCGAAGCCGAGGTGAAGGCGGTCGAATCCGAGATCAGGGAAGCCAAGAAGGCACTTCGGACATCTGTGCTGCCCTTGGCTGAGAAGTTGGCCGAGAAGCGTCGGATCAGCGGGTTGGAAGGGCGGCGGGACAAGATGAAGGCCGAGTTTTTCGACCGTCGTGCCCAAATCCGTGCGGAAATTGAAGTGATGCTGGATCAAGTTCAGGAGAATCTGAACTTGGTGCCGTCGATGACATCTATCTTCACGATCAGATGGGAATTATAATTAGCAGCTTCTGTAAAAAGGACTTGAGATGAGCAGGCAGCGGCTTGAGCTATTGTGGATTGGAAAAGAACTTCGACCACGCCCTGAGCCTCGTATACTAATTGAGGATGCGGACGTATCGTATTGCTCAAGCACAAAATCATCCGCGAATGATGTTTTTGAAAATAAACTAATTCATGGTGACAATCTACTCGCCTTAAAGGCCCTGGAGGGTGACTTATGCGGCAAAGTGAAATGCGTATTTATAGACCCACCTTATAATACTGGATCCGCATTTGAGCATTATGACGATGGAGTTGAACACTCGCTGTGGCTTTCGTTGATGAGAGATCGGCTTGAGATACTGCGAAACCTTCTTTCTCCTGACGGAACAATATGGATTGCGATTGATGACAATGAAGCTCACTACCTAAAGGTATTGGGTGATGAAATATTCGGCAGAAACAACTTTATTGCCTCGGTCATTTGGAGAAAAAATTATTCACCAAAATCGACCGCTCGTCACTTTTCTGGTGACCATGATTATATATTGATCTTTGCTAAGAACGCAGAGATTTGGAAGCCAAATCCAATGCCGCGATCTGAAAAACAGGATGCCGCATATAAGAATCCTGACAATGACCCAAGAGGGCGGTGGAAACCTGGAGACTTATCGGCAAGAAATTATTACAGCAAGGGGACTTACAAAATAACTACGCCAGGAGGGCGGTTAATACCCGGGCCGCCAAATAAAAATTATTGGAGAGTGGAAGAAGAAAAATTTTGGGAACTTGATCGAGATAAACGCATCTGGTGGGGAAAAGATGGCAACTCAATACCTCAGATAAAACGATTTTTGTCTGAGGTTAAAGATGGCGTTGTTCCTCAGACGTTCTGGTCTCACGAAGAAGTTGGTCATACACAAGAAGCAAAGCAGGAATCCATCATGCTTTTTGGAGGCGACGCCTTTGACACGCCAAAACCAGAAAGGCTAATTTCGCGGGTATTGTCAATTGCGACGAACAAGGGTGATATTGTTCTTGATTCCTTCGCAGGATCAGGCACTACCGGGGCCGTGGCTCATAAAATGGGGCGGCAATGGTTCATGGTAGAGCTTGGCGAACATTGCCGAAGTCTCATTGTCCCACGCATGAAAAAGATTATCGATGGCAATGACCGGGGTGGCATAACAGAAGCGGTTGGCTGGAGCGGTGGCGGCGGATTTCGCTACTATCGACTCGCCCCCTCGCTGCTTGAAAAAGATCGTTGGGACAATTGGGTCATCAGCCGGGACTATAACTCCGCCATGTTGGCCGAGGCCGTCTGCAAACTCATGGGGTTTACCTACGATCCAAGTGAAAAGCTTTATTGGATGCATGGCCGGTCATCCGAACGTTCCTTCATCTACGTCACCACCCAAAGCCTGACCCACGATCAGCTTCGAGCGATTTCCGAGGAAGTGGGCGAAGAACGCAGCCTGTTGGTCTGCTGCAAGGCGTTCAATGCCAAGCCGGAAGCCTTCGCTAATCTGACGGTAAATAAGATTCCCCAGACGGTTCTACGAAAGTGCGAATGGGGGAAGGATGATTACAGTCTGAATGTCGCCAATCTCCCTATAGCGGCACCGCCAACCGAGGAATCGCCAGCACGACCGGCTCAGGGCACCCTCTTTAGCGGCGGGGAGGAGTGAGGCCATGACGAACCGCATCTTCCGCACCATTACCCAGCGGCTTTCGCTCCGTGCCCCCCAGTCGGATTCCTTGGGCATCCTGGCCCAAATCCTCGAACAGGTGATCATCGAGAAAGGTGCGGATCCATATCGTACTTTGGCAGTCATTCGAGAAACATGGCCGCAGGTAGAGGATTTTGAGCGGGAGTTCCCGTCTTTGTGTTTCGCTATCGCCACAGGCGTCGGCAAAACCCGCCTGATGGGTGCCTTCATTTCCTATCTGTATCTCACTGGGAAAAGTCGGCATTTTTTTGTGCTGGCACCGAACACCACCATCTACAACAAGCTGATCGGTGACTTTTCCCCTGAAAGCCCGAAGTACGTCTTTAAGGGCATAGCCGAGTTTGCCCAGAACCCACCGCTGATTATCACTGGTGATAATTATGATAGCGGTCGTGGTGTCCGACTGGATGGTGGACGTTCCTCCGATTTGTTCGGTTCGGATGTCCACATCAACATCTTCAACATCGACAAGATCAACAAGGAAGAAGGGCCACGTGGTCGGCCCAAGATGAAGAAGCTTCAGGAAACCATTGGCGAAAGCTACTATGATTACCTTTCAAAGCTGACGGACTTGGTTCTGGTGATGGATGAAGCCCATCGTTATCGGGCTAGTGCGGGTGCCAAAGCCATCGAAGGGCTGAAGCCTATTCTTGGATTGGAATTGACGGCAACCCCCAAGACGGTCGGCACCAATCCTGTGCCGTTCCGCAATGTGATCTACGATTACGACCTTGGACGGGCGATGGCCGATGGTTTCGTCAAGGAACCTGCCGTCGCCACCCGCAAGGATTTCAGCATCAATGGAATTCCGCAGGACCGTCTGGAAAAGATCAAGCTGGAAGATGCTGTTCACCATCACGACCATGTTGCTGTGGAACTGGACCGCTATCATCGGGTGAGCGGGCGAAGCAAGGTCCATCCCTTCATCCTGGTGGTTGCTCAAGACACCGACCACGCTAATCACATCAAGGCATTCGTGGAATCGGAGGAGTTCTTCAAAGGCCGGTTCAAGGATCGCATCGCCCTGGTACATTCCAACACACGCGGTGAAGAAAGCGAGGAGGCCGTTCAACGTCTTGTTGCTCTTGAACACGATGGCCGCACGGAGATCGTGATCCATGTCAACAAGCTCAAAGAAGGTTGGGATGTGACCAACCTCTATACCATCGTCCCGTTGAGGGCTTCTGCCTCGGATATTCTGACCGAACAGACCCTTGGACGTGGCCTTCGGCTGCCCTACGGCGAACGTGTTTCACGCGGTAGTGATGATGAATTCGCCGCCGTGGACCGACTCACGGTCATCGCCCATGATCGGTTTGATGAAATTATCCAGAAGGCCAGGGAACCCGGTTCCATCGTCCAAATGAAAGTCCTTCAAATTGGTGAAGGTGGGGACATCTCACCTGCGGGGGCTAAGCTGGTGGAATCGCCTTCAGTGGCCGAGATGATGATTACCGGTACAGCCTTGTTGCTGCCCGGCATACCCGATGTCCCAAAGCCAAAGATCACTCTGGCATCCGCAGAGGAGCATCGTGCCGTCGATGTGACCTTCCAGGTGATCCGCCGTTTTGAACGGAAGCTTGGCAGCGTCGAGGAGTTATGCCAGCCAGAGGTTCGTGCCAAAATCGTTGCGGAAGTGAGGGAATTGATTCGCCCTATGCAGGGCACCCTCGACGGCGTTGTTTTGGCTCCTCGTGTGGAAGAGATCGTCGCAGTTATCACCGAGACGGTGACCGAACGCACCATGTCCATTCCGCAGATCGTGGTGATCCCGAAGCGTCAAGTCACCTTCCATTTCAGAGACTTTGACCTCAACGAACTGGGGAGCATCAATCACCGGCCATTGGACGATGGCTTGGTGATCCAAACCTTGCGGACTGAAGTGAAGACCTACCTCGCGAAAACCGTGGATGATCCACGCGAAGAGCGGATGGAGGACTATCTCGTCCGCCACCTGATTGACCGGAACGAGGTGGATTACGACAGCCACGCTGATTTGCTCTACAAACTTGCCGGTCAGTTAGTTCATCGGGTTCGGTCGTACCTGACCACCGACGCCGAGGTAGAGAACGTCCTGCTCCGCAATGGCCGCCAATTGGCAGATTTCATTTTTGCCCAGATGAAGCAGCACTACTCGGAAACGCCATTGGGGGAAGACGATTACGAGGTCCGCGTAACCCGTGGATTTGTTTTGCTCCAACCTCAGCTACTCAATGTCACGCCCGGCCAACAGGTGAAGGATTTCAAACAGCAGGTGATGCCGTTGTCCGACACCAAGCGTCAGGTGTTCGGCGGGTTCAAAAAATGCTGCTATCCGGTACAGAAGTTCGATTCTGATCCCGAACGCCGGTTTGCAGTCCTTGTGGATTCCGATGCCTCGGTCGAAAAATGGTTGAAACCGGGGCGTGCTCAATTTCAGATCGAGTATCGCTCGGGTGAATCCTATGAGCCGGACTATGTGGTGGAAACCGCGAAGCAGATGCTGATCTGTGAAATCAAGGCAAAGAACGAACTTTCTGATCCCATCGTCCAAGCCAAGGCACAGGCGGCGGTGAAGTGGTGCAAGGCAGCCAGCCAGCACGCCAAGGAAAGTTGCGGGAAACCATGGTCGTATGTGCTGATCGCTGACGATCAGGTCATCGGCAGTGCGACCGTGGAGGGGTTGGCGGCCAAATTCACCCAAGGAGCCGTCATTAGATGAATTCCGCCCTCGGGAAGTTCGGACGGTTGGGGGGGGGGCACTTGCTCTGACGCTTAATGTCCCATCGCATGCGGATGAGCGACACCAATAGTCTTCCTGCTTTACCCCCGACATGGACTGCACCGGGAGGGCCGTGGAGGCCATTGCCGCCGCCAAGGCTTCTTCCTCGGTGCTGGATAAGCGATTGTTCACGAGCTTTACCATATCCGCCACCGCAGCCTCGACGCTGAGTTCTGGCAAATGGTCGGCTGCATCATCCAGGATTGGAAGGAGCGAATGCTCTGGCTCGAAAGAAACGAAAATCTGCCTGAGTTCAAATAAAACAATCAGCAGGCTAGTTTCGATAGCAAGGAAAAATTCCGTTTGATCGGTAAATTGACTTCTCAGCACTATCGATGTGCAGAAGTGCATTGCTTAGTGATTCCATAATGGACAAAACCTTTAACGCCTCTTTATCATTCGTCGGCATTCTAGACTTATGATAATCGCATAAATTAAGAACTATATCTTTTATTGAATTAATCTGCTTTTTCGCCTCATTTATATCGTCGGCCGAAAAAGAGCAATCAACTAATTTTTTAAAAAAATCAACCGGAGAAATGATTGACGAGCAATTCAGCGTGTCTATCCAGTCGCCTACCATTCTCTTTACGCAAGAGTCGTCGTACCGAGATATTTCATCGATCACAACTTGATCAATCTGGATATATGGCATTCCAATTTGTTCACCATTGATGTTGATGGCGGCAGAGTGCTTTTCTCCAGTCACCGCGTCCTGATATGCAGGCCCAAAAATATAATTACCATGATGATATACCTTTCCCATCGTGATGAATCCTCGACATAGCACTCTTTCTCTAAGCAGCAATCGCCCAAATACCATCCGGCAAAAGTGCAGCATATTGACTACACCGGCCGGCGAAATTTCGCATGAAATAACAACAGAATCGGATAGCTGCGTTATTTTAAAATTTAAATCAAAAGCAATACGATTGCTTTGTGGACAAACGCCTCCGCCATCCCTGCTAAACATAGATTCATCTTTGGCCGACCCAAGTTGCGATATCAACCTCACAATTAAATCAGGATCACCTTCAGAACACGACTTATCTATAATATTTTTGAACCCAACAACATCAATAAATCCGACAATTTTGTCTTCATATTTTCTGACTGGCATGCCAATGCCTCGCTGTAAAAGGAGCGGTTTGTCAAATGACAAACTCATCGAGATGTGCCGCCGGGCCTCAACATGGCGATGTAATTGCAATATACCATGCTGACGCATTGTGCCTGATTTCTACAGTTATGATAACAAAATCTCACTTAATGTATAGTTGTAGTAATAATTTTCGCAATTAATAACGCACATGCTCTTCACTCCCTGCTCCGTTCGATCCAGCCAGGGTCTTCCGGGAATTTTGCCAATAATTTTTGCATTCGCATGATCGCAAACGCAGCAACTTCATCGCAGTGCTGAATTATCGCACCATCGTGCTTGATATACCTAAGGTCACGAAATGCGACTTGTGCATAGGTTAAGATATCACGCGACTCCGACATCGCAATACCGTGCGGGATGAAGCCGACCGATGGTGCGAGCCACAAATCGTGATCGCTTAACCATTGCATGGAAATCTCGGCAAAACGGCTGATCTTGGCCTCTTGGGCTGAGCAGTATTCGCCGCGATCATGCAAGGTCATGCCGTTCTTGTCCTTGCCAAGTACTGCTGCCCTTTCCTGATGCCAGTATCCTGGGGTGTTGATCTCGTCGTATGTGATGGGCGGCGGCGATGGCTTCGAGCCGAGGGAGTAATAATTGGGCAGGCCCGGATCGCGTGGATAGATCGGCGGGGGAGCGGCCTTAACCACACCGGCGGCCCCCTTGTCCGTCGAATAGAAGACGCCTTCCTGAGCGTTCGTGGCAAATGTCGCAGTTAACAGCAAGCAGACTGATAGCAGCATGACTTGCGAACGCATAATGCCCTCCAATCAACCTGCCATATGTGCTTGTTACAATATAACAACATAAATACATATTATCAATATATGCGGGGTAAAATATGCGATTAAATGACTTTACGATTTCTCCACAAGATGCCGTTTCTGTTGCTCCGAGACGATTGCCGCCGGTTAATAATGAGAACCTTATTAGATTTGAGGTGATGGCCGTCCTTGACCTGCTCCGAGGTGCTCTACATGATGCTCAGCGTCTGCTCGATCTGATTGACCGGCGATCAACCCCCTGCTTATGACCGTCAATCGCAGCAACCATCCGTCCTTCGAAGCCAAGAATCTTGTCCGCGAATCGGACAATCAGGCGATTGGGCATGGCACCTGGACGAAGACCGAGGATCAGGTCCATGGCTTGATCTGGGGACAGGTGAAGACAGGCCAGTACGAACGCTGCTGCGGTTGACCTACTGACCCCTGCCCAACAATGAATGAGTACCTTGCTGCCGCTTGGGATGTTCCGCCCGAATTCCAGGATGGCGTGTGCGTGTTCGGCACAGGGGTATTCAGCCCGATCCCTCGCCGACAACATCGTGCCGACCACCCCACCCATGGCGTGCAGATCGAAGAATCGCAGACTCAGAACCCTGATCGTTTCATCGAACACCAATGGATCGTCTTGGTCATCGCCAGGGTCGAGTATCGAGATGACGTGTGACGGGCGAAGCGATTCCAACTCGTCAGCCAGTTCGTCCAGGCCGCAGATCGTTAGTTCGAAGGGCAATCCCGACTTTCCCATGACTCTCCCTCCCTATAACGGTGGGGACCATAACAGGTGCCTCAAATACGGCCAACCGACCGAGAGAGGTTTTCCGCTGCGGAAAACGTAGCCGCCAAAAGGCAAATACAGACCAAACAAAGCGACGTAGATGCGAAGAATATAAATAGATATATTAAATTATACAAAATAAATATTGAATAGTCAAGTATTGTATAGTATAAATAATTATAACGCTGGTTCCAAAATAGGCGTGAGAGGTTTTGTTGCGTAATAGTTTGTTGGAGTAATCCGATTTAGCATTTTCGTGCCACATTACCTCTCGGCACCGCCCCCAGCGACTGGAACCCGCTGGGGGCTTTTTTGTGAGGTAACGAATGAAATATACTATTGGAAGAAACAAGGAGCAAAACTACCCGAGCGTCATTGAGGATGATTGGGCCGGATTTGTCTCCTCGCTCCAGGATATGTCCCAGGCGGACATCCAAGGGGCGAACAAGGATGAGTGCAAGGATCAGGCATACGGATTGACCGCCTGCACCTTCACTGGTGATGGCCGCCGGTTGAAGGCCAATGCCACAGAAACCGAGTTCGTGTGGCTGGATTGCGAAGTAGGAAAGCCGAACGAACTTGCCAAGGCGATTGATGGTCTCCGTACCATTGGGTTGGAGGCGGTGGTCTATAGCTCTGCCGGTCATGCCCCACCGGCAGACCGATTCCGCATCATCCTGCCGCTGGCGTCACCGATCAGCAGCCACACAGATTATCGACGGGTTTGCCTGCAATTGCAGGCCAGCCTGGGAGTGGCGATAGATCGCAGCAAACTCACCATGTACGCACTGCTGTATCAACCGGCCCGATATTCCTCGGCCACGAAGAATGTGTTCGTCCATCTTCCTGGCACCATTCTTACTGCGGAAGACTGGATATCGGTCTGCCCGCCTGCACCAGCAAAACCGGCCATGCCGACCGTTCCCCTGACTATCAGCAATATTCCAAGCGGATATGTCGAGGCTGCGGTGAAGGGGGAGATCAGCCGAATCGCATCGGCGGTTTCTGGCCAGCGTCACAACACCATCCTGTCGGCGGCCATCCGATTGGCCGAACTGTCCAAGGCTGATGTTTTGGACTGGTCGGTGGCGGCAGCCATCATCATGGAACATGGGGTCGCATCGGTCGGCCACGGAAGCAGGCAGGAGGTTGAGGACATCGTTCGATACGCCTGGGCGACCGCTCAACCACGACAATTAAAGGAACAAATAAGCAACATATCCGCTATTCGCATGAAGGCGGGAGCAAAAAGAAAGGAACTTGCACATGTCTGATTTCATAAAACTTTTAGGAGAATGGCTGGATTTGCAGTCTGGAACCACCATCACCGATTCCGCACGCATCGATTCATTCATCGCGGCGGCCAAGCAGTGGGACGGAACCGAATTGGACCTCGTGGATCACATGGCGATGGTTCTAACCGCCCATACCAAACTGCGTCGGCCAACCATTGAACAACTTTGCCAGAACATGAAGGTCAAAATCGGCCTTGGCGTAATTCCCAAAAATCACATCGAGTTTGTTCGTGCATATTGCAAAAAGCATTCTGTGAAATACACCCTTGATCGCCAGATCACCATGGGTGGTTCGGAAGCAGCCGACCGCGATGTTTTCAATGAACTATTTTTATGGACCGGAGAATTTGGCGTGTTCACCGGGCGGGACTACCTGACATCAGCATGGCAGAAATGGAAAGCTGAACAGGAACGTTTGAACGCCAAGGAGTTCAGCGAACGCATCGCATTCGATCCCGATGTACCATCGGATGGATGGAATCTGGTGGTTGATGCCCTGTGTGCTGATCTTGGTGACGCACCACTCGGTCTGACCAAGGCGGAATATCTCAAACTGGTGAAGGCGGTGTTCCTCGGCTCGGTATGGCGGGTAAAACGCAAACAACTCAACCTCCCCACCATCCAGCACATCATGCTCTATCTGCGGGGCAAGCAGGGATGCGGCAAGACCAGCTTCATGCGTTGGTTTCTTGGCCCGGTGGTGGACGGCATGATCCAGACCGACTTCGGGATGTTCGACCACGACGAAAAACAGATCATCATGAAGAACACACCGGTTATATTTTTTGATGAAGTGGCTCGTGCCGACAAGGCCGACGCTGCCAAGGTCAAAAACATGATGACCTCCGATACCGGCATGTTCCGCAAATTGTACGGCGAAGCCAGTAAGGGCCGAATGATCTCGACCTTCTTTGGTGCGGGTAACCTCGACCTCACCGAAGTGTTCCATGACCCGACCGGGCTACGCCGATTTTTCCAGGTTGAATGTCGCAAAGACCTTTACACTCGTTTGGACGAATTATTCGAACAAGTCGATCCCCTCGACCTCTGGAAGTCGGTCAATGAAAACGAAGCGTGCCCGACTGAAACGAAGGAAATTATCGATCTACTGATGCGAGTTGAAACCACGAAGCGGCTGATGACACCGGTCGAAGAATGGATAAAGTGCGAGATCGATGGCGGTGGCTGGCCGGATTTTTTAGGAATCCAGGACATGTTTCTGAACTTTTCCGAGTGGAAGGAAAAGCTCTACCCGCACGATAAAACCAACCTCAGCAGCTTCTCCACCCAACTTGGTCGCATCCTGCGGGATGGCGATTATGACCACGAAAAGCGGCTCGACCCTTCGTCTCGTCGAGCCACTTATCGGTTAGGAGTTCATCTGGAAACCAACAACCCCGACTACGTAAACCGCAAGAACGCAGTTGTCGTAGCCATCAGCAAGTCACGGGCGGATGCCCGAAGGGGTTATAACCAAGAAAACATAGCAAAAACAGCGTAGTAACATGTCTACCGAAGGGGTTTGAAAGTGGTCACTTCAAACCCCTTCGGCTCCAATGCATTGTATTTATTGATATATTTATAGTTTCGAAGGGGTGAAGGAGTTGATTCGTAAAAATATACTGTCTGAGAAAATATGAATTCAATAAAAGGGAAATTGCTGGGGTTAAACCCCTTCACCCCTTCGGAACCACGCCAACATATTGAAAACACACAGTTTTATTCCGAAGGGGTTGGCGATCTGAATGGAATGGTGCCCTTTTCGATTAGAACGCAACTGCCCCATTTTGATAAATAATACTGCAACTGAAGGATTCATGGAGGTCATATATGAGGGGGTTACGTGATATTTATAGCGAATTATTTTCCCTTGGCATTGTACGAAATGGCCGACAATTTGGGGAGTGGATGAACAGGGGGGAATCTTACCTTAGCTCTTCCTTGTCGAGAAACCGCCGCCCATCAACCGAAGCCCTGTTGGCCCTGGTGTCCAATGTCAGCGATGCCATTGATGCGACCAACGAGGAATTAGTAGTTTGCACAGAATCTTCTGAAATCATGGAATACAAAGAAGGTGTCGAAGCACTTAAAAAATTAGAATCTGAAGCATGGTCAGAAATATGGAAGCGTGTTGGGTAGGGTATTCATATAAAATATTTGACCCCCTATATTGCAAATACCAAATTGAATCCGTAACCTATGTGCAGGTATCAACGCATGGAGGTTACTATGCTTAACCTGAAGCTGTCCGATGCATCGCGGCCCTTGATTGCCGAAACCCGCAAGAAGTCTGCCCGTGAAGTCGTGCTGGATGGCATCGGTCACCAGATCGGTCTGCTCACCGACAAAGCCTATACGGTGGAACGCACCCGGTATTCCAAGAACGCCGATGGCACTTCCTGCCGCAAGGTGGTTGCCGCTCCTCCGAAGCCCTGGTTTTGGCGGGCGACGGATGGCACCATCATGGTGCAGGTCAAGTACGGTCACGCTGTCGTCGTGGAAATCGAACCGGGGAAGCCGACCATCATCGCCGGAAAATCGGAGAAGGATGCGGTGTCGGTACTGGCCCAGGTGGTCGAAGCGGTTAAATCCGGCAAGCTCGACCCGCAGATCGAGGCTGCCAAGGCGAAGGCCAAAATGAACCGCAAGGGGGAATAGGGTTCGATGGCGGGATGGGGGTGGGTTTCATCCACCCCATTCCGGCCTGATCAGATCAGGTTCACCAATTTGCGTTTGGCATCGGTGTCGCCCTCAATGTACCTCGCCGTCATCTGCAAACTGCTGTGACCGGCCAGTTGCTGGACATCCCTCAAAGAACCACCGGCCATGCCGACTTTTTTGGCGGCGGTGGTGACAAAGGTGCGGCGACCGCTGTGGCTGCTACACCCAAGGAAGCCCATCCGGTCATAGAGCCGACCAAACCACGCAACCACCGTGTTGGCCGACATGCCGATCCCACGCTCGGAAAAGATCACCGGGGAACTGGAGCCGCGAATGCCCATGCCATGCAGTTCGATCAGGGCTGCTCGAAGCTCCCGGTTCAGGGGGATGGTTCGTCCCGACGTTCCCTTGCTGGCCCGGTCCTCAAGATGCAGGGCATCCCCGACCTGACCATCAGCGGTCAGCACCATGACCCATTCGAGCATGGCGATCTCCTTCGCCCGCAATCCGGCCTTGATCGACAGCAGGAACATCGCCCGATCTCTGGCGGCGTAACGCGACCCAGAAAGATGCATCAGCACGGTACCGATCTGGGCGGTCGAGAGGGTCTTCGCTTGCTTACCGGCCATGGCTTCAACTCACCATAAAAGTAAGAAAAACAATTATATTATGATGAGTATAGCCGGAGTTTCGAATCAAAACAATCCCACCCCATTGAAAAACATGGCGTTTCTGGCAACTCATCATGAAATGAGTATTTTATGACGAGTTGCGATCCTGGAGATGGCCGGTGATCTGCTGGAGGTTTTCCGCTGCGGAAAACCTATGTCCGATCCGCCTTCGCCTTGTTCCAGATGCTGTCGAACTCTTCTTCTTTTTCGAGCGATTCAAGAAGTCTCTTCCATTCACCGTGGTCGAATGGCTTGCGTAATTTACGTTCATCGGTTGGTGGCGTTGAGAAAATACCAAACTTCCTTTCTAAAATTCGAAAGACCTCCTTCAGCATGGATACATTGCCTTCTTTTATAATAGAGATGGCATGTTCATATGCCAAGCGGCGATGGCTCAAAACCCGCTCTGTGTGTGCATCGCGATTGGTTCCCGCCGATTTTTCAAGCCGCCTCACGGTCTTGATAAAGTTCACCGCGAGATAGTGGCGGTTTTGCAGCTTGAACGCCCCCTCCTCATCCTCAACCCGCTTCAGGTAATCTTCGAAGCCTGGATTATCTGGGCACACGCCGCCTTCCCAACGGACGACGCAATCGATCTTGCCTGTTACTTCATGCTCGCCCCCGGCTTTCACTTTCTGGAAAATAGGGCATCTTTCCGGTCGGTCGGCGGCGTCAGCGAGTGCCCCCATCAGTCTGAGTTTGCCTTCGCGGAGTGTCGGGCAGATCATTTCGCAAGCTTCGTCAAGATTGATGAGCTTATCAAGAACCTCATCGACGATGACAATCGGCACAACGCACTTAAATAGAATCTGCTTAATCTGCGGCGACAACATAGACCACTCTAAAATTAGTAGTCCATACGGGAATACGATTTCATCATACATGCGGCCAAATGTAATATTATTAATAAGCTCGACGAGTGTTTTGTTTCCGTCTTGATTTTCTTCAATGAACCCAGCGATGTTAATTCCCGCATTTTTTGCAACAGAGCGGCACGCGAATTCCGGCGTGAAGCCGTTGCGATGCCCCCATCGCGGCTCGTCCTCGGTCGTAGAAAGCGGGCGAATGTAGGCAACAAAATCTGGCGGGATCATCGCATTATCTCCGAGTCTGCATTCGCAGCGAGTGCGGCATGGACTATGCAATCACTGCAAATGCACAGTATAGTTCAAGGACAATGACAATATAGGCCGTCATAATCTCCATATTAGCGTCAATCAAAACGCTGAATGCATGGAGAAAAAAATGAATCCGAAACAGAACACTGAAGTCCAGGGCGAGGTCGGCACCACCACCATCACCCTGGAACACGACGAAACCTCGACCAATCTTCCCGTTACCCGCGAAGAAATCAACGGCGGAATCGTCAGTGACGACCGGAACCGCCCCCACCTGGAAGATGGCGACACAGCGGCGATGGAAGCCGAACTGGCTCGCACAACGGCCCTCAGGTTCAACATGGCCGATGGCTCACTCAATCAGTCCTGGGATACCACCACCGACCAGACTGGTGATCATCTGGCCACGGATACCTCGACCTCGGCGTTGGCCACAGGAATGCCGGACAATGGGGAGAACATTGACCCTATGGCTCTGCTCAAGAAGATGCTGCATGACCGCAACATCATCAAGGGCAAGCGGAAGGCCTTGAAAAAGGCAGTCCGCCAGATGGCAGCCGACTTGGCGTCGTTCATCACGGCGACCGGCGGCGACATTGCGATCATTCGTGCGATGGTCGAAGCAGCGGGTCTGAAATGGCCGGAGAACAATGCCAAGTTCTCGACCACCCGTCCGCTGGTCCAGGCCATGATGTTTGAGGGCGAGGACCCCACGGAGGTCCAGAACCGAATCAGTGAGTGGTCCAAAGTGGTCACCATCTGCTGCAAGCTGGGCCATCTCACGGTCGAAGCGGTCACCGACTTCCTGGACAGAAACCATGGCGTCAAAGGTGTCTGCTCGGACTTTGATGAGGAAGGCCACCGCAAGCCCAAGGACAAGGAGGTCTGCGAGAACGCGGGAAATGGCGAACGGCCAGCCTCGGGCACCACTCAACGTGCAATCGCGTGCGATGCCGTTGTTGTGGAGAAGGTCGAGGGTGACGGCGTGGCAACCGGAAAACCCTCTCGGACGCTCTCTCTGACGGCGGAACTTGACGCCGCCAAGCGGGAGTTCGCGGAGTTGGAAGCTGTCGGCAACCGTGCGAACAGCACCTTGCAGCAGGTCGAGCAGCAGGCGGAAGCCCAAACCGAGGTGGAGCGAACCAAGAACCACACTCGGTTGCAGGCCGAAATTGCTGCGGCAACGGCGGACGCGAAGAAGGCGGCTGAATCGGCTCAACCGGCCCAGCAGAAGGTGAAACTTCTGACCAAGATGGAGCGTCTTCCGATTTGGGCGGCGGCCACCATCTCGGAAGGCACCCTGCCTGACCGGTCGGTGTTCCCCGACGCACCCATCCATCACCTCCACTTCTCCGTGCTGCTGGTCCACGACAACGGCGAGGGTTTCATCGAGGTGATCGCAAACGTAACCCCCAACCTCGCTCAGTTCATGAACGTGGCGGAGATGTTGGACGTCAAGCGTGGGTAGGTCAGCAATCGGTGGGAGCCGAAGCTCCCACCGAACTGATTCGGGAGAAAGATCATGAACAACGATTTTTGGAGCACCGTGGTGGCCGAGGCGAAATATTCTTCGGCCAGCCAAGCCCCCAACCATACCTACATCGACGCGGTTTCAGAGATCGCCGCCGCCAAGCCGATGGCGTCGTTCATCGCCATCAGGCCGTTTGACGTAATTCGAGACAATCTTGCCGTCGCTCTTGTCCGGCCAATGGCAGGCAATCCCAGGCAGATCGAGGTGATTGACGGACTGACAATGGATGGTCCGGCGTTCCAGCGGTCGATCATCAGGTTGGCTCGGCTTCGCCGCGAGATTGGCCGCCTCGTCGGGATGAGGTGATCAGATGGCTTGGCCGTGTGACGCCCAATCGATCATAGGGCCAAGTTGGCTTCCGGCCAGGGAGCCGACTTGGAACTCATTGTCACCGATCAAATACCCCGGCGGCAAATCTGGGATGGCTTCCCTAATCATGCGACTGCTGGGCTTCACCGAATCCTACTGCGAGGTGTTCGCAGGCGGGGCATCAGTCGGCCTGACCATCAGTCGCCGTTGGCCGTGGACACGTTGCCGGTTCAATGATTCCGATCCGGCAGTTGCGGGCTTCCATACCGTTCTGCGGGATTATCCCGGTGACCTGTATCGCAAGGTCAAGTCAGTGTGGCGTGATTTCTCCGGCGTCCAGGACCTCATTGAGTTTTACCAAGCCATCCGTCCGATTCTACGAACGTCGAGGCTTGATAAATTGGATCGTGCTGTTGCCTTCTATATTTGCAATCGCATCGGATATAGCGGCATCACCTGCCGCGTAGCTGGTACGACCGCCGACCTTGATTCGAGGCTGAACGAGGGCTTAATCGACACACTGCCCTATTGGTCTTCCGTTCTGAACGGCGTCGAGATCACCAACCTCGATTATCGAGTGGTGGTCGATCAGATCACCAGCGACCACGCGGTGTTCATCGATAGTCCGTATGAACACTATGTGGGTGGTCCGAATGTGGACCTCTATTGGTCAGAACCGTGGCAGCGTGCCGACATCCTGGAACTTGCAGATCATCTGCTCGACCTGGATCACCGCAGGGTCAGGTGGGTGACCACCTTGATTATGTCGCCGCCGACCGAAGGCATGTTCATCGACATCCTGCGATCCGGCAGCAACTCGATCCGCATGTATAAGCTGCCAGTCCGGCATCGCTTGGTTCACAGGGCGGCGGAAGAGTTGGTCCTGTGGAACTTTGATGCTCGATGATCGCCCGGCTCGGAGATCAAGCCCTGACCACCGGCAGGTCATCCCAGTTAGTGGTGTAGCTCGGCGACCGGTTGCCGCACCGCATCTTCCACGGTGCATCGTCGGGAACCAGCCCGAATCCGACAGCCCCTTTGCCCAATTTGCTGTTAATCCCGTCCACCGCCGCCATCAACGCCTTTGGCCGCACCCCTGTCTCTGGTGGTGGTGAAAACAGGTCACGCGGGATGTCTTCGGGTCGAACCAAATCCAGCATGATCACGCCTGCCTTCTTGTACTCGTAGCCGTCACGCCACACTGATCTCAGTCCCTTCAGGGCGGCACCAATGATGTGCGGCGTTGATGATGTCGGTGGCGAAAGGCGGATCACTGAGTTCAGCGAAAACTGCGGCTGGTCGGGGCGGAAACGGTCGGTATAGGCGAACACCTGCACCGCACCGGCCACCAGTCCTTGAGAACGAATTTTCTCCGAAGCCCTGCTGGCAAAAGTCATTACCGCATCATGGACCTGCTGGAAATCGGTGACGGTTTCACCGAATGACCTGGAGCAGCAGGTGGTGTGTTTGTCCGATGGGGCCGTGTCCAGGGTGTGGACCGGCGTTCCTCTTAGTTCCATCGTGGTGCGAAGGCCGACCGCCCCCATGGTCTTCTTGATCCATCCGTCTGACTGCAAGGTCAGATCATGGGCGGTACGGATGCCATTGACGCCACAGTGGGCTGCATACTGGCGGCCAATGCCCCAAACATCACCGACCGGGGTTTGCTTCAGTGCCTGTACGATCCATTCAGGGTGACCTGCCAGATCAAGGACGCCATTGGTTCGCGGTGATTTCTTTGCCAGCCGGTTGGCCAGTTTCGCCAGGGTCTTGGTGGTGCCAATCCCGACCGACACGGGAATGCCGGTCCAGCGTCTCACCGTGGCCCGTACCTGCTGGGACCACGCAGTTAGGTTGTCCACGGGCATACCATCCAGGTCGAGGAAGCACTCGTCGATGGAATAGACCTCAGCACCGGGCGAAAAGGTTGCCAGCACCGACATGACCCGCTCCGATATATCCCCGTACAGGGCGTAGTTCGAGGACAGCATGATCAAGCCATGGCTATCGACCAGATGCCTGAGTTTGAATGCGGGTTCGCCCATACCGACTCCAATGGCCTTGGCTTCGGCGGAACGGGCCACGGCACAACCATCGTTGTTCGACATGACGATGACCGGCTTGCCTTCAAGGGCAGGGTTGAATGCCCGCTCGCACGAGACGTAAAAATTGTTGCAGTCCACCAGGGCGTAGACCGCCATGACCGATCACCGTTTGGCTAAGGCCGACACAGAGAAGGTGACGACCCCCCATATCTGAACACCTTCTTCATCGTTAACCGGGAAACTGGGATAGTCCGGGTTGGCCGATGCCAATTCCCAACCGGCCTCGGTCTTCCGCAGGGTTTTGACGGTCAAGCCGCCGTCCAGGGTGGCGACGACAATATCCCCGTCATGGGGTTGCACTGACCGATCCACCACCAGCAGGTCGCCACTGTGGATGCCTGCACCGGTCATGCTGTCGCCATCGGCTTTGCAAAAGAATGTCGCCGCCGGTCGCTTCACCATCAACTCGTGAAGATCGAGCTTGCCCTCCAGGTGGTCGTCGGCGGGGGACGGAAACCCAGCGGCCACCAGGGCGGAATAAATGGGGGCCGTGGCATCCGATGGTGCGAAGCCACGGGACGATGGCTGACATGTGCCTGGAGGTAGCGGCGTATTTTGATTCTGCGAGAACATGGCGAGAACATACACCGGTCGTGTGTGGATGGGCAATGCCTTGTGGCGGGATCGTCAGGAGGTATCAATCCCCGCTACTGCGTCCCATCTTTCCCAGAAAATCCCCGAAATCCTTGGCTTCTCGGAAGTTCCGGTAGACCGAGGCGTACCGCAAATAGGCCACCTGATCGAGTTCCATCAGCACGTCCATCACCAGTTCACCGATGAGCTTGGACGGAACCTCGTTTTCCCCCAAGCTCTCAAGGCGGCGGTAGATGCCATTGGCAATCCGTTCGATCTGGTCATCTTCGACAGGGCGTTTCCTCAGGGCGATCTGAAGCGACTTGACCACTTTTTCCCGGTCGAAGGTCGAGCGTGATCCGTCCTTTTTGACCACGACCAGATCACGGATTTGAACCCGTTCGAAGGTGGTGAACCGTGATCCACACCCTGGACAAGCTCTGCGGCGACGGATGGCCGCATTGTCGTCGGTCGGGCGTGAATCCTTCACCTGGGTATCGTCCTGGCCGCAAAATGGGCATCGCATTGGATCGCCTCCCCCCTATCAATATCCAGGGCAATCATTCAGGAAATGGCGACCGCCAGCAAGAATGGTGGCATGGGCAGTCGTGCATATCGGCATTGGATTTGCGACGACTTGTAACAACATGGGAACCCGGTGGCACTTAGGATTGACCCCACGGACATAGCTCAACCATACTTTTGATAGAACTTTTGATGGCGGAAATTGGAACCGGCTGATATCCGAAATGTCTGAAAATTGGGCCAGCCAGCAAGTTGAACATAGCGGCATCAGCGGCTTGCTGATGCTCGCCAGTTCTCCAGAATGCCGCCACATCATCCAGTCGATTATCGAGCACCTTCCGTGCGGCGTGACACTGTTCGATCAGAACCTGGAGATGGTTGCCTGCAATTGCCTGTTCAGACGGCTTCTGGATTTTCCAGCCACGCTGTTTGAAGGCAGCCTGCCCTCCATGAAATCCCTGGCCATGTTCAACGCACGACGTGGTGAATACGGTCCAGGTGACCCAGAGGAACTCGCTGGGCAGGTTGTCCAGAGAGCAATGGCGATGAAGCCACACCAATTCGAGCGTGTTCGGCCTGATGGAACCATTCTGGAGATTTCAGGCCAGCCACTGCCGAGCGGCGGATTCATCACGCTGTACACGGACATCACTGAACGACGTGAAGCCGAGGAAACCCTTCGTGACAAGGAGGGGCTGCTGCGGCTGATTTTCGACAATTCCAGTGTGGCCATTTTCACCATCGATTCCAGTGGCCGGATTGGTGCGGCCAACCAACGGATGGCGGAAATGTTCATGATGCCATTGGAATCGCTGATTAGCATGGAATACGTCGATCTGGTCGATCCCGTAGAGCAGGAAACAGCCCGAAAGAACATGGCGGATCATCTGGTCCAGGATCGGGCCAACGTCAACTTGGAGCGGCATTATTGGCGGTCGAATGGTACCGCATTTTGGGGGCAACTGACGGCCCGTCATATGCCTGCTTATAGGGATGGTCGTGCCGGTCTGGTGTGCGTTGTTTCTGACATCACAGAACGCAAGATCGCGGAACAGCATCTGGCCGAACGTAGCCACGAACTCGAAGTTCTAAACCAGGAACTCTCCAAAACCGTTGCGGCCCTTGCTGCATCGAATGCCGAACTTGTTGCCGCCCGAGAAGAACTGGAGCACTTGGCCCGACATGACACTCTGACCGGGGCTTGGAGCCGCATCAGAATCGAAGAATCTGCCCAACAGGAAATGCTCCGAAATTCGCGATATGGTCACCCTGTTTCATTGATCTTTATCGATCTGGACCACTTCAAGAGGGTCAATGACGGCTATGGCCATGCTGTAGGCGATGAAGTTCTGAAGACATTTTGTGACATCGCCCAAAAGTGCATGCGTTCCACCGATCTGCTCGGTCGTTGGGGCGGTGAGGAATTCGTGATCGTCACCCCGAACAGTGGACTAATGATCGCAATCCTGCTTGCCGAACGAATCCGTAAGGCGGTTATGGCCTTCGATTTTCCTGGTGTTGGGCATGTTACCGCCAGCTTTGGTGTCGCCGAATACCGTGAAGATGAAACATGGGAATCTTGGCTATGCCGGTCTGATGCAGCCCTTTACGCGGCAAAGGAAGGTGGGAGGAACCGAGTCGTAACCGATGCCTGCGAGGCTGACGAAGCCGATGAGGCAGAGCTTCTCGATCTCTCGTTTCTACGTCTGGTCTGGAGGAGCACCTACGAGTCCGGCCATGCTTTGCTCGATACGCAGCACCGAAATCTATTCGAACACGCAAATAATTTGCTGACAGCGGTCATCGGAGAGCGACCAACCGATGAGGTGGCACCTCAGATCGAAGCACTTGTTGCGGACCTTCTGGATCATTTCCGGGATGAAGAAGCAGTTTTCCGCTCGATAGGATATTCCGGTGCTGATGAACATGCCCAAACCCACCAGGGTCTAATCGACCGTGCCGGGGAATTGGTGGCGATTTTCACATCCGGCGAACTGGCCTTGGGCGACCTGTTCAATTTTCTGGCCTATGACGTGGTGGCAAAGCACATGCTGTCCGAAGATCGAAAGTTCTTTGGGCACATCCAGGCAGTTCGCGACACGGCGGTATAATTTCGGGCAGGCAGGTTGGGCGAACATGGCAATATTCGGACGAAAACCTCCCCCCATCCAAGTCGGTGACTTGTTCATGAAAGCCAACGATCCGACCAGAAAGGTGTGGGAGGTGTCACGGCTTTGGACGGCCGTTGATGGGGTTCCGCATGCCCGGATGGTGAACCGGCACGAGACACTAATGGTGTCGATTCGCACCCTGGAAGACCCGGAGTACTTTGTGGCTGTGCCTGTGATTCGGAACGAGCCGTAAAGCAGGTCGGCGGTGGAGAACTGGTGAGAACTCCACCGCCGGATCGTGCTGGATGGATCAGGTTTACGGGGGTGATCTATCCAGATGTGGCCGCATCGGGGGGATGCCACCAGAAAAGGTTATCGTATTCGGCTTATGCCATCAAGGCGGAGATGATGAACGTGTCGTCTTTGATGGCATCGAGATGATCATCCAAGGAGTCAAGGTGAGGGCTGATGACAAAAGTACCGAGGTTTCCTTGCCAACATATCGGGCACCAGATGGCTCATGGAGGGCCGCAATTATTCTGCCTGATGAGATCAAGGATGCCATTTCGGACACGGTGATTGCTGCGGGATTGGAGGCAGGAATCCTCCGGGTGAAGAAGGAGTCCGTTGGGGATCGCTGTCGGGATGCGACAGAAGCCAAAGCAGACCAGGAATGATTGCGGGTTGTAAGCGGATTGACGGCCTGAAATGCCAATGTCATTCCTTATAACCATACCTTTTGTAGGGAGGGGCAAATGAACAAGTCCGAATTGATTAATGCCGTTGCCGATGGTGCCAACATGACCAAGGCCGACGCGGGCAATGCCATTGACGCTGTTTTTGCCGCCATCACTACCGCCATGAAGTCCGGCGATGATGTGCGTTTGGTCGGCTTTGGAACTTTCTCGGTTTCTGCCCGTCCTGCACGTGAAGGCAGGAATCCGCAAACTGGCAAGACCCTCACCATCGCGGCCAGCAAGTCTGCCAAATTCACCGCCGGAAAGAGCCTCAAGGACACCATCAATGGCCGATGACATCAAGGCTCTGACCACCAAGATTGTAGCCGCCTACCTGGGCAGCAACACCTTGACGGCCACGGAAATTCCGAACCTAATCAAGTCCGTTTTTTCGACTTTGGCCAGTGCGGATACCCCTGCTTCAGCACCGTCTGAACAGCAACAACCTGCCGTTTCAGTAAAGAAGTCTGTGACCCCCGGACATATCGTCTGTCTTGAATGCGGCAGTCGCCAAAAAATGCTGAAGAGACACCTCTTGACCAGCCATGGGCTGACGCCGGACGAGTACCGGGTCAACTGGAACTTGCCCACTGACTATCCCATGGTCGCCCCGGAGTATGCTGCTCGTAGATCTGAGTTTGCCAAGGCTATTGGACTGGGGCATTCACGGACAAACCGGAAGCCCAAATCAGCCACCTGACGAATAAATGGAGAGGGGCACCATGCCGCCACGTAAGAGTGCCAAGCCCGTAACCGCCACCAAGCCTGCCAAGGAAGTCAGGAAGGTTGGTCGGTCCACCCGTGGCCGATTGGACGACGGCAGTGCCAATCCCATCGATGTCCATGTTGGTGCCCGCATTCGGCTTCGCCGGACCCTGCTTGGTATGAGCCAGGAAAAGCTGGGCGAATGCCTTGGGCTGACCTTCCAGCAGGTGCAAAAATACGAACGTGGAGCCAATCGGGTCGGAGCCTCCAGGCTGTTCGATCTATCCCGTGTTCTGGATGTCCGGGTTGGCTACTTTTTTGAGGAAATCTCTGATACTGCCCAGGCAGCATCGCCGGTCGAGGTGATCCGTGGCAATGTCACCAAGGCAATCGATGTCGCTGACGACAATCCCATGACAAAGCGGGAAACCCTCGAATTGGTACGGGCCTATTTCAGCATCAATGACCCCAAGGTCCGGGATCAGGTGCTTGCAATGGCAAAGGCATTGGGTGGTGCCAAATAGGGACGGGGAGGGGGATTACTTGCGACACAAATGCGACACACTCACCATTGCGTCTTTATAACCTACTGAATTGCATGTGAAATAGGTCGGCGGCAAGTACGGTTGTGGACCATGATGATGGCGGAGGCGTGCAGCGCCAGGGCGCGCTTGACCACCTCGCGGGGGTAGAGCGGCGTGTGGTCGACGGTGCCGGTCTGCTGCACCTCGTCGGCGATCAGGGTGTTCTTGCGGTCGAGGAACAGCAGGCGGAACTGCTCGGTGGGCAGGGTGCTCATGGCGGTGCGGCAGTAATCCAGCAGCACGTCCCAGCTTGAAATCACCGAGGCGTTGATCACCGGGGCGCGGGCCAGTCGGATGGCGGCCTCGCGCACCACCTTCAGCGTGGCGGCGGCCACGTCCTTGATGCCGTCCACGCTCTTCAGCTCTTCCACATCGGCGGTAATCACGTCGGCGAAGCTGCCGAATCGCTTGATCAGCGCCTTGGCCAGCGGCTTGGTGTCCTTTTGCGGAATGGCCGCGCCCAGCAGCAATTCCAGCAATTCATAGTCGGGCAGGGCCTCGGGCGCATCGAGGAAGCGGTTGCGCAATCGTTCCCGATGGCCCTTGTGTTCCCCGTTCGGTTGACCCGTCGAGGGAGCTGCCCCGGCGAGTTTAGTCATGCTGCTTTCTCCCAACCGGCGGATATTCTCAACGAATATCCATAAAGCGAAGGATGCACAAGCCGTCCCCGCCGGGAATTGAGTGTTGACGGCTCCCCCGTCGAACTGGTGTGTTGTCGCGCGAAACCTGAGTGTGTCGGGGATGGCTTTGGTGTCCTGCGTCGCTTTCGTGGAAAAGCCTGGATTTTCGGCGCTGCTCGATCATGTGCGTTGGTTGTCGGCTCTTACCGTCTTGTGTGGTCATGCACGCAACGCGCTGTTCCTGCCCTATGGCGAAAATCTGGCTCCCGGACCGTTGGAATGGCTGTTCTATGCCCTGACCAACATGCAGAACGAGGCCGTGGTCTGTTTCTTCGTCATCAGCGGCCTGCTGATCGGCGGCAAGTTGCTGGATTATGCGGAGCAACCGGCCTTTCCCGTCCGCCGCTACGTCATTGATCGGCTCTCCAGGCTTTATCTGGTGCTGTTGCCCGCGCTGGTATTGAGCGCAATCCCGGCCGCCTTCGGATTTTGCGAAGTGCGTGGAAGCGCCGAGTGGCTTGGCGCGGCCTTGTATCTCCAGCACGTCCTTGTGCCGGTCACCGCCTGCAACACCCCGATTTGGAGTCTGGCCAACGAGTTCTGGTATTATGCCCTTGGCATGACCGCCGTGCTGTCTTGGCGAGGAAGCCGCCTGGCCCTTGGGGCGTTGGCCGTCATGGTGGCTTTGCTGCTGGCCGCCGATCCTTGGACCAGCCAGAACGTGCTGCTCTATCTGCCCTTCTGGCTCTTGGGGATGGCAGTGTCCTGGAGGCGGTGGCCGGGGCTGGGGCCGTGGCCGACCTTCGGACTGTTCATGGCCGCTTTGGCGGTCTCGCGCAGTCATGCCCTGGATGGGGTTTTCTGGTTGCGCGATGCCCTGATCGCTCTTGGCCTTACCGGCTTCCTGGCGGCGGCGTCATCGGCTTCGGTTGCCGTTGGGCTGGCGGGATTGGGGCGGAGGCTGGCGGGGTTTTCCTTTACCCTTTACCTGACCCATTGGCCGTTGCTGCTGCTTATTATCGGCTGGATCAGGCGCAGCGGTCATGTTTCCTACCCACTGAATCCCGAACGCTGGGAATCCTATGTCCTGTGGCTGGGGACGGTCATGTTCTGCCTGGCGTTCGCGGCGTTGCTGGCTCGAATCACCGAGGCTCGGACCGGTAAGGTTCGGGTGTTGCTGGAGGGCCGGTTCAGAGCCTAGAGACGGGCGCGGAAGTCTTCCAGCCAGGCCAGTCGGCTTTCCAGCAGGGCGATGTCGTGGTCCAGCCACGCCGCGAGCGCGCTGCCGCCCTCGCCATCGCTGCCGCGCAGGTCGGACAGGCGGGCCAACTCGCTGTCGGCGCCTTCGATCAGCAGGTCGATCTGGTGGGCGCGCTCGTCGGCCTCCAGCAGGTCGAGGAAGCGCATCTTCAGCGCCACCACCAGCTTGGAGAGGTCCGAACCGGGGCGCAGCCTTGCGGTCAGCAGGGTCTGCAGTTCGCGCTGTCCCGCCGCCGAGATGGTCAACATGGAATCGTCTTCCATGCCCTGGCCGTCGGTGGCCTCGACGAGGCCTTCATAGCGCAGCAGCTCGATGGAGATGCCCATCAGCTCGAGGCTGGGGCCCATGATCCGGCTGGTGAAATGCCGCACCGACCCGGCCAGTTCGCTGTAGCGCATGGGCCGGGACGCGATGGTTCCCAGCGCGCAAAGCCGCACAGCTTCCTTAGGGGTCAACGTATTGTCGGCGAACATGGGCAGCCTATCCCGATCACGAAGGATTAGGCCAAATATAGGGGGTAACGGGTTAACAGTCCACAAATACGACGGGAGGTCTTGCAAACGCTTTCGTATTGGCGGAGCTTGTCGCCATGAGCGCAAGGATAAGCGAAGCGGGCGAAATCTGGGTGCTGGCCGACGACCGGGCCGGCAATGTCGCCCAATGTCTGGGGGTCGCCGAGGCGCTGGGCCGGCCGTTCACCGTCAAGACCATCGCCTACGACCGTCTGGCCCGCCTGCCCAACGCCTTGCGGGGCGCCGGGCTGACCGGAATCACGCCAGAGAGCCGGGCGGCGTTGTGCGCGCCCTGGCCGCGCCTGGTGATTGCCGCCGGGCGGCGCACCGCCCCCGTCGCCCGCTGGATCAAGCGCCGGAGCGGGGCCCGGCTGGTGCAGATCATGGATCCCGGCTTTCCTGGCCGGGGCGATTTCGACCTGATCGTCTCGCCGGCCCACGATTGCCCCAAGCCCGGCGGCAACGTGCTGGAGGTGCTGGGCGCGCCGCACCGGGTGACGCCCGAACGTCTGGCCGCCGAGGCCGAGAAATGGCGTCCGGCCTTCGCCCATCTGCCGCGCCCCTGGGTGGCGGTGATCGTCGGCGGCGCCACCAAGAACCGTCCCTTTCCGGTGGAGATGGCCCGGACCCTGGGCGAAAGCGTCGCCCGGCTGGCGGCGGGCCAGGGCGGTTCGCTGCTGCTGACCACCAGCCGCCGCACCGGCGCGGAGCAGGAGGCCGCCCTGGCCGCCGGACTGCCCGAGCCCCGGTGGCTGCACCTGTTCTCCCAAGGCGGCGACAATCCCTATTTCGGTTTCCTGGCCCTGGCCGATTCCGTCGTCGTCACCGGCGATTCGGTCTCCATGTGCTGCGAGGCCTGCGCCTCGGCCGCCCCGGTGTTCATCTGGGCGCCGGAGGGCTGGGCGGCGCCCAAGCACGCCCGCCTGCACGCCCAGCTCTATCGGGCCGGGCTGGCCCGGCCGCTGGACGGCGCCGCCGGGCTGGCGGGCTGGGAGCGTCCCCGCCTCAACGCCGCCCAGGAGGTGGCCCGCATCATCGCCGAGCGCCTGCTGCCATGAGGTGGGCGGCCCTCCTGCTGATGCTGCTTGCCGCGCCCGCCAGCGCCGAGCCGCGCCAGTTGCACGGCATCAAGGGCGAGGACCAGCGGCTGCGCATGGAGGCGCAGGAATTCCCGTGGAGCGCCATGGGGCGGCTCAACTTCTTCAGCGGCCATTGCAGCGCCACCCTGATCGGGCCGAGGCTGATCGCCACCGCCGCCCATTGCCTGTGGAACCGCCGCACCCAGAAGCCCTTTCCCGCCTCGTCCTTCACCTTCGTGGCGGGCTGGGACCGGGGCGAGTATCTGCGCGCCTCCAAGGTGACCATGGTGCATGCCGCGCCCAAGTGGGTCCTGGACGGGCAGGAGCGGGGACTGGCCAGCCGTGCCGACGACTGGGCGCTGATGGAATTGGAGGAGCCGCTGGGCGACGAGATCGGCTGGGTCGCGCTGGGAGCCTCCCAGGTGGGCATGAAGGTCGCCGTGGCCGGATATGGCCGCGACAAGGCCCAGGTGCCGCTGGCCCATGTGGGATGCCGCCTGACCCGTCAGGCCCTGCCCGGTGTGTTCATCCATGATTGCGACGCGGTGCAGGGGGAATCGGGCGGCCCGGTCTTCGGCTGGAGCGAGGGCGGGTTGCGTCTGGTGGCGGTCAACGTGGCGGTGATCCCCTCGCAAGGCGAGGCCGGGGTGGCGGCGGGTATCGAAGCCCTGCGGCCGCTGGCGGAGCGCCTGGGAGCGGGAAAGGCCACCCGGGCGGGCGCGGTGTCCAAGCCCGCCAGTGTGGATCTGGGTCAGTCGTTGAGGTGAAGGGCGTTGCGGTGGGCCTCGACGCTGTCGGGGCCGAAGCAGCAGAACACCACCTGATCCAGGGCGTCACTCGCCGACAGGAAGGCCCGGACGGTGGCCACCGCGATGCGGGCCGCGTCGTCCTTGGGATAGCCGTAGATTCCGGTGGAGATGGCCGGAAACGCCAGGCTGCGCGCCCCGGCTTCCACCGCCAGCGCCAGCGAGCGGCGGTAGCACGATTCCAGCAGGGCGGGTTCGCCCTGGCCGCCGCCCTTCCACACCGGTCCCACCGTATGGATCACCCAGCGGGCGGGCAGGCGGAACCCCGGAGTGATCTTGGCGTCGCCGGTGGCGCAGCCGCCCAAAACCCGGCAGGCCCCCAGCAATTGCGGTCCGGCCGCCCGGTGAATGGCCCCGTCCACCCCGCCGCCGCCCAGTAGGGACGAATTGGCGGCGTTGACGATGGCATCCACCTCCAGGCGGGTGATGTCGGCTTCGACGATCCGCATTCTGGTGTCCGGCATCAGCGGAACTCCGGCTGCTCCAGTCCGTACTGGCACAATTCGATGATGGCGCCGTCGGGGTCGCGAATATAGCACATGCGCTTGCCGCCGCGGACGATGTCCTTGGGCACCTCGACGGGGCTTGCCTTCTGGCCGAACTGCTCCGCCAGGATGGCGAGGCACTGGTCCAGGTCGCCGACCCGCAAGGCCACGTGGCGCAGGCCGGGGGTGGAGGGCAGGGCGGGCTGGGCCGTGGCCGAAGACTCGAATTGCAGCAGCTCGATGCGGCAGCTTCCGTCCGGGGCGGCCAGGATGACGCAGCGCGCCCGGGCACCTGCCAGGCCGGTCACCCGTTCGAACCAGTCGCCGTCCAAGGGACGGTCCATGACGGTGCGAAGGCCGAGCAGGGTGGCGTAGAAGCGGATGGACCGCTCCATGTCGGTGACCACCACGTTGACGTGGTCGTGACCCGGCAGAGCCATCAGCCGCCCAGCTGCAGCACGAATTCGGTGAGGAAGGGAGCGTTGCGCCGCCGCTCGGAATCGGTGCGGCCGAAATTGGCCACCAGCTTGCGCATCCAGGTGGCGTCCAGGCGGTCGAATTCGAAATGGGCCTTCATGGCCAGATGCTCGCCGACGTAATCGGGCAGCTTGGCGGTCCACTTCATCAGGCCGTCGCGGAAGGCGCCCTCGCGCGCCTGGTCCATGCGGCCCGAGGGGGAGAATTCCTGGGTGTAGAGCTGGGTCAGCTCGCGCCAGCACTTGGCCATGACGTCGGCCTCGAAGCGGATCAGATCCTGAAGCAGGATCAGGTTCTCTTCATTGGGCGGCTCGTAATTGGCCCGCGTCGCATCCTCGCGCAGCAGGGGCCAGGGGTTATCCTCGGGCTTTTGCGGCGGGGGCTTCTTGCCCTTGGCCGCCTTGCCCGTGCGGAACGAGGCCCAGCGGGCGTCCCAATTGTGCAGGATGGGGTTGTTGACCTCGCTGCCCTGCATGATCTCGATCAGCTTCTCGCCGCCCACCTCGGCCCAGTTGTAGCTGTGGGCCAGGGTCTGCATGTGCCGGGTCGAACGCATCTGCGGCAGGATGAACTTGCTCAGCACCTCGCGGTAGACCACGCCGAACTCGGGCGCCAGCAGGAACGGCAGGCGGATGCCCCTGGACGGCTGGGTGATGCGGAAGATGCTGAGGACCTTCTCGGTGTAGGCGAAGATGGTGTCGTCGAACAGCGTCGGGAAATCGGTGAAGGGCTTGTCCGGCTCGTTGCCGCCGCTGGTGGGGGCGCCGGGCAGGGGGGCCTGGAACTTGGGCATCATCTTGCCCATGCGGTCGCCGGCCGAGCCCAGCTGGGCGGCGAACAGCGGCGGCGGTTCGCGGACCGGGGCCTGGGCGCGGACGGTGCGGGTGGGGGCGGCGATGGCCCCGCGGGCCAGCAGGGCCTGGAAGCCGGCCTGGGCGCTTTCGGCTTCCGTCATCTGGGGCGGGCCCAGCATCTGCATGGCGATGTCGGCCAGGACCCGGATGTCTTCCTCCTTGCCGTCGCCGGGGGGCAGCAGGGACTGGAAGTTGCGCTCGCGCGCCTCCTTCAGCTTGGGCATGCCGTAGCGCTCGATGGACTTGGTGAGGATCACCGAGAACACCACGTTGAGCTGCTTCTCGTTGGCCCACTTGCGCGCTTCGGGGTCCTTCATGGTCATGCGGCGCAGCATGAGGATCTGGGGGATTTCCAGGTGGCGCGTGGCCGCAATGAGACTGGCGACCTTCGTTTCGAAGGTCTTTGCCCCCTCTCGCGGATCTGGACCCGTCATGCGCCTGTCGCCGGCCTTGGCGGCCGTCCCTTCCCAAACGTCGTAAGCGAGACCGCCCCCCTGGGCAGCCTCAATCAGACCCCAACCCCATGGGGATAGCTCATGACCGGGCACACGCGCAAGTCCGTTCCGTCGGTGGCGTGACTGAATGTGACGGCGGATGGGAAGGTCGTACGGACTAGACCTTAGGGATTAATCCGCACCACCTCGCCGTGGCGGGCCGAGCCGGGCAGGCAAAGGTCGAGAAAAGCCCCGGACACCTCGTCCGGTTGCGCCAGCCTGGACTGATCCTCGCCGGGGAAGGCGATGGTGCGCAGGCGGGTGGCGACCACGCCGGGGTCCAGCAGATTGGCCTTCACCGCCGTGACGTTGGCGATCTCGGCGGCCCAGGTGCGGACCATGGTCTCCAGCGCCGCCTTGGAGGCGGCGTAGGCGCCCCAGAACGGTTCGGCCCCGCCGGCCTGGGCGGAGGTGGTGAAGACGGCGCGCCCCGCCGGCGCCATGCGCAGCAGCGGGTCGCAGGCGCGGATCAGCCGCCAGTTGGCGGTGACGTTGACCGCGAAGGCCTCGTCCCAGTCGTCGGGGGCGTGGTGGGCGACGGGGGTCAGGCCGCCGCCGATGGCCCCGGCATTGCCCACCAGGATGTCGAGGCGGCCGAAGCGCTGGAAGACGGCCGCCGCCACCTGCTCGATCAGGCCGGGCTTGCAAAGGTCTTCCGGCACCAGCACCAGCGGCTTGCCGCCCTTGGCCCGGATCTCGTCGTCCAGTTCCTCCAGCGCGCCTTGGGTGCGGGCGATGGCGACGATCTCGGCTCCTTCGGCGGCGAAGCGGCGGACCACGGCCGCGCCGATCCCGCGCGAGGCGCCGGTGACCAGCGCCACGCGTCCGTCGAGCAATCCGGCCATCAGTGCGTGTCCTCGGTCAGCAGGGAGAGCTGCTTGGTGTCCGACTGGGCGTTGTTGTAGTCGGTGGGATCGACGGGATAGTCGCCGGTGAAGCAGGCGTCGCAGAATTGCGGTTCGGCGCCGTTGCGGCCCGGTTCGCCCACCGCCCGGTACAGGCCGTCGATGGAGATGAAGGCCAGCGAATCCACGCCGATCAGCTTGGCCATGCCTTCCACGTCGTAGCGCGCCGCCAGCAGCTTCTCGCGCTCGGGCGTGTCGATGCCGAAATAGCAGGAATGGGTGGTCGGCGGGCTGGAGATCCGCATGTGGACCTCGGTGGCGCCGGCCTGGCGCACCATCTCGACGATCTTGCGGCTGGTGGTGCCGCGCACGATGGAATCGTCGACCAGAATGACGCGCTTGCCCGCCAACATGGGGCGGTTGGCGTTGTGCTTCATCTTGACGCCGGTGTGGCGGATGTTGTCCGTCGGCTGGATGAAGGTGCGGCCCACATAATGGTTGCGGATGATGCCGAGCTCGAAGGGAATGCCGGCCTCGGCGGCGAAGCCGATGGCGGCGGGAACGCCTGAATCGGGCACCGGCACCACCACGTCGGCCTTCACCAGGCTTTCGCGGGCCAGTTCGCTGCCGATGCGCTTCCTGGCCTCGTAGACGCTGGTGCCTTCCACCACCGAATCGGGGCGGGCGAAGTAGATGTACTCGAAGATGCAGAAGCGGCTCGGGCGCTTGACGAAGGGCTTGACCGAGCGGATGCCGTCGGCCGACAGCACCACGATCTCGCCCGGCTCCACGTCGCGGACGAACTCGGCACCGATGATGTCGAGCGCGCAGGATTCGGAGGCCAGAATCCACGCCTTGTCCAGACGGCCCAGGCACAGCGGGCGGATGCCCAGCGGATCGCGCACGCCGAAGACGGTGTCCTTGGTGGCGGCCACCAGGGAATAGGCGCCCTCGATCTGGCGCAGCGCGTCGATCAGCCGGTCCTCGACGGTGGAATACAGGCTGATGGCGATCAGATGAATGATCACCTCGGTGTCGGTGGTCGACTGGAACAGGCAGCCGCGCCGCACCAGCTGGCGGCGCAGCGCCATGGCGTTGGTCAGATTGCCGTTATGGCCCAGCGCCAGGCCGCCGAACTCCATCTCGGCGAACAGCGGCTGGACGTTTCTGAGCAGGGTCTCGCCGGTGGTGGAGTAGCGCACATGCCCCACCGCATGAGAGCCCTTCAGCTTGCCGATCACCGAGGCGTTGCCGAAATTGTCCTCCACATGGCCGAGGCCGCGGTGGTTGTGGAAGTGGGCCCCGTCGAAGGAGACGATGCCCGCCGCTTCCTGGCCGCGATGCTGCAGGGCGTGCAGGCCCAGCGCCACGTGGGCGGCGGCCTCGGGATGGCCGAAGATGCCGAACACACCGCATTCCTCGCGGAGATGGTCGTCGTCGAAGGGGTCGGTGGTCAGCATGGGATTACGTCCTGGCGGTTCGGTGCTGGTAAGGATGGCGCTACTGGTTGCTGCGGATCAACCGTTCCATCTGGGTACGGCTTTCTGTGTCGTAGCTCTGCTCGGTTTTGCTCGCGGCCTTGGCATCGGTCTTGCCCTTGCCGTCGGAGGCCGGGCGGGCCGACGGCGCGGCCGGCTGGGGGGAAACGAATTTCTGGAAGGTCTTTTCGGCTTCCATCAGCTGGCGGGCCTCGGCCGAGGCTTCGCGCGTCTTGCCTTCCGCCTTGCCCAACCCGGCGGGGGCCAGACCCTGCAGCATGTCGGCGCCGCGCATCAGCCAGGGGCGCGAGCGGCTCTGGGCCAGCCAGTCGGGCTGCTGCTCGGGGCTGTCGAACAGCCAGGCGGCCGACATGTAGGCCAGCGACACCAGAACGGCGCCGCGCGCCAGCCCGAACACGAAGCCCAGCGACGAATCCACCGAGTTGAGCGCGCTCTTCCTCACCGTGTCCGACACCCGCTTGGTCAGCAGCGAAAGCACCAGCAGGGTGACCAGGAACAGGGCGGCGCCGGCGGCGATGTCGGCCACCAGGGCGCTGCCGATCTGGGAGCGGAAGAACGGCTGGGCATGGGGGAAGCCGTAGAGGGCGGCGAACACCGCGCCCACCCACGAGGTGATGGACAGCACCTCCTGCACGAAGCCGCGCAGGAAGGCGAACCCCGCCGAGCCGAGCAGCACCACGGCGACCACAACGTCAACGGCGGTGATGTTGAGGTTCCCCATTGCCTCGTCCAGTTAGGGTGTCAATCGTGCCGGAACAGCCCAAGCACGTCCTGCAAATGCCCGATGGAGCGGATGGTGAGCGACGGCCCCGCGCCGGCTGCTCCACCGCCCTTGTCCTTGCGCGGCCGGGCCGGCACCAGCGCCTGATCGAAGCCCAGCTTGGCGGCTTCCTTCAGGCGGGTATCGGCCTGGGCCACCGCCCGGACCTCGCCGGACAGCCCGATCTCGCCGAACACGACCATGTCGGCGGGAACGGGCACGTCGGACGCGGACGACACCAGGGCCGCAGCGACGGCAAGGTCGGCGGCCGGCTCGGCGATCCGCAATCCTCCGGCGACGTTCAAATAAACGTCATTGCCCGACAAAGCAAGCCCACAGCGGGCATCAAGCACCGCAAGCACCATGGATAGGCGGTTGGTGTCCCAGCCGACCACGGCGCGCCGGGGCGAAGACAGCGAGCTGGGCGCCACCAGGGCCTGGATTTCCACCAGCATGGGGCGCGTGCCCTCCATGCCGGCGAAGACGCAGGACCCCGACACGTTGCCGCGCCGCTCGGCCAGGAACAGGGCGGACGGGTTGGCCACCTCGGACAGCCCGCCCTCGGTCATCTCGAACACCCCGATCTCGTCGGTGGCGCCGAAGCGGTTCTTCACGGCGCGTAAGATTCGGAACTGGTGGCCCCGGTCGCCCTCGAAATACAGGACGGTGTCGACCATGTGCTCCAGCACCCGGGGGCCGGCGATGGTGCCTTCCTTGGTGACGTGGCCCACCAGGAACAGCACGAAGCCGCGGCGCTTGGCGAGGCGGATCAGCTCGGCGGCGCAGGCGCGCACCTGGCTGACGGTGCCGGGCGCCGATTCGATGTTGTCGGCATAGACGGTCTGGATGGAATCGATCACCACCACCTGGGGCGCGTCGGGGCCGTCGAGGGAGGCGAGGATGTCGCGCAAGGATCCGGCCGAGGCCAGCGCCACCTTGGCCTTGGCATAGCCCAAGCGCGCGGCGCGCATGCGCACCTGATCCACCGCCTCCTCGCCCGAGATGTAGGCCACCGAGACCTGGGCCGACAGCCGCGCCGTGGCCTGGAGCAGCAAGGTGGACTTGCCGATGCCGGGATCGCCGCCCACCAGCAGGCAGGAACCCGGCACCAGTCCGCCGCCGCACACCCGGTCCAACTCGCCGATGCCGGTCAGCCAGCGCGACAGCGGTTCGGCGTTGCCCTCCAGGCCGACGAATTCGATGCGCTTGCCCTTGCCCCCCGACAGGCCCTTGGGCACCTCTTCGCGCGCCGCCTCCTCGGTGATGGAGTTCCAGGCGCCGCAGGATTCGCACTTGCCCGCCCATTTGCGGGTGACGGCGCCGCATTCCTGGCAGACGAACTGGGACGAGGGGGATTTGGCCAAGATGAATACTCGATCGGGCACGGGAAATTCAGCGCGCCAAGGCACCTTAGCACGAGAACATTGAGGCAACCAAGAGCGTGTGCGCCGGAACGGCTATTTACGGTTGGCGCAACTGGGGAAGGGGGGCTTTTCGCCCGCCACCTTGGGGCAGAGCTTGATGGGAGAGAGGTTCTTGAAGCGGCCGGTCCATTTGGCCTCGTCGAAAGCCAGCGGAGTCTTGGAGGCGGCGCCGCGCTCGGCCCATTGCAGGGTGTAGTAATCGGCTTGGCCCTTGATCACGATCACCAGGGCCGATTCGCTGTGGGGTTTGCCGGCGACGTTGGCTGTTCCGCAGCTGACCACCAGGGCGAAGGCGTCGTGGCCGCTCAGCTTGATCTCGCCGAAGCTGGTGCCCTGGAAACTGGCGGGGCAGGCCTGCTGGAAGCCGCCGCCGATACGCAGCGCCAGGGCTTCCGGCGTGGCGTTGGGATTGGCCGCCAGTCCCTTGATGCCGGTCAGGGTGATCATCTGGGTCCAGGACTCGACGGTCTGGCCGCTGAGAACTAATTCCTGGATGTATTGCTCCGCCGTGGAGTTCTCGGCCGCCGGGACGAAATTGCCCGGAACGGAATATCCCACCAGCTGGCTGAATACCGGCGTGACCACCTGCATGGCTTCCGTGGCCGGAGCGGCCGTCGCCGCCATAACCGGCAGCAGCCCGGCCAGCGACAAGGCGGCGCACAGGCCCGAGCGTACATATCGCATCATGATTGTCCCCCTTCCCAATACGTAGGGGAGCAATCCTAGCAAATTCACCGTATATGACAATCGTCTAAGGTGCTATGCCCTGAGTTCCATAGTGATCGGCCCCACGGCGCGGCCGTGGATGAACTGGTCCACGTATTCGTTGCCGGAATGGTCGATGTCGCGCGCCGGGCCGACCCAGATCAGGCGGCCCTTGTAGAGCATGGCGATGCGGTCCGAGATCTTGCGGGCCGAGGCCATGTCGTGGGTGATGGACAGCGCGGTGGCGCCCACTTCCTTGCAGCACTTGACGATCAGGTCGTTGATCACGTCGGCCATGATGGGGTCGAGGCCGGTGGTGGGCTCGTCGAAGAAGATGATTTCCGGATTGGTGGCGATGGCGCGGGCCAGCGACACGCGCTTTTGCATGCCGCCCGACAGCTCGGAGGGCGACAGGTCGCCGGTGGAGGCGGCAAGGCCCACCTGGGCCAGTTTCTCGATGGCGATGTCGCGGGCCTTGGCGCGTTCCATCTTGCGGCCCTGGATCAGGCCGAAGGCGACGTTCTCCCAGACCTTCAGCGAGTCGAACAGGGCGCCGCCCTGGAACAGCATGCCGAACTTGGTCATGATGCGGTCGCGGTCCTTGGGACCCATGCCGACCACTTCCTCGCCGTCGATCTTGATGGAGCCGGTTTCGGGGCGCAACAGGCCCAGGATGCATTTCAGCATCACCGACTTGCCGGTGCCCGATCCGCCGATGACCACCACGGATTCGCCCTTGGCCACCGACAGGTCGATGCCGTCCAGCACCACCTTGGGGCCGAAGCCCTTGTGAACGTCCGTCAGTTGGATCTTCGGCACGCTGCTCATGGTCACTTCCCGAAGAACATGGCGGTGATGAGGTAGTTGAACACCAGGATCATGATGGCCGCCGACACCACCGCGTTGGTGGTGGCCGCGCCGACGCCCTGGGCGCCGCCCCTGGAGTAGTAGCCGTTGTAGCAGCCCATCAGGGTGATCAGGAAGCCGAACACGGCGGCCTTGGTCAGGCCCGAGATGACGTCCAGCGGCTCGAGGAACTCCCAGGTGCGCGAGATGTAGGTGGCCGAGTTGAAGCCCAGCTTGTAGACGCCGACGATATAGCCGCCGAACACGCCGATGATGTCGGCGATCAGCACCAGGAAGGGCAGCATCAGGGTGCCGGCCAGGATGCGCGGCGCCACCAGATACTTGAAGGGATTGGTCGACAGCGTGGTCAGCGCGTCGATCTGCTCGGTGACGCGCATGGTGCCGATCTCGGCGGCCATGGAGGCGCCGATGCGGCCCGCCACCATCAGCCCGGCCAGCACCGGGGCCAGTTCGCGGGTCACCGAGAGGACCACCACGGTGGCCACGGCGCCCTCGGCGGCAAAGCGCGAGAAGCCGGAATAGGATTGCAGAGCCAGCACCATGCCGGTGAACACGGCGGTCAGGCCGACCACGGGCAGCGAGAAATAGCCGATCTCGATGAATTCGCGCAGGATCAGGCGGGGATAGAAGGGCGGGCGGACGGTGTGCGACACCGCCATGGCGGTAAAGGCCGACAGCCGGCCCACATGGGCCAGGAAGGCCAGGAACACCCGGCCGATGGTCGCCAGGAAAGCGGTCATGACGCGCAAGCCCCCTCGGCGCCGGTCCAGCGGCGGTGATGGCGGCGCCCCAGGGAGGTGAGAATTTCGTAGCCGATGGTGTCGGCCTCGGCCGCCACGTGGTCGGCGCCGTGGCCGGGGCCGATCAGCTCGATCAGCCCGCCGGGATGGGCGTGCTCCACCGGGACGTCGGTGACGTCGAAAGTGGTCAAATCCATGGAAACCCGTCCGACCACCGGCACCTTCATCCCCCCGATCATGCCATGCCCGCGGTTGGAGAGGGACCGGAACCAGCCGTCGGCATAGCCCACCGCCACAACCGCCAGCCTGCGCTTCCCCTCGACGCGGTGGGTGGCACCATAGCCAACGGTCATAGGGCTGTCAACGTCACGAACCTGAAGGATTTTCCCTTGCAGTTTAATCACTTGGCTCATGGGATTGGGGCGGCCGGGCATGGGATTCAGCCCATAGAGCGCGGCGCCCGGGCGGACCATGGCGAGGTGGAAGCCGCGGCCCAGGAAGATGCCCGACGAGGCCGCCATGGATTGGGGCAGGGCCGGCAGATGCGAGGCCAGGCGGCGCAGCGTGGTCAGCTGCCTGGCGTTCATGGGCGAATCGCTGTCGTCGGCGCAGGCCAGATGGCTCATCACCAGGATGGGGCGCATGGCGGCCAGGATTTCCGGCTTGGCGGCCAGGCGTTCCAGCTCGGGCTCGGACAGGCCCAGGCGGTTCATGCCGGTGTCGATGTGGATCGCCACGGCCGGCGCGCCGCTGCCCTTCTTGGCGAAGCTGGCCCAGCCGGTGATCTGGGCCAGTGAATTCAGCACCGGGATCAGGTTGTGGGTGGCGAACTCGCCCTCGTCACCGCCGGTGGGGCCGCTCAGTATGTGGATCACCGCGCCCGGCACGATGCGGCGCAGCGCGATGCCCTCGTCGACGCAGGCGACGAAGAACGACCGGCATCCGGCGGCGAACAAAGCGGGGGCGATATGCTCCATCCCCAAGCCATAGCAATCGGCCTTGACCACGGCGGACGCCTCGGCCGGCGCCACCAGGGCGGAGAGCCGCTTCCAGTTGGCGACGATGGCCGCCACGTCGATGGTCAGCAGGGCGGTGGCGCGGGAAAGGTCGGTCATCGGGGGGTGGGGTCTTTCCATGGTCTGGTCAGCGACCGGTATCGGGCGCCAGAGTATGGTCCCGGCTGCACTTTGTGAAGGGCTTTGGGGCGGTTTTGCCCCGGCCGCCGATCAGAAGCCCGGCTCTTCGTAATGGTCGGAGGCGGCCAGATTGCCGAATTTGGTGAACTCGCCGTGGAAGGCGAGGCGCACGGTGCCGACGGGGCCGTGACGCTGCTTGGCGATGATCACCTCGGCGGTGTTGTAGACCTCTTCGCAGCGCTGCATCCACTTGGCGTGGCGCTCGTTGAACTTTTCCTGGGATTCCTCGGGCCGCTGGCCGGGTTCGGCGCGTTCCAGGTAGTACTGTTCGCGGAACACGAACATCACCACGTCGGCGTCCTGTTCGATGGAGCCGGATTCGCGCAGGTCGGCCAGCTGGGGCCGCTTGTCCTCGCGCTGCTCGACGGCGCGCGACAGCTGGGACAGTGCGATCACCGGCACCGACAGCTCCTTGGCCAGCGCCTTCAGGCCGCGGGTGATCTCCGAGACTTCCTGCACGCGGTTCTCGGACGACGAGGACGAGCCGCGCAGCAGTTGCAGGTAGTCGATGACGATCAGGCCCAGGCCGTGCTGGCGCTGCAGCCGCCGCGCCCTTGTGCGCACCGCCGAGATGGACAGCGCCGGGGTGTCGTCGATGAACAGCGGCAGGCGGTGCAGGTTCTGGGCGGCCACCACCAGGCGCTCGAACTCCTCGTTGGACATCTCGCCCTGGCGGATCTTGTGGCTGTTGATCTCCGCCTGCTCGGCCAGGATACGGGCCGCCAGCTGCTCCGACGACATTTCCAGCGAGAAGAAGGCGGTGATGGCGCCGTCCACGCCCTTCTTGCGCCCCAGCGCGTCCACCTCTTCCTTGTAGGCGTAGGCGGCGTTGAAGGCGATGTTGGTGGCCAGTGCGGTCTTGCCCATGGAGGGGCGCCCGGCCAGGATGATCAGGTCGGAATCATGCAGGCCGCCCAGCTTGCCGTCCATGTCGATCAGGCCGGTGGGCACGCCCGACAGCTTGCCCTGGCGCTTGTGGGCGGCCTCGGCGTTGGCGATGGCGCCCACCAGGACGGTCTTGAAATCCTCGAATCCGCCCTCGGTCTGGCCGGTGGTGGCCAGGTCGTACAGCTTGGCCTCGGCCTTGCCGATCTGATCCATGGCGGGGGTGTCTAGGTCGGCGGAAAAGGCGTCGTTGACCATGTCCTCGCCCATGCCGATCAGCGAGCGGCGCAGGTGCAGGTCGAAGATCAGCTTGCCGTAATCCTCGGCGTTGATCACCGAGACCACGGCGTTGGCCAGCTGGGCCAGGTAATTGGTGCCGCCGATCTCGGCCAGGCCGCCGTCGTTCTCGAAATAGGTCTTCAGCGTCACCGGGTTGGCCATCTGGCCGCGCTCGATCAGCTTGCCGCAGGTGGCGAAGATGCGCCCATGCACCGGGTCGGCGAAGTGCTCGGGCTTGAGGAATTCCGAGACCCGCTCATAGGCGCGGTTGGACAGCAGGATGGCGCCCAGCAGGGCCTGCTCCGCCTCGTAATTGTGGGGCGGAACGCGAAAGCCGATTCCCTCGGCGGGGGCGGCGGGATGGTCGGGGGGAAAGGAGTTCATGACCCGGCCATGTTAGCAGATGCGCTCGGCCCGCGCGGGCTTATCCGCCTGTGGATAAGGTGGATAACGGGGAAAAGAAAACGGCGGCCGGACCGAAACGTCCGACCGCCGTCTTTTCGAAGGATGCCGGGGCGATTAGGCCTCGGTGGCTTCCTCGGCGACCTCGGCGACGGCCTCTTCCTCGGCCGGAGCCTCGGCTTCCTCAGCCTCGGCGGCGGCGGCGGCAGCGGCGGCGCGCTCGGCCTCCTCGGCGGAGCGGGCGACGTTGATGGTCACCGTCACCGACACTTCCGGATGCAGCGAGATACGCACGCCGTAGGAGCCCAGGGTCTTGATCGGCTGGTCCAGGTTGACCATGCGGCGCTCGATGGTGAAGCCGGCGGCCTTCACCGCGTCGGCCACGTCCTTGCCAGACACCGAGCCGTAGAGCATGCCGCTCTCGCCCGCCTGACGGACCATCAGCACCGACAGGCCGGCCATCTTGTCGGCCACGGCCTGGGCCTCGTCACGACGCTTGAGGTTCAGGGCCTCGAGCTGGACGCGCTGCTTCTCGAAGAAGGCCAGATTGTCCTTGGAGGCGCGCAGCGCCTTCTTCTGGGGCAGCAGAAAATTGCGGGCGAAGCCGGGCTTGACGTTGACCACGTCGCCCATCTGGCCCAGCTTCTCGATTCGCTCGAGCAGAATGACTTCCATCTTATTCCTCCTTGCCGCCGCCGCTTGACTCGGCGCGGCGGAATCTCGTCATGAACCTCACCAGTCCCAGGCCGGCCACGGGTATGAACGCCCAAGCCGAGGCCAGGAACAGGCCTCCGTACATCGCCGCGAGATACATCCTCGCGTTAGGCCGGCCAGCGGCCCATCCGTGAACCGTCGCAAGCCCCAGAAGGGCGAACGGTATCAGCGTCACCACCACCGCGCTGCGGGCCACATAGCCAAGGTCGCCCTCGGCCAGCCCCCCGGTTGCCGCCGCGGTCGCCAGCACCACTCCCAGCCACGTCGGAAGCTCGAGCTCCCGATAGGACGGGGTGGGCCGCCGGTTCCTGCCGAGCCGGACCAGGAACCCCTGGGCCGCCACGGCGTTCACCACCGCCATCACCAACCACGAACTGGCGACCATGGCCGGGAAGAACGGCACCCACCAGTCGGCGACAGCCTTGCGCTGTTCGCTGGTGAGGTTGGGAGCCACCATTTCCAGGGTGCGGCCGATGGTGTCGGTCACCCAGAATTGCAGCCCGCCGCTCTCCACGCCGTCCGGTCGGTCCGGAACCAGAAACGCGCCGATCACGATCAGCGCCAACCCGATTCCGGTCAGCCAGCCCAGCACCAGGCCCGGCGGATACCATTCGACGCTGTTGTCGGCGTTGCTCCGCCACAACAGCGCCCGATGGACCACCACCAGGCTCGGCAGCAAGACCACCACGGCGAAGGGCAGGGGGGCGAACCCACCCGCCGTCAACGCCACGGCGGCCATCGCGGCCAGACCCGCCACCAAGGCCGCTCTGTTTCCTAAGAACAACCCCACCATCATCAGAGGCAGGGGAGCCAGATAGGAGAGCAGCATCCCGGCGGCAAAGCCTTTTGCCAGCGACAGGAACAGGAGTGAAGACACCAATCCTGCCGCCAGCGGAACGCCAAACGACCCGGTCACGGCGACCTGGCCGAACCTAAACTCACTTCACCACGTAGGGCAGCAGGCCCAGGAAGCGGGCGCGCTTGATGGCCTGGGCCAGCTCACGCTGCTTCTTGGCAGACACCGCGGTGATGCGAGAGGGGACGATCTTGCCGCGCTCGGAGATGAACCGAGAGAGCAGCTTGATGTCCTTGTAATCGATCTTCGGCGCGCCCTCGCCCGAGAACGGGCAGGTCTTGCGGCGGCGGAAGAACGGACGACGGGGGGCGCCGCCAGCGGCGGGGCGGGGACGCTCGGTCTTGACCTCGGTCATTATTCGCCTCCTTCCATACGGCGGGGTTCACGGTCGCGGCGCGGACGATCCTCGCGGTCGTCACGGCGGGGGCGGTCGTCGCCCTCGCCACGACGCGGACGGTCGTCGCGGGACTTGGACTGCATCATGGCCGACGGACCCTCTTCGAGTTCCTCGACGCGGATGGTCAGAGTGCGCAGCACGTCCTCATTGATCGACATCTGGCGCTCCATCTCCTTGACGGCGGCCGACGGCGCATCGATGTTCAGCAGGACGTAGTGGCCCTTGCGATTCTTCTTCACCCGGTAGGCGATGTTGCGCAGGCCCCAGTACTCCTTCTTGGAGACCGAGCCGCCGCCCTGGGTGATGATGTTGGAGAGTTCCTCGGTCAGGGTTTCCACCTGCGGGGTGGAAATATCCTGACGCGCGATGAACACGCATTCGTACAACGACATTGTAAAAACCCCTTACGGCTTTTCTCTTCCCATATCGTCCCCAATGGACGAACAGGCATAGCCGACAGCCCCTTTCGGGATGCCGGCAAGGGTTGGAAGGGGCGCACTATACACAAATCGAATCCGGATGCAAGCGCGCGAAGGGCTGCGGCTCAGGCCGGCTGCAGCGCCACGCCCGACGGCGCCTGTTCGGCCTCGGCTTGCCGGGGCGGCGCCGAGGGGGCGGAGGCGGCGCGGGCCTGCGGCCCCAGGCGGGGCTCGTGGCGGCGGTCCACCTCGGGGGCGGCGGTGCGCACCACCCGGTTCAGCACCTGGCCCAGTTCGCCCACCTGGGTCGCCATGCCGGCCAGCAGCGAGGTGACGGCGCTGGCTTCCGCGCCGCTGCGCCGCGCCTCGTCGGCCACCAGGATGATGCGCTCGGTGACTTCGCGCGCCGCTTCGGCCGACTGGGTGACGTTGCGGGCGATCTCCTTGGTGGCGGCGTCCTGTTCCTCGACGGCGGCGGCCACCGAGCCGGCGATGGATTCCACCTTGCGGATCACCGCCACCGTGGCGGCGATGGCCTCGCCCACATGGGCGGCCATGGTCTTCAGCTCCTCGATACGGGTGGCGATCTCCTCGGTCTGGCCGCCGGTCTGGTCGGCCAGGCGCTTGACCTCGGACGCCACCACGGCGAAGCCCTTGCCCGCCTCGCCGGCCCGGGCCGATTCGATGGTGGCGTTGAGCGCCAGCAGCCGGGTCTGGCCGGCGATGGCGGCGATCATCGCCACCACCTCGTCGATGCGGGCGACGGAGGCGAGCAGGGTGCCCACCGTCTGGTCGGCGTCGCCGGCCGCCACCACCGCCTCGCCCACCAGGGTGGACGACGATGACACCTGGGCCGATATCTCGCGGATGGAGGAGGTCAGCTCCTCGGCGGCGCCGGCCACGGTCTGGGCGTTGGACAGGCTTTGCTCGGCGGCGGCGGCCACGCGTTGGGAGTTGTCTTCCACCCTCAGCGCCGACGCGGCCATTTCCTCGGCGGCCCCGACCGCCTGCCGGCTGCCGTCCTCGACCTTGGCGACCACCTGTCCCGTCTCGGTCTCGATGGTTTCGGCCATGGCCTGCAGCGCGGCGCGGCGTTCGGCCTCGGCCTGGTCGCGCAGGCGTTCCTGTTCGGCCTCCATGCGGGCCACGGCGATGGCGTTGTCCTTGAACACCACGACGGCGCGGGCCATGGCGCCGATCTCGTCCCGGCGTTCGCCGCCCTCCACCTCGACGCCGAGGTCGCGATCGGCCAGGCGCAGCATAGCGCCGGTCAGGTTCGCCACCGGACGGGTGATGGAGCGGGTCAGCGTCACCACCACCAGGGCGCCGGCCACCAGGGCGAGGACCAGGGCGGCGGTGATGGCGGAAGCGGAGCGGGCCGCTTCCGAGCGGATGGCTTTGATGCCCGAACTGAGGTCGGCGGCCAGGGAATCCTCCACCCCCTTCATCAGGTCGATGCGCCGGGTGGCGGCGGCGAACCAGCGCTCGGAGCTCAATTCGCCGGCATTGGCGTCCAGAAGCTGCTTGCGGAAGGCGGCGAATTCGGCGGAGGCCGGAGTCTCCAGCACCGTCTGCAGGGCGCGGCGCTGCGACGGCGTGGCGCGGACCGCGTAGGCCCGCACATGGGTGTCCTGTACGGCGGCCAGGGCGGCGATGCGCTGGCGCACGGCCTCGTCCATCCCCACGGCAAGGCCGCTGGCCCCGGTGGCGCGTTCGATGCCGGCGCTTTCCTTGGCGCGCATCAGTTCCAGGTAGGCGGCGATCAGGTTGCCGGTTTCCTGGTCGGTTTCGGTGGCGGTCAGCTTTTCCGCCACGCCCAGCAGGGATTCGATCAGCACCGAATAACGGGAAACGGTCTGGGGGCCGGTGACCTCCAGGCGCTCCACCCCGGTGCGCAGCGCGGTCAGCCCGGCCAGCTCGCGCCCGGCCTTGTCGATGCTCCAGGCCAGTTCCTCGCCGATGCCGCCGCCCAATCCGGCCATGGCGGCGGACAGGGTCTTGAGGCGGGGATTGGTGCCTTCAAGCTGCTTGGTCCGTTCGGCCCCCATGCGGGCGCCCTTGGACGCGGCGAAGGCGGAGGACAGGCCGCGTTCCTTCTGCAGTTCATGGACCGCCGCGCCGATTTCCATGGTCAGTCCCGCCAGACGCCCGGTGCGCTCGGCCTTTTCCATTTCGCGGAACTTGGCCATGTCGATGACCGTGGCGGAAATCACCGCCGCCAGGGCCGGAAGCAGGATGGCCAGCCACACGCGTTGGCCGATCTTCAGATTGGACATCATTGCCGCGATCATGGCGTCTCCCCCCGCTGGATTGAGCCTTTCGGGCAAGCCTCCCTGCCGCCCGTCGGCCGTCGCAAGATCCGTCCGCGCACCCCCGTAATGGGCGAGAAACCCACATGATGGGGAGCGGGGCGGAGAATATCACCGCCAATAGGGGTATGGAAATATCCCCTTTGTTTATGGGGGGCTTGCCTTGCATCAATCCGCCGCCGAGCCCGCCCTGGCCTCGTCCTTTTCCACGGATCGCTTGACAGGCGGCGGCGTCTCGCCTTTCTTCTCGCCCACCAATTCGCCTCGAGGGAGTGTCTCCATGACCCGCGCGTTCGTCTTTCCCGGCCAGGGATCCCAGGCTGTCGGCATGGGCCGCGAACTGGCCGAAGCCTTTCCGGTGGCCCGCCAGCTGTTCCAGGAAGTGGACGACGCCCTGTCGCAGAAGCTCACCACTCTGATGTTCGAGGGGCCCGAGGATCAGCTGACGCTGACCGAGAACGCCCAGCCCGCCCTGATGGCGGTGTCCATGGCCGTGGTCCGGGTGCTGGAATCCGAGGGCAAGCTCGACCTCGCCAAGGCCGCCACCTTCGTGGCCGGTCATAGCCTGGGCGAGTATTCCGCCCTGGCCGCCGCCGGCACCTTTACGGTGGCCGACACCGCGCGGCTCTTGAAGGTCCGCGGCCAGGCCATGCAGAAGGCCGTGCCGGTGGGCGTGGGCGCCATGGCCGCCCTGCTGGGCTCCGAGCTGGAGCAGGCGCGTGAGATCGCCGCCCTGGCCGCCGAAGGCGAAGTCTGCGAGGCCGCCAACGACAACGGCGGCTCGCAGGTGGTGCTGTCCGGGCACAAGGGCGCCGTGGACCGCGCCATCAAGATCGCCGCCGAGAAGGGCATCAAGCGCGCCATTCCGCTGCCCGTGTCCGCCCCCTTCCATTGCGCCCTGATGCAGCCCGCCGCCGACGCCATGGCCGAGGCCCTGGCCAAGGTCGGCATGCAGGCCCCCAAGGTCGCCCTGGTGGCCAACGTCACCGCGTCGAAGGTCACCGACCCGGCCGCCATCCGCGACCTGCTGGTCCGCCAGGTGACCGGCACGGTGCGCTGGCGCGAAAGCGTGCTGTTCATGAAGGCCGAGGGCGTGACCTCGCTGGTGGAGCTGGGCTCCGGCAAGGTGCTGGGCGGCCTGGCCAAGCGCATCGACAAGGAACTGTCCGGCTCCTCGGTGGGCACGCCCGCCGACATCGAAGCCTTCCTGAAGAGCCTTTGATCATTGTCCCTCAATCGCCGGGCGCGCGCCTCCGCGCGCTTGGCTCCCGCGCCATAAGGCGTGCCGGGCCTTGCCCGCAACTCCGACCCAACGAAGACGTTGGGTCGTCGAAATAGGGAGAGAGCTTGATGTTCGATCTTAGCGGCAAGACCGCCCTGGTGACCGGCGCCTCGGGCGGCATCGGCGGCGCCATCGCTCGTGCCCTGCATGCCCGTGGCGCCGTCGTCGGCCTGCACGGCACAAGGCGCGAGGCGCTCGACGCCCTGGCCGCCGAACTGGGCGAGCGCGTCCACGTCCTGCCCGCCAACCTGTCGGACGCGGCGGCCGTCGAGCAGCTGGCCAAGGACGCCGAGGCGGCCATGGGCTCCATCGACATCCTGGTCAACAACGCCGGCCTGACCAAGGACGGCCTGGTGCTGCGCATGAAGGACGAGGACTGGCAGACGGTGATCGACGTCAATCTCACCGCCGCCTTCCGCCTGAGCCGCGCCGCCGTCAAGGGCCAGATGAAGCGCCGCTGGGGCCGCATCGTCAACATCACCTCCATCGTCGGCGTCACCGGCAATCCGGGGCAGGTCAACTACGCCGCCTCCAAGGCCGGCATGATCGGCATGAGCAAGGCGCTGGCCCAGGAAGTGGCCAGCCGCAACATCACCGTGAACTGCGTGGCGCCGGGCTTCATCTCCTCCGCCATGACCGACGTGCTGTCGGACGAGCAGAAGGCCAAGCTTAACGCCGGCATTCCCGCCGGACGCATGGGCACCTCGGAAGAGATCGCGGCGGCCGTGGTCTATCTGGCTTCCGCCGAGGCCGCCTACGTGACGGGCCAGACCCTGCACGTCAACGGCGGCATGGCGATGATCTAGGCATTCCGACAAAGGTGTCGGAATTAGGGCCGCCGATGCTGGCAATGGCAAAAAAAGTATGGTACAGACGGGCACTTTCCGCCTGTCGGGGCCTGAGCGCCGAGGCGCGTTAAACAGTTTTCCCATAGACGAGACTTTTCGAGGATTCGCAAATGAGTGACGTGGCTGAACGGGTTAAGAAGATCGTCGTCGAGCATCTGGGCGTCGAAGAGGCCAAGGTGACCGAGAACGCCTCCTTCATCGATGACCTGGGCGCCGACAGCCTCGACACCGTCGAGCTGGTGATGGCCTTCGAAGAAGAATTCTCCGTCGAGATCCCCGATGACGCCGCCGAGAAGATTCTCACGGTGAAGGACGCCATCGATTTCATCACGGCGAATTCCTAAGTGATATAAGGACGCCGGGCCGCATGGCGCGGTCCGGCGTCCAGTCATCTGTCCCATACACTTTCCGAAAGCCAGGGTTCCATGAGACGTGTTGTCGTCACCGGCCTCGGCCTGACCACTCCGCTCGGCAATGGTGTCAAGGTCAACTGGGAGCGTCTGATCGCCGCCCAGTCCGGCATCCGCCGCATCGATGCCTTCGATGTTTCCGATCTCGCCGCCCAGATCGCCGGTGTCATTCCGCGCGGTACCAATCCGGGCGAGCTTGATCTCGATGCCGTCGTTCCCGCCAAGGACCGGCGCCGCATGGACGATTTCATCGTCTATGGCCTGGCCGCCGCCGCCGAGGCCGTCGAGGATTCCGGCTGGAAGCCTTCCGACGCGGAATCGCTGGAACGTACCGGCGTGATGATCGGTTCGGGCATCGGCGGTCTGCCCAACATCGCCGACGGCGCCCTGACCCTGGAGAAATCCGGTCCGCGCCGCATCAGCCCCTTTTTCATCCCCGCCGCGCTGATCAACCTGGTCTCTGGCCATCTGTCGATCAAGTACGGCTTCAAGGGACCGAACCACGCCGTGGTCACCGCCTGCGCCACCGGCGCGCACGCCATCGGCGACGCCGCCCGCATCATCCAGTTCGATGATGCCGACGTCATGGTGGCCGGCGGCGCCGAGGCCGCCATTCACCGCCTGGGCATCGCGGGTTTCGCCGCCGCCAAGGCGCTGTGCACCAGCTACAACGACCGCCCGACCGAGGCCTCGCGCCCCTGGGACCGCGACCGTGACGGCTTCGTCATGGGCGAGGGCGCCGGCGTCGTGGTGCTGGAGGAACTCGAGCACGCCAAGAAGCGCGGCGCCAAGATCTATGGCGAGGTGATCGGCTACGGCATGTCCGGCGACGCCCATCACATCACCGCTCCCGCCGAAGACGGCAACGGCGCCGTGCGCGCCATGAAGGCCGCCATCAAGCGGGCCGGCGTCAATGTCGAGGACATCGACTACGTCAACGCCCACGGTACCGCCACCATGGGCGACACCATCGAGCTGGGCGCGGTCAAGCAGGTGTTCGGCAGCCACGCCTACAAGCTCTCCATGTCGTCCACCAAGTCGGCCATCGGCCACCTGCTGGGCGCGGCGGGCGCGGTGGAAGCCATCTACTCGCTGCTGGCCATCCGCGATCAGGTCGCGCCGCCCACCCTCAACCTGCACAATCCGGACGAGGGCTGCGACCTCGACCTGGTGCCGTTGAAGGCCAAGGAGCGTAAGATCAAGGTGGCGCTGTCCAACTCGTTCGGGTTCGGCGGCACCAACGCCTCGCTGGTGCTGCGCGGCCTGTAACCGGCGACGCAGAGCCGTTTTTCAAGGCAAGGCCCCCGCGCAATCGGGGGCCTTTGTCCTGTCCGGAGGAATGCGCGGAAATGAAACCCTGGATGAAGATCGCCGCCGCCCTGATGGCTGTGCTCGTCCTGGCGGCCGCCTGGATCGCCTGGGAAGGCCACCGCCGCTTCACCGGGCCGGGGCCGTCGCCCAGGCCGGTTACCGTGATCATTCCCAAGGGGTCGGGCACCGAGCTGATCGCCCAGTCGCTGGAAGGTGCCGGCGTGGTCTCGTCCCGCTATGTCTTCGCCGCCGGCGTCAAGCTGCGCCGTGCCACGCTGAAGGCCGGCGAATACGCCTTTCCCGCCCATGTGTCGCCGGAAGAGGCCATGCGCATCATCGCCGAGGGCAAGGTGGTGATCCACAAGCTGACGGTGGCCGAGGGGCTGACCGTGCGCCAGGTCCTCGATCTGGTGAAGGAGGCCGACTTCCTGTCCGGCTCCGTCACCCGCAAGCCGGCCGAAGGCCGCCTGCTGCCCGAGACCTGGCACATGGTCAGAGACGAAGCCCGCGACGACGTCGTCGCCCGCATGGAAAAGGCCATGGCCCAGACCCTGGACGTGCTGTGGGTGGCCCGCGCCCCCGGCCTGCCGCTTAAATCCAAGGACGACGCCCTGATCCTCGCCTCCATGGTCGAGCGCGAGACGGCCGTGGATTCCGAACGCGCCAAGGTCGCCGCCGTGTTCTACAACCGCCTCGCCAAGGGTATGCGGCTGCAATCCGACCCCACGGTGATCTATGGCGTGTCCGACGGACTGGGTGAGCTCGACCATCCGCTCACCCGGGCCGAGCTCCAGACCAATCACCCCTGGAACACCTACACCATCGACGGATTGCCAAAGACCCCCATCGCCAATCCCGGCCGCGCCTCGCTGGAAGCCGTGCTCCACCCGGCCAAGACCGACGCGCTGTACTTCGTCGCCGACGGCACCGGCGGCCACGCCTTCGCCCGGACGCTGGACGAGCACAATTCAAACGTGGCGAAGTGGCGGCAGTTGGAGAAGGCGGGGAAGTAGGGGGCGGTCCTTAGACTCCCTCTCCCTCCGGGAGAGGGGTGGGGTGAGGGGCCGCACCATTCGGCTTCGCCGCTCACGCGGGCTCCGCCCGCACCCGCCAAAGGGCGCGGCCCTTTGGGAACCGTTAGAAGAATAAATTCCTTTTTCCGTTGTCGGGTTTGTGGTAGGAATAGTCCACCAACACCCGAAATACGCCCGGAGCCAGGCATTGGCTCCGGGCGTTTTCTTTTGCCCGGAGCCTGCCATGTATCCTTTTCCGCTGACCGAGGCCAATCTGAAGAAGGCCATGACCGATCCCCGCTACACCAACTCCCGCCACCCGGATTCCCAGTCATGGCGCGATATGGTGTCCCAGGGCTTCGCCACCCTCTATCCCGACCAGACCCTGCGCGGTGACCACACCGACCAGATGGAGCGCCGCCAGGGCGCAGACGGCAATATCTACGCCTCGGACGGAACCAAGGTGGCCAGCGGGAGCATCCGTATCCGCAGCTATACCCGCACCGTCAACGGCCACGTGGTCGAGGTGGCGGCCCACGAGCGGACCGGCGGCAGCGGAGCCAAGGCACCGTTCGATGCGGACAAGTCGGCAGAGACGTTGAGAGCGCGCGCCGAGGCCAAATCAAAAGGGCGTTGTGCCAATTACGTCAAGGCGGCCCTTAGCAGTGGCGGCCTCCAGGTGGGTGTTGGCGTCCGTGATGCCAAGGATATGGGACCAGCCCTGGAGAAGGCCGGATTTGAACCGGTTGCCGAAGAGGCGTATAAACCTCGAAAAGGCGATGTCGTCGTTATCCAGCCCTATCCAGGCGGGAGCATTGAAGGCCATACGGCAATGTATGACGGCAAGACTTGGATATCGGACTACAAGCAAAGGGATATGTGGGGTGGCGATGGATACCGCACGCACAAACCGGCCCATCAGGTCTATCGTCGCAGCCCTTAGCCTTGTCGTCGCTCTCGTCTCCCCCATTCCGACGTTTGGGGCGGATGGGGAGTCGATGGCAGGGCAACTTCACCGTGCGGCATCAGCGCCCGAGCGCGCATTGAACGTCATTTTGAAGGTTCAAGCCTCGGAACGGCCTGGAAATGTGCACCTCTTTGACTTCCTCACCGATTACAAAGGGGCTCGGCGGACTTACGAGAAAATGTTCGGTCGCTACTTCAGTTCGGCGTATCTCGATGCCGTCGCGGCCTATGAGCGTGAACTGGTCGTCCAGAATTGTGGTGGCGAATATGTCGAGGGCGATATGTGCGGGCTGGAATCGAGCCCGCTGAACTGCGCCCAGGACGACGCACCCTATGGTTACTGGTATCGTACTGAACGCAGCACGGGTAACTCAGTCATCATCGTTGCCGCCTGGGAACGCTCCGGCCCCTGGATAGCCCGATACCGGATGAGTAAAGAGGCGCGCGGTTGGGTGGTCGATGGCGTCGAGTGTCATCAGGGGTATCATTACAACTGGTAGCCTTGCCGCTCACGCGGGCCCTCTCCTATGCTCCCAGCAATTTCAGCTTCTCCGCCGTCACCAGGGTGATGCCCTTTTCCGTGCGGTGGAAGCGGGCGGCGTCCAGGGCGGCGTCCTCGCCCACCACCAGACCCGGCGGCACCACCACGCCCTGGTCGACGATGCAGCGTTTCAGGCGCGCATGGCGGCCGATGTCGACGTTGGGCAGGATGACGGCGTCCTCGACCACGCAATAGGAATTGACCCGGACGTTGGAGAACAGCATGGAGCGCCGCACCACGGCGCCCGAGACGATGCAGCCTCCCGCCACCAGGGAATCCACCGCCATGCCGCGCCTGTGATCGGAATCGAACACGAACTTGGCGGGCGGCGATTGCGGCTGGTCGGTCCAGATGGGCCAGCTCTCGTCATAGAGGTTCAGCGCCGGCGTCACCGTGGTGAGGTCGATATTGGCCTCCCAATAGGCGTCGATGGTGCCGACGTCGCGCCAGTAATGCTCCCGCGCCCCTTCGTGCATGACGCAGGAATCCTGGAAGTGGTGGGCGATCACCCGGTGGGTGCCGACCAGGGCGGGGATCAGGTCCTTGCCGAAATCGTGGCTGGTCCCTGCGGCTGTGGAGTCCTTCTGCAGCATGTCGAACAGCAGCTGGGCGTTGAAGATGTAGATGCCCATGCTGGCCATGGCCTTGTCGGGATGTCCGGGCATGGGCTGCGGGTTGGCGGGCTTCTCGTCGAAGCGGATGATGCGGTCGTCGTCGTCCACCGCCATGACGCCGAAGCCCTTGGCGGCCTCCAGCGGCACCTCGATGCAGGCGACGGTGACGTCGGCCCCGGCCGCCAGGTGGTGGGCCAGCATGCGGCCGTAATGCATCTTGTAGACATGGTCGCCGGCCAGGATCAGCACATGCTCGGGCCTATGCGCCCGGACGATGTCCAGGTTCTGGAACACCGCGTCGGCGGTGCCCTTGTACCAGTTCTCGCCCTGGGTGCGCTGCTGGGCGGGCAGCAGCTCGATGAACTCGTTGAACTCGCCCCTGAGGAAACCCCAACCGCGCTGGATGTGCTGCAGCAGGGAATGGGCCTTGTACTGGGTCAGCACGCCGATGCGGCGGATGCCGGAATTGATGCAGTTGGAGAGCGTGAAGTCGACGATGCGGAACTTGCCGGCGAAGGGAATGGCCGGCTTGGCGTGCCAGTCGGTGAGGTCCATCAGGCGCGAGCCGCGCCCGCCCGCCAGGATCAGCGCCAGGGTCTTGCGCAGGCGGTCGTTGACCTCGATGTCGATGGCGGCGCTCCGATCGGTGGGATCGTACATTCATCACCCCTTGGACGTTTTTTCGTTGCCTTATGACGGTGCCACAATCCCCGCATGGGTACAATCGCAGGGGGCGGGACGCGGCCATGTGGGGCCACGGCCTCTCTCGACGGCGGCGGTAATCCGGGATAGGCTGAAGGTAGGAGTGCTTCAACCTCCGAGACGGGGTCCGAGATGCGCGTGCTGTTCGCTTCCTCAGAAGTGTTTCCGCTGGTCAAGACCGGCGGGCTGGCCGACGTGTCGGGGGCGCTGCCCGCCGCCCTGGCCCAAGCCGGCGTGGATGTCCGCATCCTGCTGCCCGGTTATCCCGACGCCATCGCCGCCGCCGGGGCCAAGAAGGTGGCCGGCGCGCTGGGCGACCCCTTCGGCCTGGGGGCCGAGGCGATGCTGCTATCCGGCAAGCTGCCCGACAGCGGTGTTCCTGTCTGGCTGGTGGACTGTCCCGCCCTGTTCGAGCGCGTCGGCGGTCCCTATCAGGATTCCCAGGGCCGCGACTGGCCCGACAACGCGCTGCGCTTCGCCCTGCTGTCGTGGACGGCCGCCCATCTTTGCACCGAGGGCAGCCCGGTCAAGTGGCGGCCCCAGGTGCTGCACGCCAACGACTGGCAGACCGGCCTGGCGGCGGCTTATCTCCACGCCTGGAACGTGACCCAGCGCCCGGCGACGGTCTTCACCATCCACAACATCGCCTATCAGGGCCAGTTCCCGCCGGACATGGTGGCGCGCCTGGGCTTCCCGCCCGACATGTACGCCATGGAAGGGTTCGAGTATTACGACACCCTGTCCTACCTCAAGGCTGGGCTGTTCTATTCCGACCGCATCACCACGGTCAGCCCGCGCTATGCCAAGGAGATCCAGACCCCGGCCTTCGGCTGCGGCATGGACGGCCTTTTGTCCCATCGCGCCACGGACCTTGTCGGTATCCTCAACGGCGCCGATTACGGGGTGTGGAATCCGGCCACCGATTCCCATCTCGCCCATCCCTATGCCCCCGGCGATTCGGCCGGCAAGGCGCGCAACAAGGCGGCGCTGCAGGCGGAACTGGGCCTGGCCCAGGACCCGGATGCGCCGCTGATGGTGATCGTCAGCCGCCTCAACGACCACAAGGGCATGGACCTGGTCCTGGCGGCCCTGCCCAACATCCTGAAGATGGGCGCCCAGGTGGCGGTGGTGGGAACCGGCGACCGGCACCTGGAGGACGGTTTCCGCGCCGCGGCCGCCGCCCATCCCACCCAGGTGGCGGCGCGCATCGGCTATTCCGAGCCCCTGGCGCATCGCATGATGGCCGGCGGCGACATGCTGCTGATGCCATCCAGGTTCGAGCCGTGCGGCCTGACCCAGTTCTACGCCTTCCGCTACGGCACCGTGCCGATAGCCCACGCCACCGGCGGGCTGGCCGACACCCTGGTGGACAGCGGCTACGACACCCTGATGACCGGCAAGGCCAACGGCTTCGTGTTCGAGCATTGCAATGTCGGCGCCTTCCAGTGGGCGGTCGAGCGGGCCGTGGGGCTTTACACCCGCAAGGACCAGTGGACGAAGATCGTCAAGGCCTGCGTCGCCCAGGACTTCTCTTGGGGGCGTTCGGCGGCGCTGTACGGTGACCTCTACAAGTCGTTCGCCGGCAACGGCAAGGGAAAGAAGAAGGCATGACGTCCGAAGCCGTTCCGGTTCTGGTCGCCGACATCGGCGGCACCCATGCCCGCTTCGCCCTGGTGGGCGCCGATGGCGAGGCGGCCAACCCGGTGGTGCTGCGCTGCGCCGATTACGATGGTCCGGCGCCCGCCATCAAGGCCTATCTCGCCGACCAGGGGGGCGGGGCCGCACCCCGGCGCGGGGCCTTCGCCGTGGCCTCGGTGATCGACGGCGACCGCATCGAGCTGACCAATTCCCCCTGGCGCTTCTCCATCGAGGCGACCCGCCAGGCCGTGGGGCTCGAGCGGCTGGAGGTGGTCAACGACTTCACCGCCGTGGCGCTCTCGGTCCGTCATTTGAAGCCCGAGCATCTGGTCGCCATGGGCGGCGGAGCGGCCCTGGCCGGGCGCCCCATCGCCGTGCTGGGGCCGGGCACCGGGCTCGGCGTGTCGGCCCTGGTTCCCGCCGCCTCGGGCGAGTGGACGGCCCTCGATACCGAGGGGGGCCACGTCACCATGGCCGCCGCCACCGAGCGCGAGGCCCGCATCCTCGACCGCCTGCGCACCCAGTTCGACCATGTCTCGGCCGAGCGGGTGCTGTCGGGGCAGGGGCTGGTCAACCTCTACCAGGCCATCGCCGCCCTGTCCGGGCATCAGGCGGTGTTCTCCACCCCCGACGTGATCAGCAAGCGGGGCCTGGACGGTTCGTGCCCGGTCAGCCGCGAGGCGGTGGAGACCTTCTTCGCCATGATGGGCACCGTGGCGGGCAATCTGGCCCTGTCGCTGGGGGCCAAGGGCGGCCTGTTCATCGCCGGCGGCATCCTGCCGCGCATGGCCGACGCCTTCCGCCTGTCGTCGTTCAGGACGCGCTTCGAGGCCCATGGGCGGTTCCAGCCCTATCTGGCCCAGATCCCCGTCTGGCTGATCACCCACCCGCTGCCGGCCTTCGTGGGATTGGCGGCTTTGGTGGGCTCCGAGAATTCCGCATAGGCCCATTCCGTCGCCGCGCTTGCATTGCGGCGCAACATGCACGATATCTGAATTATCGAGGCATGTTCACGAGCCCTCCCATGTTGGTTTCCCCGTTCAAGGTCGGCGAGTTCGACGGCATGGCGCCCCGCGAGGACGCGGCGGTGCTGCGCATCTGCGATCCGACCGATGACTGGAAGGCCGAGGGACGGGGGCTGGCCGATTCCGGTTGGGGCGCGGCCCTGACGCTCGCCTTCTGGGACATGGATGCTTCGGCTCTGGGGGTGAAAGGCCGCCTGATCACCCGGCTGTGGGGCCGCAACCGCGCCGTGTTCGAGGCTTTGGCCGGCCGGCTGTTCGGCTCCGACATTCCCTGGCGGCCCTTCATCGCCGCCGACGCCGCCGCCATTGCCGCCTTCGCCGACGGGCTGGCGGACAAGGGCATCAGGGAGGTGCTGGTGGTCTGCCGCAACGGCCGCGGCCGCTCGAGCACCGTCGGCCGCTGGCTGGCGCGTCGCCTCGGTGCCCGCTTCGCCGTCAGCGGCGACGACCGTGATTCGGGATATATCCGCGAGACCCTGGACCGGGTGGCGGGCTCGTCGCCCAACCGCATCGAGCCGACGCTCACCCAGGCGGCCTGAACAAGCGCCATCGGGACTGGAATCCGAATCGGTTCCGGGGTACACATCAGCCTCCGTCTCCCTTGCGTGAAGGCAACGCCCTTGAAAGCCGCCGTCATCGTTTTCCCCGGCTCCAACTGCGACCGTGACGTCGCCGTGGCGCTGGAAGCAAGCATGGGCTCCAAGCCCCTCATGGTGTGGCACCGCGACACCCAACTGCCCGACCTGGACCTGATCGTGGTCCCCGGCGGCTTCTCCTATGGCGATTACCTGCGCTGCGGCGCCATGGCGGCCCATTCGCCGATCATGCGGGAGGTCAAGCGCCAGGCGGAGAAGGGCACAAGGGTGCTGGGCATCTGCAACGGCTTCCAGATCCTGACCGAAACCGGCCTGCTGCCGGGCGTGCTCATGCGCAACCGCAATCTCAAGTTCATCTGCCAGGACGTGTACCTGCGCGTCGAGAACGCCGAGACCGATTTCGCGCGCAAGCACAAGCTGGGCGACGTGGTGCGCTATCCCATCGCGCACGCCGAGGGCAACTACTTCGTCGAGCCCGAGGCCTTCCGCGCCATGGAGGGCAATGGCCAGGTGGCGTTCCGCTACTGCTCGAAGACTGGCGAGGTGTCCGATGCCACCAATCCCAACGGCGCCTTGTCCAACGTGGCCGGTATCTATAACGAGACCAAGACGGTGCTGGGCCTGATGCCCCACCCCGAGCGTCTGGCCGAGGACCTGCTGGGCGGGTCCGACGGCAAGAAGATGTTCGATTCCCTGGTGGAGGCGCTGCGATGAGCAAGATCACTGCCGAAGTCATCGCGCAGCACGGCATCAAGCCGGACGAGTACAAGAAGATCCTCGAGATCATGGGCCGCGAGCCCAATCTGACCGAGCTCGGCATCTTCTCGGTGATGTGGTCCGAGCATTGCTCGTACAAGTCGTCGAAGAAGTGGCTGAAGACCCTGCCGACCAAGGCCCCCTGGGTGATCTGCGGCCCCGGCGAGAACGCCGGCATCATCGACATCGGCGACGGCCAGGCCATCGTCTTCAAGATGGAAAGCCACAACCACCCCAGCTTCATCGAGCCCTACCAGGGCGCGGCCACCGGCGTGGGCGGCATTCTCAGGGACGTGTTCACCATGGGCGCGCGTCCCATCGCCAACATGAACGCGCTGCGCTTCGGCGATCCCTCGCACCCCAAGACCCGCCATCTGGTGGCGGGCGTGGTGGCCGGCATCGGCGGCTACGGCAATTGCGTCGGCGTGCCCACCGTGGGCGGCGAGACCAATTTCCACCCCAGCTACAACGGCAACATCTTGGTCAACGCCATGACCGTGGGTCTGGCCGACAAGGACAAGATCTTCTATTCGGCCGCCGCCGGCATCGGCAATCCCGTGGTCTATTTCGGCTCGAAGACGGGGCGTGACGGCATTCACGGCGCCACTATGGCCTCGGCCGAGTTCGACGAGAAGTCCGAGGAAAAGCGCCCCACCGTGCAGGTGGGCGACCCCTTCACCGAGAAGCTGCTGATCGAGGCCTGCCTGGAGCTGATGTCCACCGACGCCATCGTCGCCATTCAGGACATGGGCGCCGCCGGCCTGACCTCGTCCTCCTTCGAGATGGCGTCCAAGGGCGGCCTGGGCATCGAGATGGATCTCGACGCCGTGCCCATGCGCGAAGAGGGCATGACTCCTTACGAGATCATGCTGTCCGAATCCCAGGAACGCATGCTGATGGTGTTGAAGCCCGGCCGCGAGGCCCTGGCCAAGGCCATCATGGACAAGTGGGAGCTGGACTTCGCCGTGGTCGGCGTGCTGACCGACACTGGTCGCATGGTGCTCAAGCGCCATGGCGAGGTGGTGGCCGATCTCCCCATCGATCCGCTGGCCCTGGCTTCGCCCGAGTATGACCGTCCCTGGACCGCCCCGGCCAAGCGTCCGGTGGTTGATGCCAAGGACGTGCCCCAGATCTGCGTCGCCGAGGCGCTGAAGATTCTGGTGGCCTGCCCCGATCTGGCGTCCAAGCGCTGGATCTACTCCCAGTACGACCACATGGTGATGGGCGACACGGTGGGCCGCCCCGGCGGCGACGCCGCCGTGGTGCGCATCCACGGCACGGACAAGGCGGTGGGCATCACCACCGACGTGACGCCCCGCTACGTGCTGGCCGACCCCTACGAGGGCGGTCGCCAGGCGGTGGCCGAGGCCTATCGCAACCTGTCGGCGGTGGGCGCCCTGCCCATGGCCGTCACCGACAACCTGAACTTCGGCAATCCGGAAAAGCCCGAGATCATGGGCCAGATCGTCGAGGCCATCCGCGGCATGGGCCAGGCCTGCGTGGAGCTGGACTTCCCCGTGGTGTCGGGCAACGTCTCGCTCTACAACGAGACCCAAGGCAACGCCATCCTGCCCACCCCGGCGGTGGGCGGCGTCGGCCTGTTGGAGGACGTCAACAAGTCCGCCACCGTGGCCTTCAAGCGCGCCGGCTCGTCCATCGTGCTGATCGGCGAGACCAAGGGCTGGCTGGGCTCGTCGCTTTACCTGCGCGAGATCGCCAAGCGTGAGGACGGCGCCCCGCCGCCCGTGGCGCTGCATCGCGAACGCCGCGCCGGCGAGCTGGTCCGCCAGCTGATCGGCGACGGCCTGGTGCAGGCCTGCCACGACGTCTCCGATGGCGGCCTGCTGGTGGCGGTGGCCGAGATGGCCATGGCGTCGGCGGACAAGATCGGCGCCAAGCTGGACGCGCCCCACAATCTGCCGCTGCACGCCTGGTGCTTCGGCGAGGACCAGGGCCGCTACGTGCTGGAAGTCTCCGACAACGATCTGGCCAGCGTGCTGGAAGAGGCGGCGGAGCACGACACCACGGCGCGCGTCATCGGCAAGACCGGCGGTTCGGTGATCAGCGTCGGCGGCCGCGCCGTGCCGGTCTATGAACTGGCCGAGGCCAACGAAGGCTGGCTGCCCGCCTATATGGGCGAGGAAATGTCGGGCCACTGAGGCCACGGCATCCTCGTCTCGCGCGGAACCAAAGCCCTCTCATCCCTTGCGGGTGAGAGGGCTTTTCCTTTGGCGGGAAGCCCTTCGTTCCATGGGGCCATAGCGCTGTTGCGGGCGCTGGTGCGGCCCCGTATTGTGATCGCGGAAGGGGAGCATTAGGAAAGATACGCCATGCCCATGGAAGCCAATGAGATCGAAGCCCTGATTCGCGAGGGGATTCCCGATGCCAAGGTGATCATCGAGGATCTGCGCGGCGACGGCGATCACTACTCGGCCCTGGTGATTTCCGAGGCCTTCCGCGGCAAGAGCCGCGTCGCCCAGCATCAGATGGTCTTCGCCGCCATGCAGGGGAAGATGGGCGGCCAGCTGCACGCCATGGCGCTGCAGACCGCGACCCCCGACAACGCCCCCGATTTCGCCAAGGATTAGGCTGGCGCGCTTGCGCCCCGGCGCTGTGCTGCCTACATCTCAACCACGATCCGTCACGATCCATATTCCGAGGAAATTCGACCGATGAGCAATCCCGTTTTCGACCGCATCCGCCAGGACCTTTCCGAGAATGATGTGGTCCTCTACATGAAGGGCACGCCCATGTTCCCGCAGTGCGGCTTTTCCGCCGCCGTGGTGCAGGTGCTGACCAATCTGGGCGTCAAGTTCAAGGGCATCGACATCCTGGTCGATCCTTCCTTGCGCGAAGGCATCAAGCAGTTCACCAACTGGCCGACCCTGCCGCAGCTCTACGTCAAGGGCGAGTTCGTCGGCGGCTGCGACATCGTGCGCGAGATGGCCGAATCGGGCGAGCTGAAGCAGCTGATGGCCGACAAGGGCGTCGCCAGCGCCTAGGCGCCTTCCTATTCAGGATAAGCGGCCCGGAAGGCGACTTCCGGGCCGTTTTGCTTTTTCTCCCTCCTCCAGCCTTGGGCTGGGGGAGGGGGGGAATTAGATCCCTAGGCAACGTCCCTGGCGTAGGCCTCCAGCGCCGACAGGCCGCTTTCCAGGTCTTCGATCTCGAAGCATTTCTGCATGACGGATTCGGCCCCCTGGGTGATCCAGGCTTCATGCCGGCGGGGGTCCCGGGAACCGGTGGTGACGACGACCGGAACGTCCTTCAGCAGCGGATCGAGCTTCATGTAGATCAGCAGTTCCGAGGCGTCCTCGCTTCCCACCATGCCGTCCAGCAGGACCACGTCGGTGTCCGCGCCGCCGGTCTCCTCGATTCTCCGATTGAAATGCTCCACCGCCCCATCGATGGAATCGACCCAGGTCACGGCGCAGTCGAACACCTGTGCGCCCAGGGCGAATTGCTGCAACCGCGCATCGGCCACATTGTCTTCGACGATCAGCACCTTGAGGTGTCGCACGTTTGCCTTCGCCGAAAGTCCAATCGGGACTCAGTATAGCTGAAACTACTTCTGCGGGAAAGTCGTTCGCTTTCCGCGCAAAAAACAACGGCCCGGAACTGCTTCCGGGCCGTGTCTTGTCGCCGGTGGGCGAACCTTAGCGCGAATAGAATTCGACGACGAGGTTCGGTTCCATCTGCACGGCATAGGGGACATCGCCCAGCTTGGGGATGCGGACGAACTTGCCCTTCATCTCCTTGTGGTCGACTTCCATGTAGTCGGGGACGTCGCGCTCGCCGGACTGGGCGGCCTCGAGGATCAGGGCCATGTCCTTGGACTTGGTCTTCACCGAGATGACGTCGCCTTCGTTGACGCGGTACGACGGAATGTTGACGCGCTTGCCGTTGACCAGGATGTGGCAGTGGTTGACCAGCTGGCGGGCGGCGAACGGGGTGGGGGCGAACTTGAGGCGGTAGACCACCGCGTCCAGGCGGCACTCCAGCAGGCCGATCAGGTTCTCGGAGGTGTCGCCACGGCGGCGCACGGCCTCGTCATACAGACGGCGGAACTGCTTCTCGCTGATGTTGCCGTAGTAGCCCTTGAGCTTCTGCTTGGCCATCAGCTGGGTGCCGAAATCGGACGGCTTCTTGCGGCGCTGGCCGTGCTGGCCGGGAGGGTTCTCCTTGCCGCGGTTCAGCGGGGACTTGGAGCGGCCCCAGAGATTGGCGCCCAGGCGGCGATTAATCTTGTACTTGGCTTCAATACGCTTGCTCATGGTCTTCCTTCTGGCCGAATTGATCAGCCTATTGGGTTGTCCCGATAGTCCTGGTCCGCCTGGGGAGGCGGGGAGGGGTGGGCGCGCCAAACGGCCGGCCACCCGCTTTCTCGGGAGGAGAAGGGGCGCACTATACGGATCGGCAGCGCTTTTTCAAGCCCGAATCTTGGCGAGGAAGCCTTCCACCGCCCGGCTGAGGCCGGCGGCGCCGGAAGATAGCTGCCGCGCCGTCTCCAGCACGTCGGACGACGACGTCCCCGCCGCCGACACCGCCGTCACGGCGTCGCCCAGGCTGCGGGTGACGTCGGTGGTGCCGCGTGCCGCCTGTTCGGCGCTCTGGGCGATTTCGCCGCCGGCTGCGGCCTGCTGCTCCACCGCCTGGGCGATGGCGACGCCGATATGGCTCATGCGCTCGATGACCACGCTGACATGGGCGATGGCGTCCGCCGCCTTGGAGGTCTCGGCCTGGATGGCGGCGATCTGCTCGGAGATCTCCTCGGTGGCCCGGGCGGTCTGGTTGGCCAGTCCCTTGACCTCGCCGGCCACCACGGCGAAGCCCTTGCCCGCCTCGCCGGCCCTTGCCGCCTCGATGGTGGCGTTAAGCGCCAGCAGGTTGGTCTGGGCGGCGATGGCGTTGATCATGCGCACCACGTCGCCGATGCGGCCGGCGGCGTGGGACAGGCCGGACATGATGCGGTTGCTGCGCTCGGATTCCGCCACGGCTTCGCGCGAGATGGAGGTGGATTCCGCCACCTGGCGGCTGATCTCGGCGATGGAGGCGGTCAGTTCCTCGGCGGCGGCGGCCACCTGATCCACGTTGGACGAGGCGGTTCGGGCCGCCCGGCCCACCGAGGCGGCGTCGTTTCCCGCCGATTGGGTCATGCCCTGCAGCGTGCGGGCCGATTCTTCCATGCGGGCCGAGGCGGTGGTGACGAAGTCCACCATGCCGCGCACGCTGGCGTCGAACTCGTCGGCCATGCGCACCCGGGCGAGGCGGCGCTCCTCGCTGGAATTGCGCTCGGCCTCCAATTGGGCGCGGCGCAAGCTCTCCACCTCGACGGCGTGGTCCTTGAAGGTCTGGACGGCGCGGGCGATGTCGCCGATCTCGTCGCGACGGTGGGTGCCGGTCACCTCCACCCCCGTATCGCCCCCGGCCAGCCGCCCCATGATGGCGATGGCGTCCTTCACCGGCACGGTGATGGAGCGGGTCACCGCCAGGGTGAGGCCGCCCAGGGCCAGGACGCCCAGCACGATGACCCAGGCCGAGGCGGTGCTGGTGGATTGATAGGTGTCCATGGCCGAGAGGAATTCGTCCTTGGCCAGGCCGATCTCCTTGTCCATCAGGGCGCGCACGGCGGCGGTGGCCCCGTTGTAGCGGCCGGTGGTCTCCTCGGTCATGGTCTCGCGGGCGCCGAAGGCGTCACCGTCGCCGAATTGCTTGAGCGTCAGCCGGTAGGAGGCGCGGTAGGCGTCGAGCGCCGACTGGAAGGCGGCCTTCTCCTCGGCGCTGCGGCTGTCGGAGGCGTAGGACTTCCACAGCGCATCCACCTCGGCATCCATGGCCTCGATGTCCTTGGCCATGCGCTCGAGCGTCAGGCGGCTTTCGCTCTGCATCACCGTGGCGACGGCGCCCTGGATGCGGTGGACGGAATCCAGCACGCGGGCCAGCTGGCCCATGGGCACCACCCGCTCGCCATAGACGGCCTCCAGGCCGCCGGCGACGCGCTTGCCGCCCAGCATGCCGGTGCCGCCGATCACCAATAGTAATGATGTGGCGATAATCAAAAGTATGGATAGACGAGCGCCGAACCTGATGCGTTGCAGCATTAGTGCCCCCTGATTGACGAATATTTTTCGTTATTAAGGGGACTAATAGTCAAAAGCACAGATGCTGGACAATTGCGGTGATCCACATATGGATTTTGTCTGATGTGGAAAACCGAAATTTAGGATGATTCTGTTTTGCCCTTCTTGTGGCGGTAGGTCACCAGTTCATGGACGATACCATGCAGGGTCTGAATCTCCTGGCCGGTGAGGTTGGCGCGCTGGAACATGTTGCGGATGTTGCGCACCATCACCGGCCGCTTGTCGGCAATGCGCAGGAAGCCGCATTCGTCCAGTTCGCGTTCCAGGTGCTCGAAGAAGTGGACCAGCTTTTCCTTGGGCGCCGGGCCGGAATCGCGCCATCCCTTGGTCATGGCGGGCAGCGATCCGGAAACGCCCGCCTGGAACCATTCGTAGCCGATCAGCAGCACGGCCTGGGCCAGGTTGAGCGAGCAGTAATCGGGATTGAGCGGTACGGTCAGCACCGTGTCGGCCAGGGCGACGTCGTCGTTCTCCAGGCCGGTCCGCTCGGGCCCGAACATCACGCCGGTGCGCAACCCTTCCGAATCCAGATTGCGCATATGGCCGGCGGCCTCGCGCGGGGTGTCCACCGGCTTGGTCATGTAGCGGTCGCGGCCCGTGGTGGCCCAGACCCGGTTGAGGTCCGCCACCGCGTCCTTGGTGTGCTCGACGATCCTGGCGCCCAGCAGCACCTTGTCGGCGCCCGAGGCGGCGGCGATGGCGCGTTCGTCCAGGGGGTTGGCGCGGGGTGCGACGATGCGCAGGTCGGTCAGCCCGCAATTGAGCATGGCCCGCGCGGCGGTGCCGATGTTCTCGGACAGCTGCGGCCGGACGAGAATGATGGCCGGGCCGCGGGGGGGGGTGGTCGAGTCGGTCATGATGCCTGCGAAACCTTTAGGTAATCCGTTCGCGGGCATCTCCCCGCCATTGAGGCGGCGGCCAGGCGAGCGGAGGCGAGCGCTTAGGCTAAGGGGCGCATACGGCGAGCCCGAAGGCTCGCCGATACTATTCGTCTTTGAAGCGGAACAGCATGAAGGTGATGGAATCCTGCAAGGCTTCCAGCGAGGCTTCCAGCACGTTGGTGTGCACGCCGACCGTGGTCCAGCGATGGCCCTTGTCGTCCTCGCTTTCGATGGTGACGCGGGTCTTGGCGGCGGTGCCCACGGTGCTTTCGGTGATGCGCACGCGATAGTCCTTGAGCTCCAGCGCGGTGAGCGCCGGATAGACCCGGGTCAGCACCTTGCGGAGCGCCACGTCGAAGGCATGGACGGGGCCGGTGCCTTCGCCCACTTCCATGTATTCCGTGCCGCCAACCTCGACCTTGACGGTGGCTTCCGACAGGGTGATCCACTCGCCCACCGCGTTGCGGCGGCGCTCGTCGATGACGCGGTAGCGTTCCAGCTGGAAGTATTCCGGCACCTCGCCCAAGGCGCGGCGCACCAGCAGCTCGAAGCTGGCGGCGGCCTGGTCGTAGGCGTAGCCCTCGTGCTCCAGGCGCTTGACCAGATCCACCAGGTCGGTGGCCTCGCGGGCGTCGAAGGTGACCTGCATCTGCTCGACCACGCGGACCAGGCTTTCGCGCTTGACCTGATCGAGGTCGACGCCGATCTCGGTCAGGCGCGCCACCAGATTGGAGCGGCCCGCCTGGTCGGACATGACGATGTGGCGCATGTTGCCCACCGCCGACGGGTCCACGTGCTCGTAGCACTTGGGGTCCTTGGCCACGGCGGAGACGTGCAGGCCGCCCTTGTGGGCGAAGGCCGACTTGCCCACATAGGGCTGGCCGCGATTGGGGGTACGGTCCAGCACCTCGTCCAGGGCGCGCGACACCGAGACCAGATTCTTCAGGTCTTCCGGCGCGATGCCGGTGTCGAAGCCCATCTTCAGCATCAGGGCCGGGATGATGGAGATCAGGTTGGCGTTGCCGCAGCGCTCGCCCAGCCCGTTCAGCGTGCCCTGGATCTGGCGCACCCCGGCCTCGACGGCGGCCAGGGAATTGGCGACGGCGGTGTCGGAATCGTTGTGGCAGTGGACGCCGAGATGACTGCCCGGGATGCCGCCGGCGATGACCTCGCCGACGATGCGGCGCATCTCGTGGGGCAGGGTGCCGCCGTTGGTGTCGCACAGCACCACCCAGCGGGCGCCGGCATCATAGGCGGCCTTGGCCGCCGACAGGGCATAGGCCGGATTGGCCTTGTAGCCGTCGAAGAAGTGCTCGGAATCGAACATCACCTCGTCGACCTTGGTCAGCGCGTGCTTCACCGAATCCGAGATCATGCGCAGGTTCTCGTCCAGCTCGATGCCGAGCGCCACGGTGACCTGGAAGTCCCAGCTCTTGCCCACCATGGTGGTGACGCGGGCCGGGGTGACCAGCAGGGCGTTCAGCCCCGGATCGTTGTCGGCCGAACGGCCGGCGCGGCGCGTCATGCCGAAGGCGGTCAGCCGCGAGCGCTTGAAGGCGGGCGGGTCGGCGAAGAAGGCGTCGTCGGTGGGGTTGGCCCCCGGCCAGCCGCCTTCCACGTAGTCGATGCCGATTCGGTCAAGCTCGCGCGCGATCCGCACCTTGTCGGCTGCGGAGAAATCCACTCCCTGGGTCTGCGCCCCATCGCGCAGCGTGGTGTCGTAGAGGTAAACGCGCTCGGCCATGACGATCTCGATCCGCCCGAAAAAACAGTGGGAAAGAGAGGAAACATGCCCCATCCGGGGGGTATTGGGCAAGGGCTTACCGCTTTTTTCCTGTTCCGAACTGTGATGAGTCTCACGGAGGATAAGTTGAGAATGAATTATGAATGGTCATTAACTCATGTCGAATTGTGAAGGAAATCACAATGGTGTCGCCAGTGCGTACGTTGATGTCCGCGATAGCAATTAGCTTGTCAATGTCACCTATATTCGAATGCATGGGGCAAGACATTGCAAGTATACAAGGCGATTCTGCAGAAATCGGAATGGCGTCTTGGTATGGAGCCAAATATCGCGGCCGCAAGACTGCCAGCGGCGAGCGCTTCGATCCCTCTGATCTGACGGCGGCCCATCCCGTTCTGCCCATGGGCACTCTGGTGGAGGTTTCCCGCCCCGAGCGCCGGGGGGCCGTGGTGGTCCGCGTCAACGACCGGGGGCCGGGCGGCGGACGGATCGTCGATCTTTCCGAGGCCGCGGCCAGGAGATTGGGGTTGGTGAACGAGGGAACCGGCCTTGTCTCGCTGCGGGTGATCGGCTTCGCCGAGTAGAGTGTTAACAAATATTCAATATATATTTACAATTCATTCTTAATCTGCTACCTGTTCACCGGTCGTTAGGAAAGCCTGGGCAGAATGCCCCGCACTTCAATGCAGGCAGGATGCAGGATTGAAACGATGAAGACGCTCAAGATCGCGGCGTTGGCCGCTATTGTGGTGTCGGCCGCGTCTCTTCCAGCCTCGGCTGAGATGGCTGGATCCGCGGGTCTGGGAGGCGAAAGCTACGGCATCGCGTCCTGGTACGGCCCTGGCTTCAAGGGCAACCGCACCGCCAGTGGTGAAAAGTTCGACCCCAAGGCTCTGACCGCCGCCCATCCGACGCTGCCCTTCGGCACGCTGGTCGAGGTGTCCCGGCAGGACAAGAAGAAAAAGTCGGTGATCGTCATGGTCACCGATCGTGGCCCCTTCGTGGCCGGTCGTTCCATCGACCTGTCGCGGGCGGCGGCCCGGCGGCTTCACATGAGCCACCAGGGCGCCGTGCCGGTCAGGATGCAGGTGGTCGGGCGGACGGAATAACGAAAGAGCGCCGGGGCCGCGCCGGCCCCGGCTTTTTCGTTCCGGCTTAGCGGTGGATGGCCTTGGTCACCGTTCCGGTGGCCGGATCGACCTGGAAGTGGGCCTTGGCGCCGCCGTCGTCGCGGGCCTCGACCACGTAGCTGTCCTTCTTCCATTCCAGTTCCGACAGGTTCCAGTGGCCCTGCTCGGCGGCGGCCAGCATGGCCTTGACCGCGTTGGCGCCGACTTCCGGCGTGGTGGCGCTGTCGAGGCGGGCGGGTTCGGGCAGCAGTTCGCCGGTCCGGGCGTTCACCGAGAAGGTGGCCAACTGGCCCGACGGCGCCCGCACGGTGGCGAGATAGCGGCCGTTCTCGCGGTCGAGGGCCCGCAGGTCATGGCCGTCGGCCACCATCTGGTTGAGGATCACGGCGGGGGGCAGGGCATCGCCGGCCGGCTTGTCCTTGGCCTGGGCGACCGAGCCCAGGGCGAGGGTGGCGATGGCGGCGGCGATCAGGGAGGTCTTGGTCAACATGGCGGTGTCTCCGATTGGTGAGGCATTCAACTGAGGACAGTGTGCCTCAACCCACCCCAACCGGAGCTGAACCGCCGGTTCATGCGGCGTTCAGATAACGCCCTTGCCCTTCAGCGCGGCGATTTCCGTCTCGCTCAGGCCCAGCAAGCCGCCATAGACCCGGCCGTTGCCCTCGCCCAGGCGGGGGCCGAGGGTTTCGACCCGGCCGGGCGTGGCCGACAGCTTGGGCACCACGCCGGGCACCACCACGCTGCCCAGGACGGAATCGGCCACATTCTGCAGGTTGCCGCGCGCCTGGAATTGCGGGTCCTCGAAGATGTCGGCGATGGTGTTCAGGGGAGCCGCCGGCACCTCGAACTCCAGGCACAGCTCCATCACCGTTTCGCGCGGGCGGGTGGCGGTCCAGTGGCCGACCAGGGCGTCCACGTCGGTGCGTTCGGCCAGGCGGTGGCGCAGCAATCCCCATTTGGCGGCATCGGCCAGTTCGGGCCGTTCCATGGCCTCGCACAGGCGGGCGAACATGCGGTCGGTGGTGCAGGCCAGCGCCACCCACTTGCCGTCGCCGCAGCGGAAGTGGCCGTGGGGGCAGGCGTTGACCGTGCCGGCGCCTTCACGCTCGCGCACCTTGCCGAACATGGCGTAGGCCGGGGCGATCTCGTCCAGCGCCCGGAAGACGGATTCGTAGAGGGCGAGGTCGATGACCTGGCCCTCGCCGGTGGCGTCCTTGTGACGCAGCGCCAGCAGCACGCCGATGGCGCCGTAAAGGCCGCTCATGTAATCGGCCAGCGAGGTGGAGCCCGGCGTCACCGGCACGTCGCCCGGCATGCCCGCCAGATAGGACAGGCCGCCGAAGGCATGGGCGATGCGGGCGAATCCGGGCCGGTCCTTGTAGGGACCCGTCTGGCCGTAGCCCGAGATGCGCAGCAGGATCAGGCCGGGATTGACGCGACGCAGCTCATCCCAGCCCAGGCCCCATTTCTCCAGTGTGCCGGGGCGGAAGTTCTCGGCGATGACGTCGGTCTTGGCGACCAGCTTGAGGAACAACTCGCGGCCCTCGGGCTTGCGCAGGTCCAGGGTGACGGAATCCTTGTTGCGCGCTTCGGACAGCCACATCAGCGAATCGCCGTCGCGTTCCGTGATGGAGCCGAAGCGGCGGAAGGTGTCGCCGCCCTGGGGCTGCTCGACCTTGATCACCTCGGCGCCGAACTCGCCCAGGATGGCGGCGGCGTAGGGCGCGGCGATGAAGGTGGCGACGTCGAGGACGCGGATGCCGTCCAGGGGGCGCTTGGGCTGGGCCATGGTGTCTCGCTGGCAATGGAGCCGATTTGATACCATGGCCGATCTTGGCCGATCTAGACGGTCTTGACGTTGCCCAGGAAGGTTTCCACGTGCCGGCCCAGGCTGTCGCCGGATTCCTCCAGGGCTTCGGCCACCTTGTACATGTTCGACGCCATCTCGCCGGTCATCTGGGCGGCCGAGGAGACCTCGGCGATGTTGCTGGTGACCTCCTGGTTGCCGTTGGCGGCTTCCTGGACGTTGCGCACGATCTCCTGGGTGGCGGCGTTCTGCTCTTCCACCGCAGCGGCGATGGAGGACACCACCTCGTCCACCCGGGCGATGGCGGCGCCCACCGTCTTGATGGCGCTGACGGCGTTCTGGGTGGAAGACTGAATGCCGCCGATCTGCTCGGCGATCTCGCTGGTGGCCTTGGCGGTCTGGGTGGCCAGGTGCTTCACTTCGTTGGCGACGACGGCGAAGCCCTTGCCCGCCTCGCCGGCGCGCGCCGCCTCGATGGTGGCGTTCAAGGCCAGCAGGTTGGTCTGGGCCGCGATGTCGTTGATCAGGCTGACGATCTCGCCGATCTTCTGGGCGGCGGTGGACAGGCCCTCCACGGTGGCGTCGGCGGTCTGCACCCCGTCCACGGCTTCCTGGGTGATGCGGGTGGTGTCCTGGACCCGGCGGCTGATCTCGTGGGTGGAGGCGCCCAGTTCCTCGGCCGCCGAGGCCACGGTCTGGATGTTGGCGGTGGCCTCCTCGGCGGCCGCCGCGACGGCGGCGCTCTGGCGCGAGGTCTGCTCGGCGGCGGCGTGCAGGCTGGTGGAGGTGGAGTGGACGCTCTGCACCGCACTGTCCACCTTGGACATCACCCGGCGGATCATCACGTCGAAATCATTGGTGAGCAGCTCGCGCTTGCGGCCGCGGGCCACTTCGCGCTCCTGCTCGGCCTTGGACTGGGCTTCCAGCTGTTCCGCGCGAATCAGCCCATCCTTGAACACCTGCACCGAACGGGCCATGTCGGCGATCTCGTCGGCGCCATCGGTATAGGGGACGCTGACCGTCCGGTCGCCGCCAGACAGCGAGCTCATGACCCCCGTGATGCCGCGAACCGGCCGGACGATGGAACGGCCTACGAAGAAGGCCAGGACGACGAACACCATTCCCGCCGTCAGGCTCAGTCCCATGGCCACGCCGATCACCCGGCGGTGGATGGCGTCATCTTCCTCTGCGACGCGGACTCCCTCGCGGTCGGCGAACTCGACGATCTTGTCGAAGTTGGGGGAAAAGGCGGAATAGATGGCGCTGAGTTCGGCGATGTCCTTGCGCACGATCTGGTCCGCCCCGATCAATTTGACCGCGTCGGCGAGATAGGCGTCGATCAGGTCCTTCAGTTCGGCTTTCTGGGCGGCGGGCACGCCGGAGCGCTGAAGGACGTCCAGGAAGACCTTGTGTTCCGCTTCAAGCTTCGCCTGCAGCTCGGGTTGGCCGCGCAGCAGGTAGTCCTTCTCGTGCCGGCGCAGCATCAGCATGTGCCGCATGAGCTCGGATTGCCCCTGGGCTTCGAGGGCGCTTTCCACCTTGTGGACCGCCTGGCGCAGTTGGCCCTGCAGCCCGGATCGCTCGTTCATGCCGGCGATGGTCAGGTTGGCGGCCAGTTCGTCCAACTGCTTGCGATAGGCGGCCATGCCGGTCCGGACGGCCTGGGCCAGACCGGCCACCGGGGCGGCTTCCTGGCGCTTTTCAAGGTCGGCGGCCAAGGCGACGACCGCGTCGGAGGCCTTGGCCGCCTGCTCCGCGTATTTGGCGTCACGGCGCAGCAGAAGGTCCTTCTCGTTCCTCCTGGCTTCAAGGCTGGCGATGCGCAGTTCCTTGCCGAGGTTGGCGACCGCCCCGAAGGCCTTGGCGTGGCGATCCAGCTCGTCAAGAGTGGCGACGGCCCAGAACATCACGGCCGCCAGGGCGATCATCGCCGTGATGGACGCACCGGTCAGGATGGCGATGCGGGCGCGGATGGTCAGTCTGTTCATGGGAACCCCGCAGTGCTGTGGCAACAGGGGTTGAGCCGTCCGGCTATGTATTTTGGGAGCGCCCGGTCCTATACAAGTGGCTTTGGTATGCAACGGGAAAAAAGTAGTTTCTCAACCCTGGCGATTGTCCAGGGCATGGCGAAAGCCTCGCGCAGCCAGGCCGCGTACCACTCCCGTCCCGGCCTGGTCTCGGGCCAGGCGGGAGCGGGGCTGACCGGCAGGCCGAGGCGATGGAAGACGTAGAGCGAGCGGGCCATGTGGCAGGCGTCGGTCACCACGGCCAGACGCCTCCAGCCCCGCGTCTCCACCAGGGCGCGCGACAGCAGGGCGTTGCCGATGGTGTTGACGGAAACGTCCTCCACATGCAGCCGCTCGGCCGGGATGCCGGCCCGAAGGGCGAGGTCGCGCATCACATGGGCCTCGGGCACCGGGTGGCGAACCGCGCCGCCGCTCATCAGGAGATGGACGGCCCGGCCCTCCTCGATCAGCCGGACGCCCCGCGCCACCCGCCGCGCCATGGCCGGGCTGGGGCTGCCGTCGGGCCGCACCATGGCGCCCAGGACGATGGCGGCGTCGAAAGGGCTATCGACAGGAGTGGCGGACATCTCTTAACTGTGGGCAACGGATTACAAGGAGAGTGCCATGGACAAGCGCCGCAACACCGACGTCATCGTGGAGACCCTGGGGCTGGAAGGCAAGCGGGTCATCGACGTGGGCTGCGGCGATGGGGCGCTGGCGCGCCTGATGGCCCGGTTTGGCGCCCATGTGCTGGGGGTGGAGTGCAGCCCGCGCCAGTTGGCCAAGGCCCGCGCCGCCGCCAAAGTGGCCGACGAGGAGATCGTCGAGGGCGTGGGCCAGGCGCTGCCCGCCGACGACGAAAGCGCCGACGCCGTGGTGTTCTTCAACTCGCTGCATCACATTCCCATCGCCTTCCAGGCCAAGGCCCTGGCCGAGGCGGCCCGGGTGCTCAAGCCCGGCGGCGAGGTCTATGTCTCGGAACCGCTGCCCTGGGGCGCCTTCTTCGAGGCGGTGCAGCCCATCGACGACGAGACCTGGGTGAGGGGGGCGGCGCTGGCCTCGGTCAAGGGCGCCTGGGTCCATGGGCTGGAGGAGGAGAGCGAGTTCACCTACCTGCATCCCATGGTGCTCAAGGATTACGACGCCTTCCGCGACAAGATCGTCTCGGCCAACACCGAGCGCGAGGCCAAGTTCGTCGAACTGGACGCCGAGATGCGCGAACGCTTCGCCCGCCTGGCCAAGCCGGCCGAGGACGGCGGCTTCGCCTTCGAACAGCCCATGCGCGTCAACCTGCTGCGCAAGGAATAGGACCCGAGGGATGAACAACCCGGCTTTGCTTCAGTCCATGTTTCAGCGGGCGGTCCAAGCCTTTCAGAACGGCAACATGGATCTGTCCGCCGCCGAGTGCCAGCGCATGCTCTCCATCGACCGCCGCAACACGGCGGCCATGCATATCCTGGGATCGGTGGCCTTTCGCCAGGGTGACCATGAGCGGGCCGTGGAATTGCTGGGCAAGGTGGTCAAGCAGGACCCCGGACGCATCCAGGCGGTGATCACCTTGGGCGAGGCGCAGCTGGCGCTGTCGCGCTTCTCCCTGGCCGCCATCAATTTCAGGAAGGCGGTGGCGGCCCGGCCCGATGACTGGGGCCAGCACTATAATCTCGGCCTGGCGCTCAGGGGGCTCGGACAACTGGACGAAGCCGCGACGGTGTTCGAGAAATGCCGGGACATGGCCGAAGCGGAGGCAACCGCGCCGGCGCCGTGGAACGCCCTGGGGGACGTCTACCGCGCCCAGGGGCGGCTGGACGAGGCGCGGGCCTGCTTCGAGCAGGCGCTGAGGATCTCGCCGAATTTTTCCATGGCGCAGAACAACCTGGGCCTCACCCTGAATGCCCTGGGCCGGATCGCCGAGGCCATCTCCATGCTGGAGAAGGCCATAGCCATGAATCCCCAAGACCCGGAACTGCACTACAACCTGGGTTGTTCTCTCCAGGATGATGGGCAGACCCTGCCGGCGATCGCGGCCCATCGCCAGGCCATCGCGCTTCGCCCCGATTACGCCGCCGCCCATTGGAACCTGTCCCACTCGCTGCTGCGGGCCGGGGAGTTCGCCGAGGGCTGGCGCGAATATGAATGGCGCTGGCAGACGGTCCAGACCGCCGACACCTATTCCCAGCCCGCCTGGACCGGAGACGCGGCGGCGGGACGGACCCTCCTGATCTGGGAGGAGCAGGGCCTGGGCGACACCATCCAGTTCATCCGCTTCGCGCCGCTGCTGGCGAAGCAGGGGTGGAAGGTGGTCGTGGTGGTGCAAAAGCCGCTGAAGCGGCTGCTGGACGGCCTACCCGGCGTCGAGATCGTGGCGCGGGGCGAAGCCCTCCCGCACTTCGACGTCCATGCCCCGATGCTGAGCCTGCCGCGCCTGCTGGGCGTCACCGCCGATGCCGTTCCGGCCCCGGCACCCTACTTGGCGGCCGATTCCGCCAGGATCGCCCTTTGGGCCGAGCGCCTCGGCTCACGGGAGGGAATGCGGGTCGGCCTCGTCTGGCAGGGCAATCCCACCGCCAAGGTGGACAAGGGCCGTTCGATCCCTCTGGCTTGCCTGGCTCCGTTGGCCGCGATTCCCGGCGTTCGGCTGATCAGCCTGCAGAAGAACGAGGGGGTGGAGCAGTTGGACTGCCTGCCGGCCGGCATGACGGTCGAGACCCTGGGGGCGGATTTCGACGCCGGTCCCGGAGCCTTTCTCGACAGCGCCGCGGTGATGATGAACCTGGATCTGGTCGTCACCTCGGATACGGCCATCGCCCATCTGGCCGGCGCGCTGGGCCGCCCGGTCTGGGTCCTGCTTCAGGCGGTTCCCGACTGGCGCTGGCTGGACGGCCGGGCCGATTGCCCCTGGTATTCCAACATGCGCCTGTTCCACCAGGAGGCGGCGGGAGACTGGGACGGGCTGGCGGCGCGGGTGGCCGCAGAGTTGTCCCGCTTCAAATGAAAAAACCCCCGCCGGGCGAACCGGCGGGGGTTTTCCGAACCTGTGGCCGAGGCCTCAAGGTCAGCCGTGGATGGCCTTGTACTTGGCCAGCAGGGCGTCCTTGCTCTCGACTTCGTGCTGAACGATGCAATCGGCCGGGCAGACCATCTGGCACTGCGGGCTGTCTTCGGCGCCGACGCACTCGGAGCAGCGGGACGCGTCGATCACGTAGATCACGTCGCCGGCGGAAATGGCCTCGTTCGGGCAAGCCGAAACACAGGCGTCGCAGCTGGTGCAGTCGTCGGTAATCTTAAGGGACATGAGTTTTTCCTCTCTCCTCGCAACCCCACTTTTGGCCGCCCCCGGTCCCCGCGTTGATCGCGGGTGACCGGGGAACGGGTGGATATTACGCCGCTTGACCCAGGCGGGCCAGCTTTTCGTGACGGAAGGCGCCCCACAGCGCGGCGCCAATGGCGCCGGCATAGATCGAGTCCGGATGGGACACGGCCTTGAGGTTGACCTTCTCCTGCTCGGCCGCCTCGTTCAGGGCGGCGACCAGGCCGGTGTCGAGCGCCAGACCGCCGGTAACCTGGACGATGCCGTCCACGGCGCCGATGGACTTCAGCAGCTTGGCCAGACGCACCGCCATGGACACGTGAATGCCCTTGAGGATGTTCGAGGCCGAGATGCCGCGCGACACCATGTTGATGACGTCGGTTTCAGCCAGCACGGCGCAGATGGACGACACCTTCTCGGGGTCGTCGGCCTTCTGCGACAGCGAGCCGATCTCGTCCTGGGCGATGCCGAGGTAGCGGGCGATGTTCTCGAGGAACTGGCCCGACCCGGAAGCGCACTGGCTGGTCATCTTGTAGGACAGCACCTTGCCCACGCCGTCCATGCGGATGGCTCGGCCGTTCAGCGCACCGATGTCGAGCACCGCGCGGGCTTCCGGGTTGAGGTACAGGCCGCCACGACCGTGGGTGGTCATGGAGTAGAAGTGGCCGGTGGCGAAGCTGAGATTCTCGGCGTCGCCGGTGGAGGCCACATAGGAGACGTCCTTACGGCCGAGGCCGGCCGTCTTCAGCATGTGGTCATAGGCCTCGTTGGTCAGCTGGAAGGGGTCGCGGTTACGGATACGCGCGGTTTCCTTGCCCAGCCACTCCACCTTGTCGCCATTGACCTTGAAGACGACGGTCTTGATGCAGCCCGAACCGATGTCAACACCGGTAGTGATAAGTTCAGACATTGGTGTCTCCTCCCTTCCCGATTAGTTGACGACCGCGCGGACGGCGAAGGTGGCTCCGCCGAGAGCGCCGGTGTAGATCGAGTCCGGGTCGATGTTGATGGTCACGTCGCCGTAGTTTTCCTTGATCAGCTTGCGCAGCTCGCGCACCGCCGCCTCGTTCTTGGCGACGCCACCGGTGAAGGTGAACTGGTCCTTGACGCCGCCGGCGCGCGACAGGATCGACATGGCGCGCAGGATGATGGCGCGGTGCAGACCGGCCAGGATGTCCTCGCGCTTTTCGCCCAGAGCCAGACGGTCACGCAGCTCGGCACCCGCGAACACGGTGCAGGTGGAGTTGATGCGCACCTGCTTGTTCGACTTCATGGCCAGCGGCCCGAGTTCGTGCAGGCCCATGTTCATTTCGTCGGCGATGTAGCCCAGATAACGGCCGCAGCCCGCGGCGCAACGGTCGTTCATCTGGAAGTTCTCGACGATGCCGACGGGATCCACCTGGATGCCCTTGGTGTCCTGGCCGCCGATGTCGAGCACCGTGCGGGTGTCGGGGTACATCATGTGGGCGCCCAGGCCGTGGCACAGGATCTCGGAGCGGATGTGCTCCTTGGGGAAGGGCAGGCGGACGCGGCCGTAGCCGGTGCCGACCACGTAGGTCTCCTCCAGCGGAATGGCGAGCACGTCCTGCACCGGCTTGATGATGTGGTTGCCGGTGATCGAGCCCTTCTCCAGGGCGCGGATGAACTTGCCTTCCATGTCGCCGGCCGGCGGACGGTTTTCCACTTCGATGATCGACTTGTCATAGACGTTGAGGATCAGGTCGAAGCCGAGACCGGCCTCCTTGCACACCGCTTCGCCGTGGCTCATGAACTCGGCGCCGGCCAGATCGCGGAAGAAGTCCGACTTGCGCTTGACGCCGGGGGCGTACTGGGCGGCCGAGCTGGTCCGCAGGCGCGAGAAGGTGCCTTCCAGGGCCTCGATCACCACCTTCTCGCGGCCGGCGAAGCGCGGGCCCTTGATGTTGGCGACGCAGGTCTGCTCCAGGTCATCGAGCTGCTCGAGGAACTGGACGTGACGGAAGTTGCGCTCCAGATCCGTCAGGATGTCGTCGACCTTGCCCGACACTTCCGACACGTTCGACAGAGCGCGGCGGAACAGGGTGAGACGGGTGTCGATCAGCGCTTCCTGCTTGGAAACGGCGGCCGCGGTGTCGTAGTTGGAACGCGAATTGGTGATGCCGCGTCCCATGACCTGCAGGTTTTCGTCCATGACCACCGCCTTGGTGGTGGTGGAACCCAGGTCAATGCCGATGAAACAACGCATTGTTCATTCCTCCCTTACGCGGCCACGGTCTTGGAGCCGCCGCCGCGGCGCTTCTGCTCGATCATCTGGAAGTAGCTTTCCAGGCGGTTCTTGACGTTGGCCGCCGAGAAGTAGCGCGGATCGACCAGGTCGGTTTCGATGAAGGCGCCCGGGCGACCGGTGCGGCGCTCGACTTCCTTCATGATCATCAGCTGGCCGGCCGAGAAGCTGTTGCAGCTCTTGATCGAGTTGATCAGCAGGCCGTCGGCCTCGTATTCCTCGACATACTTGGCCAGCAGGTCGACGCGGGTCGGCAGGTTGAGGTTGGTGTAGCAACCCAGGCAGTAATCGGCCAGCGATTCCAGGGGGTTGTCGGGATCGTGACGGAAGCCCTGGTCGTACAGACCGCCCACCTTGGTGTAGGAGGAGGCGACCACGATCGCGCCCTCGTCGTAGAACATCTTCCAGAACTCACGGAAGTTGGTCCAGTTGGGCGGGCCCTCGACGATCAGACGATACTTCTGGTCGTTGAAGTAGGTGCCCTCGGGGGTCAGCGGGCCCTGGGCGTTGTCGACGCGATTCTGCACTTCCTTGCGCAGCATCTCGTAATAGGTGACAGCGTCCTCGGTGCCGCGGAAGGCGGTGAAGATCGGGCCGATGTAGTACACGCCGCCGAAATAGGCGTCGATGGGCGAGGGCTTCTTCTTGCCCTGCTCCAGGCACCACACCAGGTTGTCCTCGGCCTTGGCCGAGTTGCGCAGGTACTGGCGCAGGCGGTCGATGTCGAACTTGACGCCCGAGACCTGCTCCAGGCCCGGAATGACCACTTCCTTGAGCTGCTTGACGATGTAGTCGCGCATGTTCTTGGTGGAGTGGCCGTCGCCCTCGTAGGGGACGTGCAGCATCAGGGTCGGGCACTTGTACTCTTCACGCAGCAGCTCGAACCACTTCATGAAGGTGTAGCAGCCGGTGTAGCTGAGCATCAGCACGTCCGGGTTCGGATAGGGCTTGCCGTTGGGGGCGATGTTGCCCTTGGACATCTGGCCGATATCCGCCTTCACGTAGGTGCAGACGTCTTCGGAATGGCCCGACTTCTCGGCTTCCATGATGTAGCCGCCCGAGGCCTTGCGCATGCCGGCCTGGATGGCGTTGATCTCGGGAAGGTTGTTGACGATGTCGAAACACATCAGCAGTTCGTTCAGGTTGCCCGGAACGAAGGTGGAGGACACTTTGCGGCCGGTCTCGTGCTTGGACGTGATCGCGTCGTAGTTACGAGCGATCATCGCCTTCTGCATTTCCATCGACGGCTCTTTGACGGCTTCAGGCTTGCTCATGATGTCAGCTCCACAGCTTGATGGAATCGGCGAAGGTGCCAGCCTGCTCGCGGATCGGCTGCATCTGGCCCGAATTTTCGGCGTACTTGAAGGCGATGTAGGGGATGCCGGCTTCCGACAGCTTGTTGCAGACCATCGGGCGGTCCAGCAGGGCCGGATCGCAGAAGCTGGGGGTCGCGTAGATCACGCCCTCGGCGCCGCAGGCCTTGACCGCGTCCACATGGAACTGGCCCTTGACCTTGCCGTCGGGGACGTACTTGCACGAGGTCTCCACCGAGTTCTCGATATAGGTGGTGGCCAGGGCCTCCAGCGGGTCGCCGCTGGTGGGGACGTCCACCATCAGGAAGCGGTTGTTCAGCGAGTAGTCGTCGTCGACCACGTAGCAGCCGGCCATCTCGATCGACTTGATCAGGTTCAGCGGGGGCTGCTCACAGAACGAGCCGTAGATGGAGATGCGGACGTTGTCGCGCTTCGGACGGTCTTCCTTGGCGGCGGCGGCCATGTAGTCCTTGAGCATCTGGTTGTGCTCTTCCACGTCCATCATCAGGCCGGCGCGCATCAGCACGTAGACCTCGGAGGTGGGGGCCAGCCAGGGCTGCTTGGCGCGGAAGGCATAGACCTCGCGGATCAGGCGGCGGTTCTCGTTGTACAGGCCGATGGAACGACGGATGTCGTCGTCGCTGATCTTACGGCCGGTCATGTGCTCCAGGCCTTCCTTCAGCTCCTTCAGCTCCTGCACGTAGTAGGTGCCGCCGATGGACTTGTCGTAGTTCTGGGGCGTGTCGAAGAACTTGGACCACACGTTCGGGAACATCAGCTTCCAGATGCCCGACAGGTTGCGGATCACGTCGCAGACGAACGGGAAGATCATGCCGTCGACGAAGTCGAGACGGCTGGTCACGCCCAGCTCGATGGTCGAGCGCGGAATGCGGCAGATGTAGCTCTGATAGTAGGCGTCGCCGTGGATGACTTCCATCTGGTCGCCGCCGCCGAAGATGCCGAGCGGCAGGCAGCCGGCGGCATGGATCATCTCGATGGGCGAGTAGACGGGCAGGAAACCGACGACCTTGCGGCCGGGCTTGGCGTCCTTCCACTTGCGGGCATACGTGAAGTTCAGGTCTTCGAACATCTCCTGGCACACGGCCATGATGTCGGCGACGCTTTTATTCTTTCCAGACATCCTATCGGTCCTCCCAAAGTGCCGGCCTCTTTTCGAGAAAGGCGTTCAAACCCTCGACTGCGTCGTGGGTGGCCATCAGGCCGTTGAGATAAAGGGCTTCAACTTCGGCGATCTTGGCCTTGACCCGCTCGTTCATGCCGAGACGGGCGGCCTTGACCGCAAAACGCAGGCTTGCGGCCGAGTGCTTGGCCGGGCCGTTGTCGAACCAGGCGAGGGCGGCGCCCTCCGGGTCGTCCACCACCGCGTTGGCGATGCCCAGCCGGGCCGCCTCGGCGCCGTCGATGGACCGGCCCGAATAGAGCAGGTCCTCGGCGGCAACGCGGGGCATGCGCTCGGGCAGCAGGCAGGACGCCGCCGGAGCGAACACGCCCAGCACGATCTCCGGCTGGCCCAACTTGGCATCGGGCGAGACGAACATCATGTGGCCGGCCAGGGCGACCTCAAGTCCGCCGCCCAGGCACTGGCCGCGCACGGCGACCAGGATGGGCAGCGGGAAGTCGACCATGGCGATGACCAGCTTGTGCAGGCTGGCCAGCATGTCGGCGCACTGGTCGGGCATGTGCTCGGCCACCGAGGCGCCGAAGCTGAAGTGCGGCCCCTCGTGGTCGATGAGCACGCCGCGCAGCTTCGAGTCCTCATGGGCGTCTGCCAGCGCCGCCGTCAGCGCCGCGATCATCTCGGCGTCGACGATGTTGGCCTTGGGACGCGACAGGCGCAGCCGAAGCAGCTTCCCGTCGCGGTCCTTCCAGACCTTCAGGCAGTTGGAGGTCGCCTCGGCCATATTAGTGGCCCGCCTTGGGGATCAGGGATTCGATCAGCTCGGCGGTCCACGGAGCGCCCTTGGCCAGGGCCTGACGCAGCGCCACGAAGTCGATCTCGCGGTCGTCCTTCGGGCCCTCGTTGAAGGCGCGGAAGCCGGTGCGGGCCTCGGTCATCATGTTGAGGCCCAGCCAGTCGCGGCTGTTTTCCTTGTTGGCGTTCCAGGCGTTCAGCTTGGGCTTGCGCAGCTCCTGGATGGTCTTGGTGAAGCAATCCGGGAAGGTGTGCAGGATCTTGGCGCAGATCTCCTCGACCTTGGCGTCGAGCAGCGACAGGTCGATGGTGCCCTTCTTCAGCAGCTCCTTGCCGGCGGCCAGTTCGGCACCGGTCTTGGACTCGCCGTGGATGATCTTGCCGAACTCGTCCAGATAGCGGTCGGTGACCACCAGGGGATTGGGAACGAACTTGCCGTCCACCTTCAGGGCGGGGACCAGATCCATGATGATGCCGGTGCGGTAGGCCTTGTGGGCCGACCAGGGCTCGCACAGCGAACCGGACACCATGGCCTGCTCACAGCCGACCATGACGGGCAGGAAGTCGGTGGCGCCGCCGATGGGGGCCGAGCCGTGCTTGGGGCCGGCCTGACCGAACTTGGCCAGATCCTGGGCGACCGAGAAGTCGGCGGCCATGCCGATTTCCTGGCCGCCGCCGATGCGCATGCCGTTGACGCGGCAGATCACCGGCTTGTCGCAGCCCAGGATGGACGAGACCATGTCGTTGAACAGCCGCATGTACTGGCGGTATTCCTGCGGATTGCCGGCATAGTACTCGGCGTATTCCTTGGTGTTGCCGCCGGTGCAGAACGCCTTGTCGCCAGCGCCGGTGAACACCACCGAGGACACGTCGCGGGCATTGGACGCCTCGCGGAAGCCCATGATCACGCCCTTCACCATGTCGGTGGTGTAGGAGTTGTACTGCTTCTGGTTGTCCAGGGTGATCCAGACGTTGTACAGGCCCTCGGCCACCGAGCCGTCGGCCCGCTTGGCCGGGCGCTTCTCGTACAGCACGCCGGGAACGATGGTGGTGGGCACCAGGTTGTGATCGTTGAGGTGGGCGGGCGCCGTCCGGTCGACGATGGCCGCGGTTTCCTTCTTCATGACCCGAATTCTCCCTCTCTAGGATTTCTTAGGCGTGGGTTTCTTTAGGCGTTGGGGCACAGGACGGCGCGGCGCGACAGCTTGTGGTCGTGCACGGCGGCGAACGTGTCGTTGATGCTGTCGAGCGGGCGGCGCTCGACGAAGTTCTTGATGTTGACCTTGCCCGACAGCACCAGCTCCAGCGCGCCCGGATACAGGTCGGGGCCGCAGCCCCAGTTGCCCAGGGCGCGGGCGTGGAAAGCCATCAGGTTGGACAGGCGGAACTCCGCCTTGTTCATGGTGTAGCCCACCACGCAGATGGTGCAGCCGTGGACCATCAGGTCGAAGGCGGTCTGCTGGCCTGGCACGGAGCCCGAGCATTCCATGATGATCCACTCGGTGGAGCGCAGGCCCTGGGCCTTGGCGAAGGCGCCGATCTCCTTCTTGAGATCGCGGGTGCTGGCGAAGTCCTTGGGGTTGAGCCCCAGGGTCGCGCCGGCCGCCTTGACCGCTTCCAGCTTGGCCGGGTCGATGTCGAGGGCCACCACCTTGGCGCCCAGGGCCGAGGCCACCTGGACGGAATAGCCGCCCACGCCGCCGCAGCCGATGACGATCACCAGGTCGCCCTCGCCGATGCCGGCCTGCACGGCGGCCTGGTAGGGGGTGGTCAGCGCGTCGGCGACCACCGAGACTTCCGACAGCTCGAGGCCGGCGGCCTTCAGGCGGGCCTCGTCGACCTCGCACAGGCCGTTGGCGGGAACGGTGATGTGGGTGGCGAAGCCGCCCTGCAGGTCGTTGCCCGGCATCTTCTGCGAACGGCAGATGGTGCCCTTGCCGCGCTTGCACAGGTCGCACTCGCCGCAGGGGATGACGGCGGAGATGATCACGGCCTTGCCAGCCCAGCCTTCGGCACCGGCGCCGGTCTTGATCACGCGGCCCGAAATCTCGTGGCCCAGCGCCAGCGGCAGGGCGTGGTTGGTGCGCACACCGTTATAATAATAGTCCATGTCGGTGTGGCAGACGCCGCAGCCGGCGATCTCCACCAGAACCTCGCCGGCGCCCGGAGCGGCGAGTTCCATCGCCTCCTTGACCATGGGCTGGCCAACGCCGGTCATCATCCAACGATAAGCGGACTTGCTCATTCCGTTTTCCCTCTCTCTTCCCGTTATCACCGGCCCGCCGCCTAAGGCTTAACGGACCGCCCTTGTATTATTCCGTAAATACGTACCACAATACCGAATTAGCCGTCAAGCGCAGCATGTGGGCTTGTGGTCCGACCCAAATGGGTGGTATGCACCTAGTCTCAGCCGCGTGGGGGAAACGGTCTGCCCCTTTTCCCCGAGCGGTGTGTAATCCCCCTTATGTCGAGCCGTCTTAAGGCTTGGGAGCGGGGGCGGCTTAAACACTGGCCAGGCCCACTGCGAAGGAATTCGGGGGCCTCATCTGGGGAAACAGAATATGACGACGAGTTCCGGATTCGGGTCTGTCTCGATCGCGATGTGCGGCAGTGGTGGCGCCGGCGTGATGACGGCCGCCAACATGTTCCTCGACGCCGCCGCCGAGGCTGGTTACTACGCGCTTTTCGGCCGCTCCTCCGGCCCGCAGATCCGCGGCGGCGAGGCCGCGGCCCTGGTGCGCCTGGGGGTTGATCCCATCACTTCGGTGGACGACACCTTCGACATCATGCTGGCCATCGACTGGCAGGGCGTTCAGCGCTTCGCCGCTGAGGTGCCGCTGTCGAAGAACTCCCTGGTGATCTGCGATCCCTCCGCCGGCGATGTGCCCGAGGTCTACGTCAAGACCGGGGCCAAGATCGTCCACCTGCACATGAAGGATCTGGCCAAGGAGATTCCCGGCGGCCGTCCCAACATGATCGCTCTCGGCGCCGTCGCCGAGCTGATCGGCATTCCGGTCGGCCCGCTGACCGAGGTGCTGGGCAAGTCGCTGAAGAAGAAGCGCGCCGACGCCTACGAGGCTTCGGTGGCCGGCGTCAAGGCCGGCGCCGCTGCCGCCGCCACCCTGGGCGGCGCCAAGCGCCTGGCTCCGGCCAAGGCCAAGGACGTCAAGCGCTGGACCGTCACCGGCAATTACGGCGCCGGCCTGGGCGCCATCCGCGGCGGCGTGCGCTTCTGCGCCGCCTATCCCATCACCCCGGCCACCGAGGTGCTGGAATACCTGTCGTCCGCCCTGCCCAAGGTGGGCGGCGTGTTCGTGCAGGCCGAGGACGAGCTGGCCTCCATCAACATGTGCCTGGGCGCCTCCTATGGCGGCGAAGCCTCCATCACCGCCACCGCCGGTCCCGGCCTGTCGCTGATGACCGAGGGCCTGGGCCTGGCCGTCGCCTCCGAGACCCCCGTGGTGGTGGTCGACGTGCAGCGCGTCGGTCCCTCCACCGGCATCGCCACCAAGTGCGAGCAGTCGGACCTCAACATCGCGGTCTACGGCCTGCACGGCGACGCCCCCCATCTGGTGGTGGCCGCCAATTCGGTCGGCGACTGCATCTTCACCACCCAGTGGGGCGTCTATCTGGCCGAAAGCCTGCAGACCGCCTGTCTGGTGATGAGCGACCAGGCCCTGGGCCAGAGCCGCGCCATCATCGACGTGCCCGCCGACGTGGCCTTCGTGGGCAAGCGCCTCGCGGCCGTCGCCCCGGCCGAGGGCGAGGTGTTCAAGCGCTACGCCAACACCGCCAACGGCATTTCGCCCATGCCGGTTCCCGGCCAGCCGGGCTGCCAGTACACCTCGGACGGCCTCGAGCACACCGAGACCGGCACGCCGTCGTCGCAGTCCTCGGACCACACCATGCAGCTGGACAAGCGCCAGCGGAAGCTGGACCAGTTCGACTACGGCAACCATTGGGCCACCATCGAGGGTGAGGGCGACATCGCTGTCATCACCTGGGGTGCGTGCACCGGCGCCGCCCGCGAGGCCATCGCGCGGGCCAAGGCCGACGGCGTCAACGCCAAGCTGATCTCGCTGCGTCTGATCTCCCCGATCCGGCCGCAGCACCTGGCCGAGGCGCTGAAGGGCACCAAGAAGATCCTGGTGGTCGAGCAGAGCCATCAGGGCCAGTTCACCCGTTACCTGCGTGGCGAATACGATCTGCCGGTGAAGCCGGAATCGTTGTCGCGTTCCGGCCCGCTGCCCATGCGTCCCGGTGAAATCCACGCCCGCCTCCTGTCGATGGGGAAGTAAGTCATGACCAGCTGCGATTCTACCGCTACCTACACCGCCAAGGACTTCAAGTCCGAGGTCAAGCCGGTCTGGTGCCCTGGCTGCGGCGACTATGCCGTGCTGTCCTCCATCACCAAGGCGTTCGCCGATCTGGGCCTGAAGCCGCACGAGACCTCGGTGGTCTCGGGCATCGGCTGCTCGTCGCGTATCCCGGCCTACACCAACACCTACGGCATCCACTCCATCCACGGTCGCGCTCTCGCGGTCGGCCAGGGCCTCAAGCTGGCCCGCCCCGATCTGACCGTGCTGGTGGCCGGCGGTGACGGCGACGGCTTCTCCATCGGCGGCAACCACTTCCTGCACGCCTGCCGCCGCAACGTGGACCTGACCTACATCGTCATGGACAACCGCGTGTACGGCATGACCAAGGGTCAGCCCTCGCCGACCACCGAGTCGGATTGGGACGCCTCGGCCATGGCCCCGCCCGGCGGCACCGGCATGACCCCGTTCCACCCGCTGGCCATCGCGCTGGCGTCTGGCGCCAACTTCATCGCGCGGGGCTTCTCGGGCGATCCGAACGGCACCGCCCAGGTCATCGCCGAAGCCATCCGCCATCCCGGCTTCTCGTTCGTTGCCATCATGTCGCCCTGCATCACCTTCCGTGAAGAGCAGCGCGAGTGGAAGAACACCATGCGCAACGTCAACATCGAGCCGACCACCGATCCGGCCCAGGCGGCCCGCCGCCTGATGACCGACGACGGCTACAACTGCGGTATCCTCTACCGCGGCAACCGTCCGGCCTATGGCAAGGAGAAGAAGGCGACCAATTCGGTGTCCGATCTCGATCGGGAATTCACCCTTTGAGCCGTGCCCCTGATTATGGGGCGGTGAAGACCTCCGCCGAGTTGCTCTCCGTCGCGCGTGCGATGGAAGAGCGCTCGGCGGAGCGCTACCGCGAACTGGCCGAAGCGTTCGAGGCGTCGTGCAACAACCCCGACACCGCCGAAGCCTTCGCGGAACTGGCCGACATCGAGGAACGGCACGCCGCCGACTTCCCCGCATCCACCGGCCCGCGACCCGAGACCGTGCCGTGGGGAGAAGACGATCCCGAGATCGCCGACCCCGACGCGGTCCACTACCTGATGTATCCGTGGCACGCCTTCGACCTGGCGCTGCGCCACGAACAGGAAACCCTGGCCCTGTTCTCCGCCCTGGCGGAACACTCCCCCCACGCCGAGGTTCGCGCCGAGGCGCTGCGTCTGGTGGAGCGCGAAAAAGGCCACATCGTCACCATGCAAACCCGCCGTGACGAACTCCCCGTGCCCCCCGACGACTGGGACGACGACGACGACGACCCCAACTGGGAAGCCGGGGACTGATCCCCTGATTCATGGAAACGCCCCGCTCGGACTGAGCGGGGCGTTTCTCGTTGGGGGAGCGGGGCGTTATTCACCACCAAGACACCAAGGACACCAAGAGGATGGAGCGGACCTGTTCGCCTCTCTCCCCATCACCGCCCCTCATGGAGCGCGGGCGTCCCGCCCGCAGGAAGAATGCGAAGGGACTCGTCCCTTCGCACCCTTACCCTACCTTTCCTTCCCGGCTCCGCCCATCCGCCCCAGCACGGCCTTGCTGAACGTCGTGAAATCGCCCAGGTGGCGTTCGATCACCGCGATGGTGATGGGGAGCGACAGGGCTTGGTAGTCGTGGACGGCGATGTTGCGGAAGCCGACCATGCGCTGGAGCTTTTCGGCTAAATCGTCGTTGATCCATCCGGCCTTGGCCAGCAGGGTGAAGTCGGTGGCGAAGGTGGCCGGGTCCTTGGCGAATTCCTCGGCGGCGCGGGCGGCGCAGCGTTCGATGGTGGCGGCTTTGTTGAGGAGCACGTCATCGGCCATGGACGCGGCCTTCCCGTTGGATGTCGGCGATGAGGGGGGCGCGGGCGTGGTCGAAGTCGATCATTTCAGACAGGATGAACAACTCGTAGCGCTCGGCATCGCCGTTCAGGGCGAACAGGCGGCGTCCGGTGGTGATGATCTGGTGTTGCATCACGGTGCTGGCGGCGCGCAGGTCGACGAGGTCCACATGGGTGTTCAGGCGCCGTGCGACGGCTTCGCCCGCTTCCCACAGGCGCACCGGATCGGGGCGGGTGGGGAGCAGCACGGCGAGGTCGAGGTCGCTGTCCCCGCCATGGCTGCCGTCGGCGCGGCTGCCGAACAGGAACAGGGCCTGGGCGTCGGGCAGGGCGGCTTGAACGGCCTCGATGATGGCGGCGTCGGAGATATCCTTCATGGCGAAAGGATATCGCGTCCCCGGATAATTCAAAAGGACCGGGATGCGCGAAGGGATGAATCCCTTCGCCTCCTCTTTTGGCTTGCCCCAAACGGAAGCGGGGCCGGCAGTCGGGCAACTGCCGGCCCCTTTCGGGCGGGTCGGGAACGGGAAGGGCGACCCGCCGAGTGCGGCAGGGGAGGGTTACCCGAGCCGACGCTGGAAGATGAGACGCTGGGAGGGCTTGAAGCCGCAGCGGGCGAGGAAGCCCAGCAGGCTGAAGCTGTCCCAGGCCAGCTGGGTCTGGACCTTCTCGACGCCGAGCGAGGCCAGGTTGGTGAGCAGCTGGCTCATCAGGGCGCGGCCGACGCTGTGGCGGGCGTAGGCGGGATCGACGCCGATGGTGTCGAGCACGGCGGTGGACTGGGCGCGGCCGAACTCGCCGAACTCGGTCCGCGCCATGACGAAGCCGGCGAACAGGCCGTCGATCTCGGCGACCAGCGAGACGCGGACGCCGGATTCCTTGGTCACCTCGGCGATCTTGCGCTTGTAGTAGGCCGAGCGGTCACGGCGGGTCACCTTGCGGTCCACCGAGACGATGAAGGGGTAATCGGCCTCGGTCAGCGAGCGCACGGGGATGCGGTCGCGCGACAGGGCGGCATAGTCGTCGCCGGAGGGATCGGACAGGTCGACTTCGTCGCTGTCACGAACCTGGGTGGCCAGGGGGGCCTCGAAATCGGAGACGTTGTCGGTGGAACGCTCGAGGACCAGGCGAGGGGCCAGCTCGAAGCCGGCGGACTGGAAGAAGCGGGTGATGCCGTGCTCGGTCCAGTCGGCCTGGCTGACCACTTCCTTGATGCCGCGCTTCTTCAGCGTTTCCTCGACGGCGGCCATCAGCTTGCGGCCCAGGCCTTGGTTGCGCTGGTCGGGATCGACGCCGATGGTGTCGACCACGCCCACGGGGCCGGAGCCGCCGAATTCGCCATCCAGGATGTGGGCGTAGGCATAGCCCTTGAGGACCGGGCCGTCGGCGGCGGCCAGGGTAACGAAGCTGGCCGGGTCGGCGGTGACGGCCGCCATGCGCTTTTCATGGTAGTTGCGGCGCGGCTTGCCGGTCAGACGGCGATCCAGCTCGATAACGCGCTCCAGGTCGGCGGCAGCGATGTCGCGGATGGTGGTGCTCATGAACTCGCGAACCTCCCCTCTCGTGGGTCCACCGGTCTGGTTTGGTCGGGAGCCGGCACTTGACGGCTTCCCTTGGCGGGCGGTACCCTGTTAAATGAATAATTCGGTACTATAATACCGAAATCAAATCGGCGGTCAAGAGGAGCGTGTCATGAAGTGGGAGTTTCCTGGACGGGTGGCGGTGGTCACCGGCGGAATGCGCGGAATCGGGCGCACCATCGCCGACAATCTGCTGGCCGGAGGGGCCGAGGTGCATGTCTTCGACCGCGAGACCGGGGATCTGCCCAAGGGCATGACGGCGCACGCGGTCGACGTGTCCAACTCGGAATCGGTGAACGCCGCCTTTGCCGCCATCGGCAAGCCGGTTCACCTGCTGGTCAACAACGCCGGCATCACGCGCGACCGCACGCTCTTGAAGATGAGCGACGAGGAATGGGCCTCGGTGCTGACCGTCAACCTGACCAGCGCCTTCAACACCATCCGCGCCGCCGGGCCGGGCATGGTGCAGGCGGGCGTGGGGCGCATCGTCAACATGATCTCCATCAACGGCCTGCGGGGTAAGATGGGCCAGGGCAACTACGCCGCCTCCAAGGCGGGCATGGTGGGCCTGACCAAGACGGCGGCCAAGGAGTTGGGCCCCAAGGGCGTGACCTGCAACGCCGTGGCGCCGGGCATGGTGCTGACCGAGATGACGCTGAAGCTGGACCAGCAGTTCCGCGACAAGGCGCTGTCGGAAGCGGCGCTCTCCATCCTGCCCGACACCTCGGACATCGCCAACGCCGTGCTGTTCCTGCTGTCGGACGCGGCGCGCTGCATCACCGGCGAGGTGATCAAGGTGGATTCGGGGCAGTATATTTAGGCCCGGCTTCGTTGCAGTCAGGCCAAATTTTCCGCCGTCACCCTCGGGCTTGACCCGAGGGTCAATGGATGGCCGGGTCAAGCCCGGCCATGACGGCTGAATGGCCGCTACATCCCCAGGGTTTCGGTGTCGCGCGACACCAGGATCTTGTCGATGCGCCGCCCATCCATGTCCACCACCTCGAACCGCCAGCCGTCGCGGACGAAGTGGTCGCCGGCCTCGGGGATGGCGCGGAACTGGGACAGTATGAAGCCGGCGGCAGTGGTGTAGTCGCTGCCGCCTTCCATCATCGCCCGGCAGCCCAGCTTCTCGGCGGCCAGGTCCACGGCCATGTCGCCGTCCACCAGCCATGATCCGTCCTCGCGCTCGGTGATGACGCCCTGGTACTCCTCGCCGTGCTCGGACAGGGTGCCGAGGATGGAGCCCAGGATGTCGGCGGCGGTGACGATGCCTTCGACGCCGCCGTACTCGTCCACCACCAGGGCCATGTGGATGTCCGATTGCTTCAGCACGTCGAGAACGTGGAGCGCCGGGGCGTTGTCGTGGACCACGGCCAGCGGCCTGACCGCCGCCGCCACGTCGAGGGGGCCGCCGTCCAGCGCGGCATCCAGCAGGTCCTTGGCCTGGACCACGCCCTGGGTCTCGTCGATGCCGCCGCGACAGACCGGCAGGCGCGAATGGCGGCAATGGCGCAGCGTCCTCATGATCTCGTCGGCTTCCCAGTCGAGGTCGATCCACACCATGTCGGCTCTGGGCGTCATGATGGCGCGCACCCGGCGGTCGCCGAAGCGCATGACGCCGGCCATCATCTCCTCTTCCTCGGGCTCGAAGACGCCGCTTTCGGTGCCTTCGGCGATCATGGCGCGGACCTCCTCCTCGGTGACCGTCTGGTCGTCGGACCTGCGGATGCCCAGGATGCGGATCAGGGCGTGGCTGGAACCCTCCAGCAGCCAGACCAGCGGCGAGGTCAGGCGTGCCACTGTGGCCATGGGGCGCGCCACCTTCTCCGCGATGCCCTCGGGATCGGCCAGGGCGATGTGCTTGGGCACCAGTTCGCCGACGATCAGCGAGGCGTAGGTGATGGCGCCTACCACCAGGGCGATGGCGATGCCCGGCGCGAACGCCGCCGCTACGGGGAAGTGGGCGGCGATGGCGCTTCCCAGCTGCTCGGCCAGGGTGGCCCCGGAATAGGCGCCGGCCAGCACGCCCACCAGGGTGATGCCGATCTGTACCGAGGACAGGAAGCGGGTGGGATTGTCGGCCAGGCGCAGGGCGGCCTCGGCTCCCTTGCTGCCCTCGGCGGCGCGTGCCGCCAGCCGGGCGCGTCGGGCCGAGACGATGGCCAGCTCGGACATGGCGAACCAGCCGTTGAGGCAGACCAGGGCGATGATCACGGTGATTTCGAAGATGAGGCGCATGGGGGAATGATGACCGATTCTTTCCGTGGGGCAACCATGCTTTCGCCACAAAGCAGGGCCACCCTGACCATGTCCGAATATACCCCTATGCTTTTGCGGGTAAGGGTAGGCAAAGGATTTTGTTAAGAACCATTCGCTAGAGTGGTGTTGATAGGAAGCAGGCGAAAGGATGACGCCATGTGGTCTTCCGTCTCCGCTACAACCTTGTCGGGCCGAAAGCCCCCGAAGCGCATGCCGATTTCTGAGGCGTGCATGACTGGTTTGCGGAAATTCTCGCGCTCGCCTGATGAATTCCGCCGAAGCGATCCAAACATAAGGAATTGATCCGTTAGACCCTCTTCGATGGAGTGACGATATGCCCAGCAATGACGATATCTTCACCCGGTACTCGCGAGCCTACGAGGGTCGCAAGGACGTGGAACTCAGCCTTCTGGAGTATCTCGAGGGCTGCCGCGACGACCCCATGATGTACGCCTCGGCGGCCGAGCGGATGATTGCCGCCATCGGCGAGCCCGAGGTGATCGACACCGCCAAGGACGCCCGGCTGTCCCGCGTCTTCATGAACCGCACCATCAAGGTCTACCCCGCCTTCTCGGAATTCTACGGGATGGAGGAGACCATCGAGCGCATCGTCGGCTACTTCCGCCATGCGGCGCAGGGGCTGGAGGAGCGTAAGCAGATCCTCTACCTGCTGGGCCCGGTGGGCGGCGGCAAGTCGTCGCTGGCCGAGAAGCTGAAGGCGCTGATGGAGGTCTATCCCATCTACGTGCTGAAGGCTGGCAAGGAGGTCAGCCCCCTGTTCGAAAGCCCGCTGGGGCTGTTCGACCCCGAAGGCATGGGGACGGTCCTGCTGGACAAGTACGGCATTCCCCGCCGCCGGCTGCCCGGGCTGATGAGCCCCTGGGCGGTCAAAAGGCTGGAGGAATTCGGCGGCGACATCTCCAAGTTCAAGGTCGCCAAGATCTATCCCTCGCGCTTAAAGCAGATCGCCGTCTCCAAGGCCGAGCCGGGCGACGAGAACAACCAGGACATCTCGACCCTGGTGGGCAAGGTGGACATCCGCAAGCTGGAAATGTTCAGCCAGAACGACCCCGACGCCTATTCCTTCTCGGGCGGGCTCAACCGCTGCACCCAGGGCCTCCTCGAATTCGTCGAGATGTTCAAGGCCCCCATCAAGATGCTGCACCCCCTGCTTACCGCGACGCAGGAGAGCAACTATATCGGCTCCGAGAACATCGGCGCCATGCCCTTCCTGGGCACCGTGCTGGCCCACTCCAACGAGGCGGAGTGGCAGACCTTCAAGAACAACCGCAACAACGAGGCCTTCATCGACCGCATCTGCGTCATCAAGGTGCCGTATTGCCTCAGGGTCACCGAGGAACTGAAGATCTACGACAAGCTGATCGACACCTCGGAACTGGTGGACGCCCCTTGCGCGCCCGGCACGCTGGAGATGCTGTCGCGCTTCTCGGTGCTGTCGCGCCTGCGCGAGCACGAGAATTCCAACCTCTACTCCAAGATGCGGGTCTATGACGGCGAGAACGTCAAGGAGACCGATCCCAAGGCCAAGCCCATGCAGGAATACAAGGACGCGGCGGGCGTGGACGAGGGCATGGACGGCATCTCGACCCGCTTCGCCTTCAAGGTCCTGTCGTCCACCTACAACTACGACACCCACGAGGTCTCGGCCGATCCGGTGCATCTGATGTACGTGCTGGAACAATCCATCCGGCGCGAGCAATTCCCCGAGGAGGTCGAGAAGAAATACCTGGAGTTCATCAAGGGCGAACTGGCGCCGCGCTATGCCGAGTTCATCGGCAACGAGATCCAGAAGGCCTATCTGGAGAGCTACCACGATTACGGCCAGAACCTGTTCGACCGCTATGTGGACTACGCCGACGCCTGGATCGAGGACCAGGACTTCAAGGACCCCGACACCGGCCAGTTGCTCAACCGCGACCTGCTGAACCAGGAGCTGTCCAAGATCGAGAAGCCCGCTGGCATCGCCAACCCCAAGGACTTCCGCAACGAGGTGGTCAAGTTTGCGCTGCGCTCCCGCGCCGCCAACGGCGGCAAGTCGCCGTCCTGGACCTCCTACGAGAAGATCCGCGAAGTGATCGAGCGCCGCATGTTCAGCCAGGTGGAGGAACTGCTGCCGGTGATCAGCTTCGGGTCCAAGAAGGACTCCGATTCCGAGAAGAAGCACTCGGAATTCGTCGAGCGCATGATGAGCCGCGGCTACACCGAACGCCAGGTCCGCCGGCTGGTGGAATGGTACATGCGGGTGAAGCAGGCGGGATGAGGCAAGGGAGCCCCCACCCCAACCCTCTCCCGGCATAGCCGGGGGAGGGAGGGACCCGCGAAGCGGGGGGGAGGGGGCAATGCCTGGGCGATCGAGGGACTAGAATGATGAACATCATTGACCGGCGCCTCAATCCCAAGGGTAAAAGCCTCGCCAACCGGCAGAGGTTCCTGCGCCGCGCCCGCGCCCAGATCGTCAAGGCGGTGCGCGACGCGTCCGGCTCGCGCTCCATCCAGGACATCGCCAACGGCGAGAAGATCTCCATTCCCGCCGACGGCCTGCGCGAACCCAGCTTTCGCCGCGCCGACGACGGCGGGGTGCGCGATTACGTGGTGCCGGGCAACAAGGACTTCGTCGAGGGCGACCGCATCAAGAAGCCGGACTCCGAAGGCGGCGAGGGCGGCGGCTCGGAGGGCAGCCCCGATGGCGAGGGTCAGGACGATTTCGCCTTCGTGCTCTCCCGCGACGAGTTCCTCGACATCTTCCTCGACGATCTGGAACTGCCCGATCTGGTCAAGAAGAAGCTGAAGCAGACCGAATCCACCACGCCCACCCGGGCGGGCTATTCGGTCACCGGCTCGCCGGCCAATCTCAACGTGGTGCGCACCATGCGCAACTCGCTGTCGCGCCGCATCGCGCTGAACCGGCCAAAGCCCGCCGAGCTGAAGGAACTGGAGGACGAGATCAAGGCGCTGGAGGAATCGGGCGCCGACCCCGAACGCCTGTCCCAACTGCGGGTCGAATTCGACCGGCTGGTGGCCAAGTCCCGGCGCATTCCCTACATCGACCCCCTGGACGTGCGCTATTCCCGCTTCGAGCATGTCCCTAAGCCGGTGACCCAGGCGGTGATGTTCTGCCTGATGGACGTGTCGGGCTCCATGACCGAGCACATGAAGGACCTGGCCAAGCGCTTCTTCATGCTGCTCTACCTGTTCCTGACCCGGCGCTACCGCAACGTGGACGTGGTCTTCATCCGCCACACCCACGAGGCCGAGGAGGTGGACGAGGACACCTTCTTCTATTCCACCGAGACCGGCGGCACCGTGGTGTCCACCGCGCTGGAGGAAATGCACAAGGTGATCGCCGACCGCTATTCGCCGGCCGACTGGAACATCTATTGCGCCCAGGCCTCCGACGGCGACAACACCTCGTCGGACAACGCCAAGACCGCCGGGTTGCTGGAAGAAGCCATCCTGCCCGCCACCCAGTACTTCGCCTATATCGAGGTGGGCGCCGAGTACAAGGACTGGCTGGGGCGCGATTCCGACCTGTGGCGCACCTACAAGGAGGTGGCCAAGACCGCCGACAACTTCGCCATGCGCCGGGTGCGGGTGAGGAGCCAGATCTTCCCGGTGTTCCGTGACCTGTTTTCCAAGGAACGGGGCGACAACGCCGCCTGGTCGGGCGGGGAGGAGGCCGAATCATGAGCGATTCCTCCCAGCTTCTGTTCACCGGCGCCGATTGGGATTTCGAGAAGGTCAGCCGGGCCTACGACGCCATCGAAAAGATCGCCAAGGGCGAGATGGGTCTGGTCACCTATCCCAACCAGATCGAGGTGATCACCGCCGAGCAGATGCTCGACGCCTATTCCTCCATCGGCATGCCCCTGATGTACAAGCACTGGTCGTTCGGCAAGCATTTCGCCCGCGACGAGACCCTCTACCGCAAGGGCATGCGCGGCCTAGCCTACGAGATCGTCATCAATTCCAGCCCCTGCATCAGCTACATCATGGAAGAGAATTCCATGGCCATGCAGACCCTGGTCATCGCCCACGCCGCCTTCGGCCACAACCACTTCTTCGCCAACAACACCTTGTTCAAGCAGTGGACCGACGCGCGCGGCATCCTCGACTACATGGAATTCGCCAAGAGCTACATCGCCAAGTGCGAGGAGCGCCACGGCCATGCGGCGGTGGAGCGCGTGCTGGACGCCGCCCACGCCCTGATGAGCCACGGGGTGCATAAATACCCCAGGAAGCGCACCCCCGACCTGCGCGACGAGGAAAAGCGGGCCGCCGAGCGCCGCGCCTATCAGGAGCAGATGTTCAACGACCTGTGGCGGACGGTCCCTAAGAAGGCGGCGGCCAAGATGGGCTCGCAGGAACTGGCCGAGCGCAAGCGGCGCTTAGGGTTGCCCGAGGAGAACATCCTCTATTTCCTGGAGAAGCTGGCGCCCAGGCTGGCCGACTGGCAGCGCGAGATCATCCGCATCGTGCGCAAGATCAGCCAGTACTTCTATCCCCAGAAGCAGACCAAGATGATGAACGAGGGCTGCGCCACCTTCACCCACTACACCATCGTCAACCGGCTGCACGAGATGGGCATGCTGTCCGACGGGGCCATGCTGGAAATCCTGCATTCCCACACATCGGTGGTGTTCCAGCCCGATTTCGACGACCGGCGCTATTCCGGCATCAACCCTTATGCGCTGGGCTTCGCCATGATGAACGACATCAAGCGCATGTGCGAGGAGCCCACCGAGGAGGATCGCGTCTGGTTCCCCGAATTCGCCGGCAACGGCGATGCCTACGGCACGCTGCGCCAAGCCTGGGCCGATTACCGCGATGAAAGCTTCATCCTGCAATACCTGTCGCCGGCCCTGATCCGCAAGTTGCGGTTGTTCAAGATCCACGACGAATCCGATAGCCCCCACATGGAGGTGGCGGCCATCCACAACGAGCGCGGCTACCGCGAGGTGAGGAAGGCGCTGGCGCGCAATTACGACATCGCCCATCTGGAGCCCGATATCCAGATCGTCGACGTGGACCTGGCCGGCGACCGCCGTCTGATCCTGCATCACTTCGTCGAGAACGGGCTGATGCTCGACGAGACCGAGACCATCCGGGTGTTGCGCCACATCGCCAATCTGTGGGGCTACGAGGTGCGGCTGCTGGAGATCGAATCCGGCACTGACGTGGTGTTGAAGACCTACGAGGACGTGGCGCCGGTGGCCGAGCTATAGGCGCGCCTTCCTCTCCGCCATCACCGCCAGGATATCGGCGACCCGGCGCAGCGCGGGCCGCCAGGACCCTGATCCATCGGCACGCAGCACCCGCACCGATGGATACCAGGGGCTGTCTTCCCGCTCCATCGGCCAGTGCCAGTCGAAGCCTTGGGGGGCCAGGGCGATGACCGGCTTGCCCAAGGAAGCGGCCAGATGAAGCTGGACGGTGTCGTTGCCCACCACCACGTCGAGCCCTGCGATCAACGCCGCCATTTCCGCCAGATCGGCCGGCTGCGGAATAGGGCATTCCACCAGGGCGTCGGCCCCGTCCACTGCGATGCGGCCCAGATCGTCGTCATCGGCCAGGGCGACCAAGGCGATGGCCGGATCAGCTCCCAGGTTCAGCATCTCGCCCAACGGGCAACTCCGCCCCGCCTTGCGGCCGCCCCAGGTCAGCCCCACCCGCAAGCGGTTGTCGCGCAGCGCGCGCCGGCCGCGACCGGCCACCAGATAGCCGGCCGAGCCAGAGGGGGAGGGCGCATCGCTTGCCGCCAGCAGGCCGGGAAGGGCCGTCAGGCTGGTGCGCAGCGAACACGATGGTAGTGGCTCGTCCTCGCCCACCGTCTGCTCGATGCCGGGCAACTCGGCCAGCAGAGGGGCAAGCTCGTCGGGACAGGCGATGGTGACCAGCGCCCCCCTGGCCGCCAGAAGGGGAAGGTAGCGGGCCAGCAGCAGGGAATCGGAGAGGTCGCCCGCCGCCTCCACCAGCAGGGGGGTGGCGATGATCTCGCCTCCGTCCCATTGCGGCAGGTCCGGCGCCCGGCTGGGCGGCGCGGGCCGGTGGGCCAGCAGGGCCAGACCCTTGTCCAGCTTGCCGGCGCCCAGCAGAATCTGGCCAAGCATCCACTCCAGGCCAGGAGGGCGCGACTCCAGCGACAGCACCCGCCGGATCAGGGCTTCCGCCTCGTCCAGGCGTCCCTGGTCGCGGCGCAGCTTGGCGAGGTTGTAGAGCAGGTCCGCGTTCTCCCGGTCGACGGCGAGGGCTTCACCCAGCAGCGCATCGGTTTCGCCAAGCCGTCCGGCCTGCCTCAGGACGCCGGCCAAGTTGCTTATGATCGCCGGATGGCCGGTCCGGCCCAGGGCGCGGGTCAGGCTGGCGACGGCGGCGTCGCCCTTGCCCGCCATGTGCTGCATGACCGCCAGATTGGCGTTGGCCATGGCGCAGAAGGGATCGATGGCCAGGGCCTCGCCGTACAGGCGGGCGGCTTCATTCACCCGTCCCGCCGCCTGCAGGGCGGGGCCGGGGGCGGCGGTTTGCGTCGCCCGCTCCGCCTCGGCCCCGACCAGCGTGGGCGAGGGCGGCAAGGCGGGCGGTCCGTAATGGGCATGGGGGGCGATGCCGGCGGCCAGGGCCAGGACCGGCCCGGGGCTGCCGTCGAAGGGGATCGGGGAGCCGCACGCCACCTCCTCGGCAAAGCGCCACAGCCCGTATCCCGCCTGGGCGAGGCCGTCGGCGGCGGCCGATCCGTTCCGATGCTTGAAGACGACGATAGCGGCGCGGCCGGCGAGGCCGCTGACCACGGACTCTTCCCAGCCGGCCTGTCCCAGCCGCACGATGACCCGGCACCGGGCCAGATGCGGCCGTTCGTCCAGCAGGGCGGCCAGCGGACGCACCGGCGTGGCGGCCGGAACCCAGTCGGGCAGGGCGAAGACCCGCGCGCCGCCCTTCGGCTCACGCGACGCCAGGACCCGGCCCTCCCCGGCGCCGGCGGCGGCGGCGATCACCTCCACCTGATCCTCCAGCCCGGCGACGGCGAGGCTGTCGCGCAGGATATCGGCATCGGCCCGCGACGGCTCCAGGGCGATCACCAGCAGGTCCGGGCAATGGTCCAGGGCCCCGAAGACGTGATCACCGCTGCCGGCTCCCACCTCCAGCAGCAGATCGCCGGGGGCGAGGTGGGCGGCCAGGAACGCCTCCATGGCGGCGCCGGTTCCCATGGCGCGGCGGCGCTGCTGCTCATGCCGCTCGGCGGCGAGCTGGGCCAGCATCTCCATGCGCCGCCGGGCCTCGGCCAAGGGGGCGTCCCACCGGCCCGGCATGGGCTGGCGCAGCAGGCATAGGCCGGGATACCAGGGGGAATCGTCGCGGCCCTGCAGCCAGCGTTGATGGGCGGCATGGGGCAGCAGCAGCAGGACCGGCTTGCCCATGGCGGCGGCCAGATGGGCGGCGGGGCCGTCGGTGGCGATCACCAGATCCATCTCGGCGATGCGCCCGGCCAGATCGGCGAAATCGGTGACGGTCGGGGACAGGTCGGTGATCAGGCCGGGGTCGGCCCGTTCGCGTGCCTCGGCCGCCCGTGGCCCGGTCTCGAGCGAGAACAGCAATGTCCCCGGCACGGTAGCCAGATCGAGCACGCGTCCGAAATCCAGGTCATCGGCCGGGCGCTCTGCGGCCCAGGCGATGCCGACCTTGACCAGGGTGGAGGCCGGGACACGGATGCGGCGGATGCGGCCCGGCGGGGCGGTCAGATAGGGGGCGGCGGGAATGGAATCCGGCCCGACCCGCAGCAGCCAGGGCAGGTCCTCCAGGGAGGCGACATAATCGGCGGTGACGTCTTCGGGCAGGGGAGGCCCGAGCCGCAGGGTCCGCGCCACGCCGCCCATGGTCTCCAGAAGCGGGGCCAGTTCGGGCTGGACCAGCAAGGTGATGCTTGCGCCCCGTCCGGCCAGGACGGGAATGAAGCGGGCCATCATCAAGGTATCGGACAGCCCCGATTCCGCATACAGCAGCAGGCTGGCTCCCTCCAGGTCCTGGCCTTCCCATGGATGGGCGGGCAGGGGCGGACGGGGGGCGCCGGGCAGCCGGTGGCGCCACTGGGCGTTTTCCCACGATTGCGTCAGGCGGAAATTCAGCATCAGCAGCCGGGCCTGGGCGAGGCGGGCCGGCGCATCCTCGTCGTCCAGGACCAGGGCGTGGGCGATGGGGGCGGCGGCCTCGTCGACCCGCCCCAGATCCATCAGGGTCTCGGCCAGTCCCACCCGGTGCCCCGGTTGTTCGGGCTCTAAGATGATGGCGGCGTGGAAGGCGTCGAGCGCCGCCTCGCCCTCGCCCCGGCGGGCCAGCACCCGGCCCAGCGCCGCCCAGGCCGGACCGTGCCCCCGATTGAGGCGAAGGGCGCGGCGCAAGGTGGCCTCGGCCCCGGCCAGGCGCCCCTCGTCGGCCAGCAGGCGGGCCAGGCCGCACCACACGGCGACGGAATCGGGGCGTTCCATCAGCAGGATATCGATGATGGCGTGGGATTCGTCGGGCTGGTTGAGCTGGCGCAACGCTTCGGCCAGTTCCAGGCGGCAGCCCAGGTGTTGGCGGTCCATCTCCAGCAGTTCCAGGCAGAAGCGCAGCGCGTCGCGCGGCCGTCCGGCCAGCCTGGAGGTTTCGGCGGCGGCAAGGCGCGCCTCGGAATGGCTGGGGTCGAGTTCGATGATGCGGCGATAGGCTTCCAGCGCCGGGTCCATGTCGCCGTAGCGCCTGGCGACACTGGCTTCCTGCCATAGCGTATCGATGACCGCCGAGTGCTCGGAGAGGTCGGCGAATTCCAGATCGAGGTCTTCGATTTCGCTCATGGGCCAAGTCAAACCCGGCCAGGAGCGCGAATCAAGGGCTATTCCGCCGCCCGCCTGCCGTCTTTTGGTGATGCGAGGCGTTGCAGCATCTCGGCCATCTCGGCCCGGACTTCGGCGGCGGCCTTCAGCTTGATGGGGCCGAACCCACGGATGCGTCGCGGTGCCGAGGCGATCTCCACCGCCAGATCATGGGTGTCGGCGGCCAGATGGGCCAGGATGGTCTCGACCGCGCTCTCGAACTCGGCGATCAGGTGGCGTTCCAGCTTGCGCTCCGCGCTGCCGCCGAACGGGTCCAGCGCCGTGCCACGCAATCCCTTGAGGCGGGCGAGCAGCGGCATCAGGCGCAGCACCCAGGGGCCGAAGCGGCGCTTTTCAGCTCCCATGAAGGGCGGGGCCAGATGGATTTCCAGACGCTTCCAATCCTCGAACTGCTCCTTGAGCGAGGTGGTGAAGGCCGGGTCGGAATAGAGCCGGGCCACCTCGTACTCGTCCTTGTAGCTCATCAGCTTGGCTGCCGAGCGGGCCACCGCCTCGGTCAGGCTCTCCATGCCGGGCAGGACGGCGTTTTCCGCCGCCCTGACCCGGTCCACCAGGGCGCGGTAGCGGGACGCCCAGGCGGCGTTCTGGTAGCCGGTAAGATGGGCCACCCGGCGTTCGATGAGTTCGTCCAGGGTCTCGGACAGGCGGCGATGGTCGTTGCCGCCTACCGGCGGCGCGGCCATGCGCTCCACCGCGCCCAAGTCATGGGCGGCGAGGCGGCCCCAGCGGAAGGCCTGGACGTTGAAGTCCACCATGGCGCCGTTCAGCTCGACGGCGCGCAGGATGGAATCCTCGGACAGGGGGATGCGGCCCTTCTGCCAGGCATAGCCCACCAGGAACATGTTGGTGGCCAGCGCGTCGCCCAGCAGGGTGGTGGCCAGCCGGGTCGCCTCGACGAATTCGGATTCGCCGCCCACCTGATCCCTGATGGTGTCCTCCATGCTCCGCGCCGGGAAGTCCAGATCGGGGGCGTGGGTGAAGGTGGCGGGCATGGATTCGTGGCGGTTGACCACGGCGAAGGATTTGCCGGGCTTCAGCTTGGCCAGGGTGTCGAAGCCGGCCGCCACCACCATGTCGCAGGCGAGCAGCAGGCGGGCCTGGCCGGCGGCGATGCGCACGGCGTGCAGGCGGGCGGGATCGTCGCAGATGCGCACATGGCTCATCACCGCGCCGTTCTTCTGGGCCAGTCCGGTCTGGTCCAGCGAGGTGACGCCCTTGCCTTCCAGATGGGCGGCCATGCCCAGGACCTCGGCCACCGTCACCACGCCGGTGCCGCCGATGCCGGTGACGATGATGCCGTAGGGTTCGGCGGCGCCGGGTAGAGCGGGGGCGGGCAGGGAGGTGAGGTCGGCCTCGCCCCGGCCGGTCAGCCGGCGGATATGGGCGCCCTTGACCGAGACGAAGCTGGGGCAGAAGCCCTTGACGCAGGAAAAGTCCTTGTTGCACGACGACTGGTCGATGGCGCGCTTTCTGCCCCATTCGGTCTCGACCGGGATCACGGCGACGCAATTGCTTTGCACGCCGCAATCGCCGCAGCCCTCGCAGACCTTCTCGTTGATGAAGATGCGCTCGTCGGGGTCGGGCATCAGGCCGCGCTTACGACGGCGGCGCTTCTCGGCGGCGCAGGTCTGGTCGTAGATCAGCACGCTGACGCCCTGTTCCTCGCGCAAGCTCCGCTGCAAGGCATCCAGGGTGTCGCGGTGGTGGATGGTGGTACCCGAGGGGAAGCTGCCGGCCGGGTATTTGTCGGGATCGTCGGAGACCACGGCGATGCGCTTGACGCCCTCGGCGCGGACCTGGGCGGCCATGGCGGCCACCGAGAAGGCGGATTCGGCCGGTTGGCCGCCGGTCATGGCCACGGCGTCGTTGTAGAGGATCTTGTAGGTGATGTTGACCTTGGCGGCCAGCGCGGCGCGGATGGCCAGCGAGCCGGAATGGGTGTAGGTGCCGTCGCCTAAGTTCTGGAACATGTGGGTGCGCGACGTGAAGGGGGCCTGGCCGATCCAGGTGGCGCCCTCGCCGCCCATATGGGTGTAGGTCAGGGTCTCGCGGTCCATCCAGGTGGCCATGAAATGGCAGCCGATGCCGGCCATGGCCTGGCTGCCCTCGGGGATGTTGGTGGACGTGTTGTGGGGGCAGCCGGCGCAGAAATAGGGAATGCGGGTGAAGCCCTGGGGGATGGCGGCCAGGCGCCGCTCCTTGTCGGCCAGGAAGTCCAGGCGCTCCTTGACCCGGAGCGAGGTGTAGAAGCGGCCGATGCGGCCCGCGATGACCCGGGCGATCATGGCCGGGGTCAGCTCGCCATAGGGCGGCAGGGCCCAGGCGCCGCTCTCGTCGTGTTCGCCCACCACGCGGGGGCGGACGTCTTCGCGCCAGTTGTAGAGCTGGGCCTTGAGCTGCTCCTCGATGATTGCGCGCTTTTCCTCCACCACCAGGATCTCGTCCAGCCCCTCGGCGAAGGCGCGGATGCCGCTGGGCTCCAAGGGCCAGCTCATGCCCACCTTGTAGAGGCGGATGCCGATCTCGGCGGCGTGGCGCTCGTCGATGCCAAGATCCGCCAGGGCTTGCATGACGTCCAAATACGACTTGCCGGTGGTGACGATGCCGAAGCGGGGCGAAGGCGAATCGATGATCGTGCGGTCGATGCGGTTGGCCTTGGCGAAGGCCAGGGCCGCCGGAATGCGCTGCGCCATCAGCCGGTGTTCCTGTTCCAGGAACTTGTCGGGCCAGCGGATGTTGAGGCCGCCCTGCGGCATCTTGAAATCGTCGGGCGTGACGAACACCTGGCGCCAGGGATCGATGGTCACCGAGGCCGAGCTTTCCACCGTCTCGGAAATGGCCTTCATGCCCACCCACAGACCGGAAAAGCGCGACAGCGCCCAGCCGAACAGGCCGAAATCCACCACCTCCTGCACGCCCGCCGGATTGAGTACCGGCATCTGGGCGGCCATGAAGACGTGCTCGCTTTGATGGGCCAGCGTCGAGGACTTGGCGCCGTGGTCGTCGCCGGCCAGCACCAATACGCCGCCATGGAGGGCGGCGCCGGCGGAATTGGCGTGCTTGAAGACGTCGACGCTGCGGTCCAGCCCGGGGCCCTTGCCGTACCACATGGCGAAGACGCCGTCATGGGTGGGGCCCTTGAACAGGCCGATCTGCTGGGTGCCCCAGATGGCGGTGGCGGCCAGATCCTCGTTGAGGCCGGGCTGGAAGCGCACGGCGTGGCGCTCCAGATGGGCCGCCGCCCGCCACAATTCCTTGTCGAGGCCGCCGAGCGGCGATCCACGGTAGCCGGACACGAAGCCGCCGGTATTGAGCCCGGCGGCCCGGTCGCGCAGATGCTGCAGCATGGGCAGCTTGACCAGCGCCTGGATGCCCGACAGGTAAACGCGGCCCTGCTGCTGCAGGTACTTGTCGTCCAAGGTGACGGCGGTGGCGACGGTCATGGCGGTGGCCTCGAAGCGACCCTATGGCTTGAAGGTAATGACCGAGCCTTGCGGTGGAAAGAGCCGGGGCGAAAATAGCAATGAACGCAATGCGGCCGGGCCTGGGCGGCAAGGAAATTGCGGTTCCATGACGAAATACGGGGGATGATTTCCGCCCCCGATCAAGCTATATGGAAGCGCTTGTGCTTGAAGGGTTCCCGGGATGACGATCCTTGTTACCGGCGCTGCCGGATTTATCGGTTATCACACCTCTCTGCGCCTGCTGGCCCGTGGCGAGCGGGTGCTCGGCGTCGATTGCATCAGCCCCTATTACGACGTCAGGCTGAAGCATACCCGCCTGGACCATCTGCGCCGGCACGAGGGCTTCTCGTTCGTGCAGGCCGACATCGCCGACCGGGCCGCCATGGAAGAGGTGGCGCGGACCCATTCCGAGGTGACCGCCTACATCAATCTGGCCGCCCAGGCCGGCGTGCGTCATTCGCTGACCGCCCCCTTCGACTACACCCATTCCAACATCGAAGGGCATCTGGTGATGCTGGAGATGGCGCGCGCCAATCCGAAGTGCCGCCACTTCGTCTACGCCAGTTCGTCCTCGGTCTACGGCGCCAACACCAAGCTGCCGTTCTCGGTCGAGGACCGGGTGGATGCCCCCATCTCGCTCTATGCCGCCTCCAAGCGGTCGGGCGAGCTGATGAGCCATTCCTATAGCCATCTGTTCCGCATCCCCACCACCGGACTGCGCTTCTTCACCGTCTACGGCCCCTGGGGCCGCCCCGACATGGCCGCCTATCTGTTCGCCGACGCCATCGTCGCCGGCCAGCCCATCAAGGTCTTCAACAACGGCGACATGCGCCGTGACTTCACCTATATCGACGACATCGTCTCTGGCGTGGTCGGCGTGCTGGACAATCCGCCGGCCGACGACGGCAAGACTCCGCCCTGCCGCCTGTACAACATCGGCAACAACAATTCCGAACGGCTGATGGATTTCATCGGCCTGGTGGAAAGCTCGCTGGGCAGGAAGGCGACCTATGATTTCCACCCCATGCAGCCGGGGGACGTCAAGGAGACTTACGCCGACATCTCGGCCATTCAGCGCGATGTGGGCTTCGCGCCCACCACGCCCATCAGCGTCGGCGTTCCCAACTTCATCGCCTGGTACAAGCAGTACCACGGGCTGTAGCCCTTTCTGAGGGGTGGGGCTGGTCAAAAGCCCCTTTCATTCCAATCTATATGCAAGTTGACATGCATTTCGCCGGCGGCAGGTATTCGCCGGCGACCATGCCTGTTGATTCCGTGCCCTAAAATGAGATCCGCAAATATGGCGACAATAATCGGCAAAGTTTGTTTCTTGGAGGCGTAGGTAATTTTAGGTATATTCGATGCGGGAAGTGACTATGGGCGGGAGGGCAGAATGTCGGCCACCATGGGGAGCGTCTGGCTTCGTCTGGCGCAATCGCTGAAGACCCTTTGGGATGAAGACAAGCCGGCTCCGGCCAATGCCGCCGCCGGCAAGGTTCCCCGCCCGACCGCCCGTTCGTCCGTGGAATCGGCCGCGGAATGGCTCGAGCAGATGCTCGCCCGCGATCCCAGCATCAAGGCCAAGCTGCATGTGATTTCACTGCTCGAATACCGCGAGTCGGTGGGCGAGAAGTGGCCGCGCCTGGCCGACAAGGTGGCGATCATCGTCGAGCAGGTGGTCCGGCGCAACATCGGGCGAGGCAGCACCTTCTGCCGCGACGGCGAGGATTGCTGGATCATGGCCTTTCCCGAACTGAGCCCCGACGACGCAAGGCGGCGCACCATCACCGTGGTCGAGGAGCTGGGCCGCTTCCTCTATGGCCAGCAGCAGGCGAGCGGGCAGGAGCGTCCGGTGGCCCTGGCGGCGGAAGTCGCCGTTTCCGAGGCGGTTGGCCCCGACGGGGAGCTGAACCACGGATGCATCCATTCGGCGGTGGCCGAGGTGAGGGCCAACGTCTCCACCACCGGACTGCCCTATCTGCCCACCCAGGTGGTGAAGACCGGCCCGGCTGCCAACGACCCGCTCCAGGGCTGGGCGGCGCTCGATCGCGGTCCCGACCTGCGCAAGGAGGACATGCAGTGGGAGACCATCGAGGGGACCGGGGTGAAGAAGCCGGCCGCCTATCTCGATCCCAGCATCGTCGGCCCCATTCCGCCCGGCGCGGCCCTGGCGCTGGTCTGGCGCCCGACCTGGGTGGCGGTGGGCGAGGCCATTTCGGCCTATAGCGCCCGGGTGGTCCGCCGCGACCACGACAAGGCCGATCCCGTCGAGGGGTGTTGGGCCTATCCCGAGGGCGACGTGGCGACCGCCATCACGCTCGACCGCTTCGTGGTGAATTCGGCGGTGCGCGACATCCGCAACGCGGCGCGCAATGCCCAGGAGGGCGTGCCGCAGCCTTCGGTGATCCTGCCGCTGTCGTGGCAATCCTTGGCCTCGGACCAGCGCCAGGGAGTGGTCTTCGCCCTCTCGGACCTGACCCAGGACACACGCAATACCCGGCTGGTGATCGAGATCTTCCACATTCCCGACGGCACCACCACGCCCGAGCTGGAATCGGTGGTGTCTTTCGTCGGCGGGCTGTGCCGCGAGGTTCTGGTCCGGACCCGGCTGTCGTCCCACCGCACCTCGGTGGCCGCCGAGATCGGGGTATCCAAGATCGGCCTCGACCTGTCCGAGCTGCGTCCCGAGGAGAAGATGGACGACGAGCAATTGCTGGCCGTGCTGGCCCGCATCCAGGAAGAGACGACGCGCGACGGCATCGGCTGCTACCTGTGGAGCGCCCGGCGCAAGCGGGTGGTCGGCAGCGTGGTGCAGGGCGGCTTCGACATGGTCAACGGCCCCGGCCTGATGAAGGACATCCCCCGTCCGGCCATCGTGCTGCCGGCACCCAAGACCAGATTTGCGGCCGCCGAATAGGAGAGCCCTAGTAAGCCCGGTCGATGCAGAAGTCGATGACGTCGATCATCGCCTGCTTCACGGGTGAGTCCGGGAAGATGCCCAGCGCGTCGCGGGCGATCTCGCCGTAATGCCGGGCCCTGGCGATGGTGGCGGCCAAGCTGCCGTGCTTTTCCATCAGCTTGATGGCCCGGCCCAGATCCTCGTCGGTCTGTTCCAGGTCCTCGAGGCAGCGGCGCCAGAAGGCGCGCTCTTCTTCGTCGCCCCGGCGGAAGGCCAGGATGACCGGCAGGGTGATCTTGCCCTCGCGGAAATCGTCGCCCACCGTCTTGCCCAGCACCGCCTGCTTGGCGGAGTAGTCCAGCACGTCGTCGATCAGCTGGAAGGCGATGCCTAAGTTCAGGCCATAGGATTCCAGCGCCTCTTCCTCGACCTTGGGGCGGTCGGCCACCACCGCGCCGATGCGGCAGGCGGCGGCGAACAGGGCGGCGGTCTTGGAGCGGATGACCTCGAGATACGAATCCTCGCTGGTTTCGGTGTCGTTGGCGGTGATCAGCTGCAGCACCTCGCCCTCGGCGATGACCGAGGAGGCGCGCGACAGAATGGCCAGTACCGACAGCGACCCGTCCTCGACCATCAGCTCGAACGAGCGGGAGAACAGGAAATCGCCCACCAGCACGCTGGGCTTGTTGCCGAACAGGGCGTTGGCCGAGGCCTGCCCGCGGCGCAGGTCGGACTCGTCGACCACGTCGTCGTGCAGCAGGGTGGCGGTGTGAATGAACTCGACGCAGGCGGCCAGCTTGATGTGGCGGTCGCCGGTATGGCCGGCCAGCTTGGCCGAGGCCAGCGTCAGGACCGGGCGCAGGCGCTTGCCCCCGGCCGCGATGATGTGCCCGGCCAGTTGGGGAATCAGTTCCACCGGGCTGTGCATGCGGTCGACGATGGCGCGGTTGACCTTCTCCAGGTCGTCCTTGACCAGGGCGACAAGGGCATCGAAGCTCTTCGCCTTCCTACCGCGTTCGTCCTCGAAATTGACCACGATCGCCACGATGCTGAAACTCCTCCCGTGCGGGGCATGCCTACCCGCGCGACGAACATAGTGTTGCCTGGGAAAGCCGGTCAAGCTTACATCGCCTTTTGCGTATGTCTTTCACCCCGATCAAGAGCTTCGACCTCATGGAATCGACCGAGCCGCTGACCGAGGACCGCCTGCTGGACGGCAGGTTGCGCCTGATTCAGCCCCGTGACGGCTACCGCGCCGCCATCGACCCCGTTCTTCTGGCGGCGGCGGTTCCGGCCCGGCCGGCAGACAGCGTGCTCGACCTGGGATGCGGGGTCGGCGCGGCGGCGCTGTGTCTTCTGGCCCGGTGTCCCGAGGTCACGGTGACCGGGCTGGAACTGCAGGAGGGCCTGGCCGAACTGGCGCGGCGCAACGCCGCTCTCAACGCCATGGAGGGGCGGTTCATTCCCTTGGAGGGCGATGCGGCGGCTCCGCCCCCCGGTCTTAGCGGGTTCGACCATGTGCTGACCAACCCGCCGTTCTTCGCGGACGGCAGCGGCACGCCGGCGGCCAATGCGTCTCGCGCCGCCGCCCACCAGGAAGGGGGGCTGGACCTGGCCGGCTGGATCAAGGCGGCGGTGAAGCTGCTGCGCCCCAAGGGCCGCCTTACCCTCATCCACCGGGCCGAGCGTCTGGGGGATATCCTGGTGGCGCTGCGGGGCAGGGGCGTGGGCGATATCTCGATCCTGCCCCTGTGGCCCAAGGCGGACCGGGCGGCCGGACGGGTGATCGTCGGCGCGCGCAAGGGGGTGCGCTCGCCCTTGCGGCTGCTGCCGGGAATCGTGCTGCACGGCGACGACGGGGCCTTCACGCCGCCGGCCCAGGCCATTCTGCGCGGCGGTGCGGCCATCGAGACCCTGGGTGTGGGGGAGGAGAAGACCTGATGTTCGGAAAGTTCCTGCTGACCGTCGCGGTCATCGCCGTCATCTGGTTCGGCTTCCGGTATCTGAGCCGGCTGGCCGAGCTGCGCCGTCGCGACCAGCCCGACACGGTCGCGCCGCCACACCCGCCGGGGGGCGCCGCCGAAGCCGAAACCATGGTGGAATGCCGCATCTGCGGAACCTGGCAGCCGGGGCGGACTGCCCGGTCATGCGGCAGGGCCGACTGCCCGTACTAATCCTTATTGAAATATAATCTGGCATCTTCAATATGCCTTTTGGATCGGTGCGACCGCGCCGCCCGTCGTTCTGGCGGGCCGGTGGGGTCGCACGGGGGAGAAAATCCGGTGCCGGAAACACGGTATCGCGCACAGGATCTGCTGGTAGGCCTCTACCGTCGCCAGGCTGCGGTGATCGGTGCGCTGCTGCTGTTGACCCTGGCGGGCTACCAGTCCCAGGACTGGCTCATCTCCCATATGTCCGACGACGGCGCGCTGATCAACGTTGCCGGGCGCCAGCGCATGCTGTCCCAGCGCTCCGTGGCGATCGCCCATCAGATGGCGGCGGCCTCCAGCCCCGACGAGCGCACCATGTTCGCCGACCTGCTGGCCCAGGCGGGATCGGAAATGGGGGCGGGACATGCCCGCCTGATCGGCGAAAGCCGGGCGCGCGGCATGAGCGCCGAGATGGAGCAGCTTTATTTCGGCGGTGCCCCGTCGCTTGATGCCGAGGTGACGGATTTCGTCGCCGACGTTCGGCGTCTGGCGGCGTCCGACGGGTTGGGAATCGGGCAATCTTCGCCCAGGTTGCGGGCGCTGGCCGACAAATCGCGTCTTACCCTGCTGCCGGGGCTCGAGCGTCTGGTGGTGCGCTACCAGGACGAGAGCCGCCAGAACGTCGCCCGGCTGCGCCAGGGCTTCACCCTCGGGCTCTACCTGGTCATCGCGGTGCTGGGCCTGTCGTGGTTCGGGGTGTTCCGCCCCATGGCCCGGCGCCTGCGCGAGGAATTCGCCGCCCATCAGGCGGCGGTGGAACACAACCACCTGATCCTGGAATCCATGGGCGAGGGCATCATCGGCCTGGACCGGAACGGGGCGGTCACCTTCGCCAATCCGGCGGCGTCGAGCATGCTGGGCTTCGCTCCCTGGGAGATGCTGGGCAGAAGCCTGCATCAGCTGATTCACCACACCCGCCCGGACGGCAGCGAGTATCCCAGCCGGGAATGCCCCCTGGCCCGCACCCTGGCCACCGGCGAGGATTGCTCGGTCGAGGGCGAATGGTTCTGGCGCCGGGACGGCTCCAGCTTTCCGGTGCATTACGGCTCGACCGCCATCGTCAAGGAAGGCGCGCTGATCGGCGCCGTCGTCACCTTCCGCGACCTGAGCGACGTCACCGCCACCCGCCGCGCCCTGGAAGCCAGCGAGCAGATCAAGAGCAGCATCCTGGACGCGGCGCTGGACGCCATCGTCACCATCGACCGGTCGGGCATGGTGGTGGAGTTCAACCCCGCCGCCGAGCGGATCTTCGGCCGCCGGGCCACCGACGCCCTGGGCATGGAGGTCTCCGACCTGATCATTCCCGAGGCCCATCGCGAGGCCCACCGGCGCGGTCTGGCGCGGGTGGCGGCGGGGCACGGGTCGACGGTCCTGGGCAAGCGGCTGGAAATGAGCGGCCTGCATGCCGACGGCCACGAAATTCCGCTGGAATTGACCATCACCCATCTTTCCGACCACGGGTTGTTCACCGCCTTCATTCGCGACATCTCCGAGCAGAAGCAGACCGAGGCGGCGCTTCGCCGGTCCCAGAAGATGGAGGCCGTGGGGCAGCTGACAGGCGGCATAGCCCATGATTTCAATAACTTGCTTGGCATTATTACCGGAAATCTGGAACTGCTGGAGCGGGCCGTCCAGGGCAACGAGGCTGGTCAACGGCGGGTTGACACCGCGCTGCGCAGCGCCCGGCGCGGCGCCGACCTGACCCGTCGCCTGCTGTCGTTTTCCAGGCAGGACCCCAAGGCCCAGGGCAAGAGCCTCACCGACCTCAACGAGGCGGTTTCCGGCATGCAGGAGATGATTCAGCGCTCGCTGACCAGGATGGTCGAGGTCCGCACCCGCCTGACCCCCGACGCCTGGCCGGCCGACATCAATCGCAGCGAGTTCGAGGACTGCCTGCTCAATCTCTGCCTCAACGCCCGCGATGCCATGCCCAAGGGCGGATTGCTGACCATCGAGACCGCCAATATGGAGATCGACGCGGAATTCCGCCGCGCCGACCCCAACATGACGCCGGGGCGCTACGTGCTGGTGTCGATCAGCGATACCGGCACGGGGATTCCCAAGGACATCCTCGACCGCATCTTCGAGCCGTTCTTCACCACCAAGGAACGCGGCAAGGGGACCGGGCTGGGGCTGTCCATGGCCTATGGTTTCGCCAAGCGGTCGGGCGGCCATATCCGGGTCTATTCCGAGCCCGGAATCGGCACCACCTTCCGCCTGTATCTGCCCAAGGCGTCCACCGGCGCGGCAATCGGGACCTCGGCGGACCTTCCCGCCGAGGCGCCGCCCACCGGCTCCGAGCATATCCTGATCGTCGACGACGAGCCCCATCTGGCCGAGATCGCCGGTGAGTTCCTCACCGAACTGGGGTACCGGGTGACCATCCGGACCCATGCCGCCGAGGCGCTGGCCCTGTTGCGCGACGATCCCGATATCCAATTGCTGTTTACCGACGTGGTGATGCCGGACGGCCTGGACGGCTATGGCCTGGAACGGAGCGCCCGCGAGATGGGGCACGGCTGCGCCGTGCTGCTCACCTCGGGTTTCACCGGCTATGCCGTGGAGCATAAGGACAGGCACGGCGAAATTCTGTCCAAACCCTATGGCAAGACGGATCTGGCCAGAGCCGTGAGAAAGGCCCTGGACGAGCGAGAGAGGAAGACATGACCGTTGATCCCGCCCTCGACCCACCGCCGCCGGTGCTCATCCTCGACGACGAGCGCGACATGTGCGAATTCGTCGCCGACGTCGGGGCCGACATGGGCTTCAAGACCACCTGGTGCGACAATTTCGAGGATTTTGCCTGTCGCTATTCCGTCGACCTGCGCGGCATCTTCCTCGATCTCGCCATGCCGGGAATGGACGGCGTCGAGATCATCCGCTTTCTCGCCGACAACAATTCCGGCGCCCATCTGGTCCTGATGAGCGGCTATGATTCCGACGTGATCGAGGCCGCCAAGCGTCTGGCGGAATCCCGTGGGCTGAAGGTCGCCGGCGCCCTGCACAAGCCCTTCGGCGTGGGCGAATTGTCGGCGGTCTACGACGTCCTGGCCGCCGCCCGGGCTCCCATCCGTCCCAGCGTGGTGGCGCGGGCGCCGGACCGCTACCATCCCGATACCGAGGCCCTGGGCTCTGCCCTTGACGACGGCCACGTGGTGCCCTGGTTCCAGGCCAAGTTCTGCACCAAGAGCCGGCGAATCCTGGGGGCGGAAGTGCTGGCCCGCTGGATCCACCCCGACCACGGCATGGTGGGGCCGGACCGCTTCATCGGGCTGGCCGAGCGTGAAGGAATGATCGACCGCCTGACCGATTCGGTGATCCGCCAGGCCCTGGCCCATTGCCGCATCTGGCGCAAGGCCGGGTTCTCGCCCCGGGTGGCGCTCAACCTGTCGCCCCACATGCTGCACAATCTCGATCTGCCCGACGCCCTGGTGGACATCGCCCGCGATTACGACATTCCGCCCGAAAAGATCACCATCGAGATCACCGAGACCGCGCTGGCCGGGGACTTCACCGCCCAGCTGGACATCCTGACCCGGCTGCGCATGCGCCGCTTCGGCCTGTCCATCGACGATTTCGGCACCGGCTACTCGTCCTTGAAGCAATTGCAGCAGGGACCCTTCACCGAATTGAAGGTGGACCAGTCCTTCATCGCCAAGGCCCTGACCGAGGAAGGGGCCCTGGCCATCGTCGAAAGCTCCATCCAGCTGGGGCATCGCCTCGGCCTCAAGGTGGTGGCCGAGGGCATCGAGACCGAAGAGCAGATGGACATGGTCAGCCGGCTCGGATGCGACGAGGTGCAGGGCTATCTGCTGGGACGGCCCTGCGCCGCCGCATCGTTCAACTGGCCGAACAACTGACGCCATTGCCCGATGAGCGGACTCATCGGGCAATGGTTAGGCCCAAGGGGCCGCGCGGCTTATGCCGCGGGAGCCAAGGGTTTCGGAGAAACCCGCCCGGCGATTGAGGGGCATATAGACCCTCAGCCGTTGCCCCACCAGTAGACCCAGATGAACAGGAACACCCAGACCACGTCCACGAAGTGCCAGTACCAGGCGGCGGCTTCGAAGCCCACATGCCTGGCCGGCGTGAAGTCGCCGACCCGCACCCGGTGCAGGCAGACGGTGAGGAAGCACACGCCGACGAAGACGTGGAAACCGTGGAATCCGGTGGCCATGTAGAACACCGACGGATAGATGCCGTCGGTGAAGGCGAACATGGCCTGGCCGTATTCGTGGATCTGCAAGCTGAGGAACAGCACGCCCAGCGCGATGGTCACCAGCAGCCACGCCTTGGTGGCGCCGCGGTTGTCGTGCATCAGGGCGTGGTGGGCCTTGGTCAGCGTCACGCCCGAGCTCATCAGGATCAGGGTGTTGACGAAGGGGATGTGCCAGGTCTCCAGCGTCTGGATGCCGGCCGGCGGCCATTGGGGCACCATGGGAGCCACCCCCAGGGCCGAGTGGAAGTAGGCCCAGAAGAAGGCGACGAAGAACATCACTTCCGAGGCGATGAACAGGCTCATGCCCATCCGAAGGCCGTGGCAGACCTCCTCGGAATGGGCGTGGCCCGAGCGGGCCTCGCGGAAGATGTCGCGCCACCAGCCGAACATGGTGAAGGCCACCAGGCCCAGCCCGATCAGCATCACCGTGGTATGGGCGTGGTTGCGGAACCAGTCCACCGCGCCGTAGACCAGCACCAGGGCGGAAAAGGCTCCGACCAGGGGCCAGGGGCTGGGATCGACCAGATGGAAGGGGTGGGGGGGCGACGAAGCGCGGGGCGTGGCGTGGGCGTGGCTCATGACCGTCCTCTCTCGTCAGAAACGTTGGCGTTGAAGAAGGTATAGGACAGGGTGACGGTGCCGACTTCGCTGGTATGGACATCGGCTCCCATGGCGGGGTCGAGCACGAAGCTGACCACCATGTCGACGCTCTGGCCCGGTTGCAGAATCTGCTCGGTGAAGCAGAAGCACTGGATCTTGGCCACGTACTTGCCGATCTTGTCGGGCGTGGCGTTGAACACCGCGTTGCCGGTGATGGGGCGGTCCGACAGGTTGGTGGCGGTGAACACCGCCAGGGTGTCCTCGCCGAGCCGCACCTTCATCTCGCGCACCTGGGGGGCGAAGCGCCATTGCAGGCCCTTGGCCACCGATGCGTCGAACCGCACCGTAACCGTCTTGGCGGCAGGCGCGGCGGACTCCGCCGCCACCTGCCGGGGCGGGCCGCCGATGCCGGCGAACTGGCAGAAGGCCCGGTACAGCGGCACGCTGCCGATCACCAGCCCGACCATGGCGACGATGATCACCACCAGTCCCGCCAGGGTCGCTTGGGTCCGGCGCCGGGGGCTCATGGCCCTTACTCCGCCGGAGTGCCGATATGGGGCAGTTCGTCGAAGCTGTGCAGCGGCGGCGGCGAGCTGACCGACCATTCCAGGGTGGTGGCGCCCGATCCCCAGGGATTGGCGGCCACCGCCTTGCCGGCGGCGAAGGTGCGCCACACCACCACCAGGAAGAACAGCGTGCCGGCAAAGGCGATGTAGGCGCCGATGGACGACACGTAATTCCACCCGGCGAAGGCGTCGGGATAGTCGGGAACGCGGCGCGGCATGCCCTGGGCGCCCAGGAAATGCTGCGGGAAGAAGGCGATGTTGACGCCGATGAAGGTCAGCCAGAAATGGATCTTGCCCAGCGTCTCGGGGTATTCGTGGCCGCTCATCTTGCCGATCCAGTAGTAGAAGCCGGCGAAGATGGCGAACACCGCGCCCAGGCTCAGTACGTAGTGGAAATGGGCCACCACGTAGTAGGTGTCGTGCAGGGTCACGTCGACGGGATTGTTGGCCAGCACCACGCCGGTGACGCCGCCCATGGTGAACAGGAAGACGAAGCCCACCGCCCACATCATGGGCACGCGGAAGGTGATGGAGCCGCCCCACATGGTGGCGATCCAGCTGAACACCTTGATGCCGGTGGGCACCGCGATGACCAGGGTGGCGGCGGTGAAATAGGCCCGCGTGTCGACGTTCAGCCCGGTGGTGAACATGTGGTGCGCCCACACGACGAAGCCGACGAAGCCGATGGCCACCATGGCGTAGGCCATGCCGAGATAGCCGAACACCGGCTTCTTCGAGAAGGTGGAGATGATGTGGCTGATGATGCCGAAGGCCGGCAGGATCATGATGTAGACTTCGGGGTGGCCGAAGAACCAGAACAGATGCTGGTAAAGCAGCGGGTCGCCGCCGCCGGCCGGCGCGAAAAAGGTCGTGCCGAAATTGCGGTCGGTGAGCAGCATGGTCAGCGCGCCGGCCAGCACCGGAATGGACAGCAGCAGCAGGAAGGCGGTGACCAGCATGGCCCAGACGAACAGCGGCATGCGGTGCATGGTCATGCCCGGCGCGCGCATGTTGAGGATGGTGCAGATGAAGTTGATGGCGCCCAGCACCGAGCTGATGCCCGCCAGATGCAGGCCCAGGATGGCGAAGTCCACCGAGGCGTCGGGGTGGTAGGTGGTCGAAAGCGGCGGGTACAGCGTCCAGCCGGTGCCGGCGCCCGCGCCCTCGTACATGGACAGCAGCATCATCAGGAAGGCGGGCGGCAGCAGCCAGAAGCTGATGTTGTTGAGCCTGGGAAAGGCCATGTCCGGCGCGCCGATCATCAGGGGCACGAACCAGTTGCCGAAGCCGCCGATCAGGGCGGGCATCACGGTGAAGAACACCATGGTCAGCGCGTGGGCGGTGACGAACACGTTGTACATGTGCCAGTCGCCGCCGAAGATGGTGCCGCTGGGATGGGCCAGCTGCATGCGGATGACCACGCTCATGGCGCCGCCCAGCAACCCGGCGATCACCGAGAAGATCAGGTACAGCGTGCCGATGTCCTTGTGGTTGGTGGAATAGAGCCAGCGGCGCCAGCCATGGGGCTGGGCGTGGCCGTGATCCTGGTGCATCGCGGCGGTGCTCATGGCCGGTCCTCCCCTCGGGTGGCAAGTGCGACGGCGGTCTCGGGACGGGTGCCGTCGATGCGGGCGTAGGTCTTCTTGGCCTGGGCGACCCAGGCGAGGAATTCCTCCTTGGGCACGGCCTTCACGTGAATGGGCATGAAGCCGTGGTTGACGCCGCACAGCTGGGAACACTGGCCGTGATACTCGCCGGCCTTGTCCACCTGCACCCAGGTCTCGTTGAGGCGGCCGGGCACCGTATCGGTCTTGACCCCGAAGGCGGGCACCGACCACGAATGGATGACGTCGTCGGCGGTCATCTGCAGGCGGATGGGCACGCCCACCGGCACCACCATGGTGTTGTCGGCGGTAAGCAGGCGGGGCTGGCCGGGCTTCAAGTCCTCGGTCTGCACCATGTTGCTGTCGAACTTGAAGTCGTGGTCGGGATATTCGTAGCTCCAGTACCACTGGTGGCCGACGATCTTCAGCGTCATGTCGGCGTCCTGGACCTTGTCCATGAAATAGAGCAGCCGGAACGACGGAATGGCGATCAACAGCAAGATCACCGCCGGAATGGCCGTCCAGACGACCTCCAGCGGCGTGTTGTGCGACCAGGTGGCCGGCTTGGGGTTGCGGTCGGCCCTGAACCGGGTGCAGGCATAGAGCAGCAGCCCCGATACTAAGATGGTGATGCCGACGATCACGCCGTTGATGAAGGTCGCCAGCGAGGCGATGCGTTCCATGGTGGGCGTGACCGCCTGCTGGAACGAGAGGGCCCAGGGTTGCGGCTCCCCGGCCATGGCCATCGGCATGGAACCGATGAAAACAGCCGCCGCTATTAGGGCCAGAATGGACCTGTTCATGTCGAATGTCCCTCCCTGCCGTCGTTTCATCCGCAGCAACGATTCCCACTCGCGGATGAAATACTGCGCCTGAAAGTCATTCTAATTAGTGGGGCTGCCAATCCCTCTTTCCAAGACCCTCGGGCAAAAAAGGTGGATTGGGCTTGAATCCGGCCGGGAAAAACTTACATTCGCGTCATCTGATAAAAGTGGGATGTGCGGCATGCTTTCGCGGCTTTTCGGTCTTTCCTCCTCGCCCGCCAGCGACAAGGTCCATGTGGTGGACCCCTCGCAGATCCGCCAGTGGTGGGAGGCGGGCTCCATCCTTCTGGTGGACGTGCGCGAGCCTGACGAATACGCCGCCGAGGCCATCGCCGGCTCCGTCAACCTGCCGCTGTCAACCTTCGATCCGGCCCGCATGCCCAAGCCGGAGGAGGGCAAGCGCCTGGTGATCCACTGCCGCAGCGGTGTGCGGTGCGGCACTGCCACCGAGAAGCTGCTGGCCGCCGGCTGGGACGGCGAGATCAACCGCATGCAGGGCGGCATTCTCGGCTGGAAGGCTTCCGGCGGTCCCACCGTACCGGGACGCTGACAGGGGCGGGAAGCCGCGATAGACTGTCCCCCGCAAAGGGGGATTGCCGTGCGCCGCGTTGCCGTCTTCACGACCCTGATGATGATCGCCGCCGCGCCGGCCGTGCGGGCCGATGGCGTTGCGCGGGTGATGGCCGACACCTGCACGGCCTGTCATTCCACCGAAATCCATTCATTCATTCCCACCCTGGCCGGGCGTCCGGCCGGGGAATTGCTGCGCATGCTGCTGGCCTTTCGTGACGGCGGGCGGGTCGCCACCATCATGGACCGCATCGCCAAGGGGTATTCGCGCGAGCAGTTGGGCGCCATCGCCGGCGAATTGTCGGCTAGGGGCGCGCCATGACCGCGCCGCTCTCCCGGCGGGCCTTGCTGGCCGGTGGCGGGGCGGCGCTGCTGGCGTCGCCTGCCTTGGCGAGGGGGGAGGCGGCGGCCTCGGTGGCCATTATCGGCGGCGGATTCGGCGGAGCGACGGCGGCCCGCGCCCTGCGCCGGACCATGCCGGAGGTGGCGGTCACCCTGGTCGAGCCCGATTCCGTCCATGTCACCTGTCCCGGCTCCAACGGGGTGATCGGCGGGCTGGCGCCGCTGTCGCGCCTGGAGCACGGCTATGACCAACTACGTTCGCGGTTCGGCATTCGGGTGGTCCGCGACGCCGTCACGGCCATCGAGGCCGACCGGCGGGTGCTGCGTCTGGCGGGCGGCGGGCGGGTGGCCTATGACCGGCTGATCGTCTCGCCCGGCATCGGCTTGCGCTGGAACGAGATCGAAGGCTACGGCGAGGCGGCCGCCCAGGCCATGCCCCATGCCTGGAAGGCCGGTCCGCAGACCGCCTTGCTCCGCCGCCGGCTCGAGGCGGTGGAGGATGGCGGCGTGGTGGTCATCGCCGCCCCGGGCAATCCCTTCCGCTGCCCGCCCGGTCCCTACGAGCGGGCCGGGCTGATCGCCTGGCATCTGTCGCGGCACCGCAAGGGCTGCAAGGTGCTGATCCTCGATGCCAAGGATTCGTTCTCCAAGCAGGCGCTGTTCCAGGAGGGCTGGAAGGCCCTGTACGGCGACATGGTCGAATGGGTGTCGGGCGCCGCCAACGGCCGCGTGGTGCGGGTCAACGCCGCCGAGGGCTGGGTGGAGACCGATTTCGACCGCTTCACCCCGGCGCTGGCCAACGTCATTCCGCCCCAGGAGGCCGGGGCCATCGCCATTGCCGCCGGACTGGCCGATGAAGGCGGCTTCTGTCTTGTGGACCCGGCCACCTTCGAATCCCGGCGCATACCCGGCATCCACGTGATCGGCGATGCCTGCGTCGCCGGCGAGATGCCCAAATCCGCCTCCTCGGCCAACAACCAGGCCAAGATCGCGGCAGCGGCGGTGGCCGCCTCGCTGTCCGGGCAAGGCTTTGCCGCGCCCAAGGCCATCAATGTCTGCTACTCGCTGCTGTCTCCCGATTACGCCATCTCGGTGGCGGGGGTCTACGAGGTGGCGGACGGCAGCCGGGTGGGTGTGGCGGGGGCGGGCGGCGTCAGTCCGCTGGGCGCCGACGCCCATACCCGCAAGGCCGAGGCGGAGTATGCCGCCGGCTGGTACGCCGGCATTTGCGCCGATGCCTGGGGGGCTTGATACCTTCCGTTAAGGATAAGCTGGATATTCTGTCCATGTAGTCGCTTCCATTGAAGGAGGATCGACCATGGGCCAGAAGGCTGCGCGCCGCGAGAAACTAGCGGCAATCCGGGACCGGGTCTGGGCGATCATCGCCGCACCCGAAGCCCACTCCCTGATGTCGCGGGAGCGGGCGCTCGATTCCCTCGGCTATCTGTGGGAGATCGAGAAGGACGGCGGCGCCGCCCTGCTGGTCCTGTGAATGTTACCGGCCCGCCCCCGACACGGGGGCGGGCCAATTCACGAGAGCCGGATCAGCGCGGACCGCAGCGCCGGGCCATGCGGGCGCGGGACTCGGCTTCGTCGGCGCAGTCGCGGCAATGCTTGGCGTAGGGATTGGCGGTAAGGCGCTCGGGCTCGATCTCTTCGTTGCAAGCGCGGCAGATGCCGGTGGACAGCACCGATTCCGTCCGTCCGAGAACCGCCTGAATGGCGGCGGCGTTCAGCATGTCGGTACGCTCTGCCGCCAGATCGATATCATCCATTCCCCACACTCCATAAGAGTTGCCCAACCCGCCATATAGTGGCAGGAGGGCAGGGGTGAATCAATATCTATGATGGATGCCTATTCGACCGCCTTGGGAATCCAGGTCAGCACGGCGCCGCCCTCTTCCTGGTAGCACAGGTCGGACAACTTGGCCGCCGAGACGCGCAGCGGCATGGTGCCGTTGATGGACAGCAGACCCTTGCGCACCAGTTTCCAGCCCACCGAGACGCAGGCCGAGGGCGGCACGTTGTCGGCCACCAGGGCCAGCATGCTGCCGTTGCGCTCGGTGCGGATGGTGCCGCCGAAGACATGGGGAATGGTTCCGCCGCCGGCGCGGGCGGCCGCCTCCATCTGCTCGGCGAAGGCTTCCGGCGTGGCCGCCGCGCCGCCGCCCTTGAGCCTGGGCTGAAGCAACAGCGCCCCGGCTCCCAGTGCGGCCGCCAGCACGACGATGCCGGCCAGGGCCAGCGGCCTGGTCCAGATGCCGCCCGACTTTCCCGCCGGCTTGCGCGGGGCGGGGGGATGGATGAAGGGCTTGGAGTGGGTTGCCGATGTGGTGGCCATGATGATTCCCCGCTTTCTGCGGCGATAATGAGAATTACATCATGCCAGGGATTGCTTAAGGCGAGGTTGATATCGGCGCCAAAACGGACGAAGGCCCCAGGTTTCCCTGAGGCCTTCGATGGTGGGCGGTACTGGGATTGAACCAGTGACCCCTACGATGTCAACGTAGTGCTCTCCCGCTGAGCTAACCGCCCTTGTCTTGGTCTGTCCCGTTGGTTGGGTCCGGCCGAGGGACGTTCTTTTAGCGTCGTTTTTCGGGCATTGCAAGCCCTTCCGGAATGTCTGCACAATGGAAAATGAACGAGGCGGAATCTCGCCGATTTCCTGGAGCGGGGTATGACACGGGCCGGGCGATTTGCTAAGAAGGACGGGCAAGCCGTGGATGACATGCCCGCCGAGACCATGCCCATCGAGAAGACCAACGACGACGATGCCGTGCTGAGGGTGTTCCTGCCTGCCCGGCAAACGGCGCCGCTGGTGTTCGCCTCGCCCCATTCCGGCCGCGACTACCCGGCCGAGTTCGTGGCGCAGTCGCGGCTCGACGCCCGCATGCTGCGCCGGTCCGAGGACAGTTTCGTCGACGAGCTTTACGCCGGCGTGGTGGATCTGGGCGCGCCGCTGATCACCGCCCTGTTTCCCCGGGCCTATTGCGATCCCAACCGCGAGCCTTACGAGTTGGACCCGGCCATGTTCTCGGGCGCTTTGCCCGAGCACGCCAATACCCGCTCTCCCCGTGTCCTGGCCGGGCTGGGGACCATCGCCCGGGTGGTGGCCAGCGGCGCCGAGATCTATGCCGGACGCCTGCCGGTGGCCGAGGCCGAAAACCGCATCGCCCGCTGCTACCATCCCTATCATCGCCGGCTGCGGGGATTGGTGGACGCCACCCGCGCCGCCTTCGGCTGGTCGCTTCTGGTGGATTGCCATTCCATGCCCTCGGTGGGCGGGCCCATGGACCGCGATTCGGGGCTTAGCCGGGTGGACGTGGTGCTGGGCGATTGCTTCGCCGCCGCCTGTTCGCCGCTGTTCACCCAGGTGGCCGAGGATTCCTTCAGCCAACTGGGCTACCGTGTGGTGCGCAACGCGCCCTATGCCGGCGGCTTCACCACGCGGCATTACGGCCAGCCACGCCAGGGCAGCCACGCGCTGCAGATCGAGATCAACCGGGGGCTTTACATGGACGAGGGGCGGCATTGCCACGGGCCTGATTTCGAGGCGGTGAAGGAAGACCTTCAGAAGGTGGCCGCGGCCCTGGCGGCGGCGGCCCGGGAGTTCGGCCGCGCATGAGGGGGCTCAATACGCCGCTTTCCGTCGAGATCCGCGACGCCACCGACGACGACATGGCGGCGGTGCAGTCGATCTATGCTTTTTACGTATCGCGCACCGCCGCCTCGTTCGAGGAGGAGGTGCCGTCCGTCGAGGAGATGAAGGCGCGCCGTGCCGCCGTGGTGGCGCGCGGCCTGCCGTTCCTGGTGGCGGTGGAGGAGGGCGAGGTCCTGGGCTACACCTATGCCGGGCCGTTCCGCCAGCGCTCGGCCTATCGCTATACGGTGGAGGATTCCATCTATGTGGCGCCCTTCGTGGTGCGCCGGGGCATCGGCCGGGTGCTGCTGGGCGCCCTGATCGAGCGCTGCATGGCGCTCGGCTATCGTCAGATGATCGCGGTGATCGGCGATTCCGCCAACCAGGGCTCCATCGCCGTCCACCGGGCGCTGGGCTTCGGCCAGGAGGGCGTGCTGCGCGGCGTGGGGCTGAAGTTCGGCCGCTGGGTGGACGTGGTGATCATGCACCGGACGCTGGGCGGCGACGACCGGCCGCTGCCCGACGGTGCCAAGGCGCCGCCGCTGCTGTCCGCCTCGGATCCCGAGCTTCCCTAGCCTTCCGCCACCAAAGGCAGTTGCACGGTGAAGACCGTGCCGTCGGCCGGACAACTTTCGACGGTAATGGCCCCGCCATGCATGTCGACGATGCGCTTGACCAGATACAGGCCGAGCCCCACGCCGCAGACCCGGTCGGTCCTGACGGAGCGGTAGTACTTCTCGAAGATCTTGTCGCGCTCGCTGGCCGGTATTCCCGGCCCCCAATCGCGGACGGCGACCTCTGCTCCTTGCGGCTGGCGGCGCGCCGTCACGGTGACGGGGCTGCCGGCGGGGGAGTATTTCATGGCGTTGTCGACGATGTTGGCCACGGCGATGGCGATCAGGTTGCTGTCGCCCGAGACGAACAGCTCGCTTTCCGCCAAGACGTTGATCGGCCGCAAGCCGGTCGAGAACATGCCGGACGAGCAGGCCTCATGCACCAGTTCGCCCAGGTCGAAGCGTCTGACCTCCGGCGGGCTGGTCGTGGAGTCGAGGCGCTCCTCGTTGAGATATTCGTCGATCAGGCCGACCATGCGGGCGACGGCGCGGTTGATCTTGGCCACTTCCTCCGCCAGTTCGCCGTTGCCTTGCCCGTAGATGGCGATGATCTGGGCCGCTCCGCCGATGGCGGACAGCGGCCCGCGGAATTCGTGGGAGACCATGGACAGGAAGTTCCGCTGCTCGCCCATGGAGCGCAGGACCGCGGCAGTGGCTTCCTCGGCGTTTTCCTTGCTTCTTTCCAGTTCGGCGGTCTTTTCTTTGACCCGTGCATCCAGATCGGCGTTGGCGGAGTGGAGCGCCGCCTTGGCGGTCCGCATGCTGCCGACGGCCTCGTTCAGGCGGGTTGCCATCCGGGTGAAGCTCTCCTTGAGGGCCTCCAGCTCGTCGCCGGCCGCGTCCGGAACGGAGGGCTGTCCGGAATCGTCGAGAACGGCCTCGATTTCGCGCTTGAGCGGGGCCAGGCGGCTGGTCACCAGCACATGGATCAGCCAGCCCATGAACCCGGCCACCAGGAAGGTCTTGATCGCGTTGCCGAACAAAATCCCGGCGGTCATGGTGAAGACCGCCACGTAGACGGCGTCGATGCCGGCGGTGATCTCCAGGGTGCCGAGGGCCTGCGGGCCTGTGCGGCCGTGACGTTCGAGGAGGTAGGTGCGTTGCATGAAGCGGGTGGATTGTTGTCGCCCGCTCGTCCAGCGCCCGCCCTCGGGCGTCAAGATGGTTGCTTCCTCGAAATGCGGCATGCTGGTCAGGGCTCGCAGGGCCAGGGCGATCTGGGCGTCGTTGAAGGTCCACACGCTCTCGGCGATGGATGGCAGCAGGACGTGGACGCCGTCCAGCTCCTGCTTGACCGCCGACTGCCGGTCACTGAACTCGTTGCTTAGTTGCACGATGCTGATGATCAGGGTGATCAACGAGCTGAAGACGATGGTGTGCAAGATGATGCGCTGCCCCAGGGGCCGGTCGGGTTTCGGCTTGATGGTGATCAGGGGCGGGATCTTCAAGCGCGGTTCTCGACAGAAAGGGTGTCGCACTCAAAGATATATATCAGAAGGAGTGGTGGTCTGCCCACCCGTCATAACCGAAAAAAAGCCGCTGGGTTGCCCCAGCGGCTTGAGTTTAGGGAGGAAAGCTGCGGCTAAACCAACCCATTGAATTCCTTGATATACGCCAATTATTGGGGGATAGTGTGGGGGGAAACGTGGGGGAAAGTGCTGTGGCCTCTGGAATCCGCCAAGGAAAAATACCTTATCTGGTCAAAATTCGAGGCGTATATCATTACGAGAGAGATTTTGACCAAAAGATACGCGGGCTGGTGGAGTTTGAGGGGAGGCTCCTCGGTCGACGGGTTCGAAAGTCATTTAGTACCAGCGAACAATCTCGTGCATTGCTCGGTTATACGGGCATTCATCTAACCATCGAAAAGGCCATTGAGGAGGCATGGAAAAGAACCAAGCCACCAAGGCGTCGAGTTTCCGAGATGGGGGTTGACGACATCTTGGGTGGGCTTTCGATACAATTTAAAACCGTTAAAATTGGCGGCACGGTTGATGACTTGATCGCTAATTTCGAAGCAACCCAATACGTTGAACTTTCTCCTCAGCTACGTAATAAGTTCCACGATCTTGCCATTGCTGCGGCCCGTTCGGCGGTGCGGGAGATGATGGTTAGTTTAAACTTTAATCCCGCCATCATTGCGGCTGGCAATTTTATTGATTCAAACCCCGATAGGGCTGCCCCACTTGCCAAAATCGTCTCTCTTAAAGACGCAATTGAAAAATTTAAAAGCAATCCTGAGCGGCAAGAATTGGCAACGTCGAATATCACAAATTATAGCACAATATGCGACGTTATTTTGGAGACTCTCGGGGGCAATACAAATGTCGCCTACATCAACCGCGATGATATCATTAGAGTCCGTGAGATAATCCGTTATTTGCCAGCAAATGCAAAAGAGAATCCAGCATTTTTTGGGATGACATATGAAGATATTTCAAAAATTATTAGGAGGGAGGTTGATGAGATAAGGTCCGAATCTGAGAAAGATGAAATCGGTGAGGATGACTTGCTTGATGCTATTCAGGGCCTTGGTGTTTTGAAAATTTCAACAATAAACAAATATCTAACAAACATGGGGACGGTTTTTGAGTTTTTTAGGGTGAATGGTTGGGTTCCGTTGAATCCTGCTGAAAGAATTAAGTTGAATGACAGTGGGTATCAATCAATCCGGGAGGCTTTTCCAGACGAAATGTTGGTCAAGCTATTTAACTGTAAATATAACTTTGATGGGATTGGCTGGTTGCCGTATCTCGCATTGTATCATGGGATGCGTGGAAACGAACTGGCACAACTTGATGTAACTGATGTTGTTCAAGAGGATGGGGTGTGGTGCTTCAATGTGTCTCCAAGCATTCGGGTGTCGCATCTTATAGCCTTGTCAAAGACTGTGAAAAATAAGAAGCCGCGATTTGTCCCGATACACTCTCGGGCAATTGAGCGTGGGTTTCTTGATTACGTGGAGTCCAGAAGGGCAGGGGGGAAGTCGAAGATATTTGATGCGACAAAAATTAAGAGCGGAAACTATCTAACATCTCTGGCAAGTCAGATTGATGAAATCTTGGCCCCGGTCAAATCGCCACAGCATACATTGCATTCATTTCGGCATAATTTCGCCCAGCGGGCTGAACAAGTCATGGAAGACTCAATGTTAAAGACCTTGGGAGGTTGGTCTATGTCTAAGTCGGCGGATGAACGCTATAAGAAGGGGATACCCGTAAGCCATTTAAAGCAAGAGATCGAAAAAATAGTTTTTCCCGTGTAATAATCTAACCATACTAATTGGCACCACCCAAAGCCTTCGCCATCGACAGAACCTGATCCCGGACCTTGGGGTCACTGATGCTGAAATAGGCCCGTACCAATTCGAGGGTTTCCCGCTTTGTCATGGGATTGTCGTCAGCGACATCGATTGCCTTGGTGACATTGCCCCGGATCACCTCGACCGGCGATGCTGCCTGGGCAATATCAGAGATTTCCTCAAAAAAGTAGCCAACCCGGACATCCAGAACACGGGACAGATCGAACAGCCTCGAAGCCCCCACCCGATTGGCTCCACGCTCGTATTTTTGGACCTGCTGGAAGGTCAGCCCCAGGCATTCACCCAACTTCTCCTGGCTCATGCCCAGAAGGGTCCGACGAAGCCGTATGCGGGCACCAACATGAACATCAATGGGATTGGCACTGCCGTCGTCCAATCGGCCACGGGTGGACCGGCCAGCCTTCTTGGCGACCTTGGCAGGCTTGGGTGCGGTTGCGGGCTTGGCACTCTTACGTGGCGGCATGGTGATCCCTTCCCCGTTCATCAGGTGGCTGATTTTGGCTTCCGGTTCGTCCGGGAATAGCCCAGCCCAACAGCCTTCGCAAACTCTGATCTGCGTGCGGCGTATTCGGGAGCGACGAGGGGATAATCCTTGGGCAAAGCCCACTTGGTCCGGTACTCGTCGGCGGTCAGCCCGTGCCCAGTCGTGAGGTGTCGCTTGAGCATCTTCTGCCGATCACCGCATTCCAAACAGACAATGTAATCTGGGGTCACCGACCGCCTCACCGAAACGGCAGGTTGCTGCCGTTCAGCCGGTGCTGAAGCAGGGTTGTCCGTAGCGGCTAAAGTCGAATAAACGGACTTGATCAGGTTCGGAATTTCTGTGACCGCCAAGGTGTTGCTGCCCAAGTAGGCGGCAACAATCTTGGTGGTCAGAGCCTTGATGTCATCGGCCATTGATGGTGTCCTTGAGGCTCTTTCCGGCGGTGAATTTGGCAGACTTGCTGGCCGCGATGGTGAGGGGCTTGCCAGTTTGCGGATTCCTGCCTTGACGGGCAGGACGGGCAGAAACCGAGAAGGTTCCAAAGCCAACCAGACGTACATCATCACCCGATTTCATGGCGGCGGTGACGGCTGCGAAAACGGCATCAATGGCACTTGCCGCGTCGGCCTTGGTCATGTTGGCACCATCGGCGACGGCGGCGATCAATTCGGACTTGTTCATGTGCCCCTCCCTACCAAACAAAAACGGAATGACTAACAGCCATCATTTATCAAACGGATTCACTCAGGCGTCGGCAAGGTAAACAGGAAAGTCGAGCCGCCTGAAGGTGATTGCTCGACCCAAATCTCGCCCCCGTGCCGCTCGACAATCTTCTTGCAGACAGAAAGACCGATCCCTGTTCCCTCGTATACCTCTCGGGTATGAAGTCGCTTGAAAAGCAGAAAAATTCGGTCGAAGTATTCTGGTGCGATCCCGATACCATTATCTTGAACAGAGAAGACCGCCTTCCCATCATCGAGACGAGCAGCGACGGCGATGTGGGGTCTTATCCCCTTTTTTCGATATTTGATGGCATTCCCAATTAGGTTTTGGAAAAGCCGATCTAATTGGTGGCCATCCCCAACCACCATGAGCGAAGCATCCACATCGACGACCACGTGTGCATCACACTCGGAAATGGCTGTCCCAAGATTTCTCACGGCACGGGAAATGGCATCACCGATCCGCATCGGAACCAGTGGTTCTCCCTGTCTATCAATTCTGGAGAATGCAAGCAGGTCCAGAACCATCGCATCCATTCGCCGGGCACCGTCGCGGACGAAGCCAATAAATTCATGCCCATCTGCGTCAAAGTGATGTCCGTAGCGGCGTTCAATCAGGTCAACATAGCTGCTGATCATACGGAGTGGCTCACGAAGATCATGGGATGCGACGTAGGCAAATTGCTCAAGTTCAGCGTTGGATGCCGCCAAATCCTTACAGGCAATTCCCAGTTTTTCTTCGCTCTCCCGTCTGACAGAGACATCAAAACAATAGCCGACATACCCGAGAAATTCGCCGGACTGGTTTTGAATAGGGATTCCGTAATCTATGATCCAACCGTATTCGCCACAGGCACGCTTGATGCGGTATTCCATGTCGAACGGATGACGAAGTGCGAAGGCATCTAGATAGATTTTCAAGCAGCGATCAAAATCATCAGGATGGACACCTTCCGCCCATCCGTTCCCCATCTCTTGCTCCATTGTCCTGCCGGTATAGGCGAGCCATGCGGGGTTGAACCAATTGCATTTGGCATCGAGACCTGCACGCCAGATCAGAATCGGGGCAGCTTTTAGGAGTTCGAGATCAGGCCAGCCTGTGTTTGCAACAATCATGGCCGTCCTCCGCCTTCACGCCGATCAAATGCTACCAAAGATTTATATCTTTCATCAACCTCAAGCAAAATGGTCCGGAGATTTAGCACCTTCCATTGTGCACCGATCCCCAACGGACTCCTCCTTCACCCGGAGGATTCCTGCCTCCAATCCCGCAGCAATCACCGTGTCCGAAATGGCATCCTTGATCTCATCAGGCAGAATAATTGCGGCTTTCCATGAGCCATCTGGTGCCCGATATGTTGGCAAGGAAACCTCGGTACTTTTGTCATCAGCCCTCACCTTGACTCCTTGGATGATCATCTCGATGCCATCAAAGACGACCTCAACATCAGCCAAGGCACGTAGCTTACCGGCATTCTTCACTTCGGTGATGCCGATTGCCGATACAGTAATCGATGCAGTGTCCATGGTCGGATTTACCTTCATCATCTCCGCCTTGATGGCATAAGCCGAATACGATAACCTTTTCTGGTGGCATCCCCCCGATGCGGCCACATCTGGATAGATCACCCCCGTAAACTTGATCCATCCAGCACGATCCGGCGGTGGAGTTCTTACCAGTTCTC